>JBFYZW010000773.1:0-5988 GCA_041309305.1 Deltaproteobacteria bacterium | reverse complement strand
GGCCGACGCTGTGCCTTCGCCCGCGCCTGCGCCAGCACCCGCGCCCGCTCCCGCGCCCGCACCGGCCGCTTTGCCGGCCGACCCGCTGGCCGCGGCGCTCCACGAGGCGTTCGCACCGGTCTGGCAACGCCTGGGCGAGAGGATCGCCCGAGGCGAGGTGGACCTGGGTCGCCGCTGGCCCGAGCTGTCGTTCTACGTCCTCGGCGACCGGCTCCTGGCCCGCTGCTTCTTCGCCATCGTCCCGGCCGACCGGGTCGTGGCGCCACCGCCGCCGCTCGCGCCCCATTGGGCTGCGGCGCTGGCGCCGGACGGCGCGCTGTTCACCGCGCTGCTCGCGGCGCTCGGCGCCGTCGAGGCCGAGCTACGCCGCGGCGCGGTGCAGACGCTCGCGCTGCACCTGGCCGTCTACGCCGATGTCGCGGCGCTCACCGTCACGCGGCCTGGCCGTGCGAGCGAGGTGGTGCGCGTCTGGCAGTGGCGCGACGACGCCTGGCAGACGACCGACCTCGACGCGGCGCGGCCGCTGCTCGGCCACGACCAGTGGCAGCCGGCGCGCACCACTCAGGCCGGGTGAGCCTCGACCGCCGCGGCACGGCCGCGGCGGCTGAAGTGCAGATAGGGAACGATCACCTGGTTCTTCGGCGTCGGCGTGCCGTCGTAGGTGACCGTGACCACCGGCACCCCGGTGGCCGCCTCGATGCGCGGGGCCATCCCCTCGGTGACCAGCGACGGACAGCAGAAGGCCGGGTTGGCCTGGACGAACAGCGCGATGTCGGGATCGAGCTGCAGCAGGTGGGCGATCTTGAGCAGGTTGTCGAAGCTCTCGCCGGTGTGGCGATCGGTGACGCCGAAGCGGGCCAGCATCGCGCCGGTGTCGGGCTTCTCCTCGACGCGCAGCGGCCCGAGCGCCCGCTCGAACTCGACCAGGCAGTCCTTCTCCAGGTGGCCCATCGCCGCGAGCAGCGCCCGGTTGGTCGCCCAGGTGACGTACTTGCCCTCGCGCAGCCACTTGTCGAAGTAGGCGGCGGCGATGATCTTCACGTATTCGGTGTACGGCGTGGTGATCACCTCGCCGCCGTGCGCCTCGATGAAGCGCACCAGCCCCTGGTTCATCACGTCGTTGTCGCGCACGTACATGTCGCCGAAGATGGCGACCTTCGGCCGGTTGCGCGGCCGGGTGGGGATGGCCAAAAAGCGCCCGACCACCGCCCGCACCGCCTCGAGCTTGTCGCGCCGGCCGAGCATCGCCTGGCGGAAGGTCTCGAGCGCCTCGGCCATCACCCGGTCGGTCTCGCCGGCGCGCTCCTCGTAGGGGCGGAAGCGGCAGCCGAGGCGGCGCAACATGCCGCCGAACATGTAGGCGAAGTAGGTATTCATCGCCGCGCGCATCGAGATCTCGATGTTGGTCATGTCGGCGACGTAGATCGCCGCATCGCCGAAACCGGCGCCGAGGTTCTCGAGCAGCGCCTTGATCATCCCGCCGTACATGCCGATGTTGCAGGCGATCTGTGACTCCATCATCCACAGCGCGGTCTTCGCCGGCGGCAGGTTCATCGCCTGCACCGTCTCGACGAATGACTGGGCGATGGCGTTGAGCGGGATGCACTGGCCGTTGTTGTGCTTCAGGCTCCGGCCGATGGTCCCCTCGTCCTCGTGCAGCACCGTCACCGTCACCCCCTCGCGCTCGAGGTTGGCGGCGACCAGCGCGCAGGAGAGCGGATCCCAGTTGGGCAAGAACAGGTGCCGGCCGCCGAGCGCGTGGCTCAGGGTCGGGTTGAGCGGCAGCGTCGGCCGGAAGGCCCGCGCCGTGTCGCCGCGGTGGTGGTTGCGGAAGGCGCGTACGCCCGCCTCGAGCCGCGTCTCGTAGCCGATCGCCGAGTCGTGCTCGTCGAGCTCGAGAATCAGGTAGGGCTTGGCGTAGGCGTCGACCACGCGGTGGAAGAACTCGATCGTGCAGCTGTCCGGCGCGCACTTGAAGTTGGTGACCAGCACCGGGTAGAGGCCGGGCGTCTTCGCCGCGGTCAGCGCCACCTCGAGCAGCCGGGCGGCGTAGTTCCAATGCTCGAGCTTGAGCAGCTCCTCGATCTCGCGCAGCTGCTCGCGGTGGGTCGGCACCATGTCCTGGAAGAAGACCTTGACCCCGAGCGCGGCGAGCAGCTCGGGGATGCGCTTGTTCATCGACGTCGGCAGGCACGAGTACGGCCGGCCGAGCAGCACGACCGAGACGTCCTCGCTCGTGCCCAGCTCGGTGAGGAAGGCGTCGCGCAGACGGCGCCGCCCCTCCTCGTCGATCGCCAGCGCGTGGTCGTAGGCGCTGGCCACCTGGCCGAACGACAGCGACTCGCCCAGCACCGGCAGGAGCGCGGCGTGCAGGCGCGCCTTGGTCTGCAGGTCGGCGATCCCGGGGGTAATCAGTGGGTTGAGCAGCTTGGCGCGCACTGCCGGCGGCAGGTTGTCGGCCGCCAGGGCGCTGGCGTACTGCGTATAGTAGCAGTACTGCCGGCGCGCCTGCGCCTGGCTGTGCCGTGCCTCCAGGTAGGTGGGCACGAACACCCAGTCGACCTTCTCGCCCAGGTGGGCGACGTGGCCGAGCCAGGCGTGCATCGGCGCGCAGAACTCGGCGCGCGACAACGTCTTGCCCAGCGCCACCCCGCGGGCGAAGCGCTCGCTCGAGACGGTGCGCACGCCCAGCTGGGCGAAGAAGGCCCGCCACAGCGGCAGGTCCTCGACCATGAACAGCCCGTGCGGCAGACCGACCGTCGGCGCCGAGTCGGGCAGCTGCACCTCGGGCGGCGGGAAGGCGCGCCGGCGGGCGCCGGCGAGCTCGAAGCCCGAGCGGTTGGTCGAGACGTAGCGCTCGACCTCGACGTCGCGGCCGCAGAGGAAGCCGTAGGCCACCGGCTCGCCGCGCACCTCGGCCAGCACGAGCTTGCAGTGGTTGGCGCACAGCTCGCAGACCTCGTTGCGCAGCGGGATCGCCTCGCCGCACAGCTGGAGGCCGCGGAAGGCGGTGCGCGCCGGCTGCTCCTCGAGCACCAGCAGCGCCGTGCCCAGCGCCCCGGTCAGGTGGCAGTAGCGCGAGACGTTGATCGGCCGCCCGAGGCGTTGCTCGAACGCGGCGACCAGCGCGCGGTTCTTCGCCGTCGCGCCCTGGAAACAGATGTGCTCGCCGATCGCCCCCTCGCGGGCCACCTTCTGCAGGTAGTTCTCGCACACCGCGTGCAGCGCCGCGGCCAGCGCCTCGTCGACCGAGCGGCCGGCCTTGAGCAGGTGGTTGAGGTCGCGCTGCATGAAGACGGTGCAGCGGTCGCTGACCAGGGGCGCGGCCACCCCGTCGACGCGCGCCGGGTAGTCGGCCAGGGCGCAGCCGAGGCGCCGCGCCTGCTCCTCGATGAAGCTGCCGGTGCCCGCGGCGCAGACCGTGTTCATCACCGCCGCGGTGACCGTGCCGCGGCGCAGCGTGGTGAACTTGGCGTCCTGGCCGCCGATCTCGATGATCGTGTCGGTGTCCGGGTCGAGCTCGCAGGCGGCGCGCGCGTGGGCGGTAATCTCGTCGATCATCTTGTCGGCGCCGATGATCGCGCCGATCAGCTTGCGCCCGGAGCCGGTCGTCCCGGCGCCGGTGATCTGCACCGTCAAGCCGCGGGCGGCGCTCCACTCGACGATCGTGCCGAGGATCGCCTGCACCGCGGCCAGCGGCTGGCCGGCGGTGCGGGTGTAGAAGCCGGCCAGCACCTGACGACCGGCGTTGACCAGGACCGCCTTGGTGCTGGTCGAGCCAATGTCGATGCCGAGCACCGCCGACCACTCGCTGCCCGACTGAACCGGCACGTAGACGTCGACCTCGACCTCCGGCGCGCCCGGCGGCGTGGCCGGCCGGTGGCGGAGCTGCTCGACCCCGGCGAAGTCGGGGTAGCGCGACAGGGTCAGGGTGAGCGGCGCGAAGCCCGGCGGCGCGACCTCGGTCTCGTGGCCGAGCAATGCTGCACGGCTGCACGGCCCGGTCAGCCGCGCCTCGTCGGTGGCGTTGGCGACCAGCGCCGCGCCCCACGCGCCGTACAGGTGCGGCTCGTCGTCGACCACGAGCTCGACGCGGCACAGCGCCTCCAGCTCCTCGCGCACCGCGCGGTTGTGGGCCACGCCGCCGGCGAAGACCACCGGGGGCAAGAGCGGCTCGCCGGCCAGCGCCCGGTCGGCGACGATGCTGGCCAGCCCGTGACACAGGCCGCTGCAGATCGCCGCGCGCGAGTGTCCGGCCTGCTGGGCGTGGATCAGATCGGTCTTGGCGAACACCGCGCAGCGCGAGGCGATCTTCGGCGGCGTGCCGGTGGCCTGCTGGGCCGCGTCGGCGAGGTGGGCCGCGTCGCCCATGCCGAGCACCTCGGCCTGCTGGTCGAGGAAGCTGCCGGTGCCGGCGGCGCAGGCGCTGTTGCCACGCGTCTCGCGGTAGTTGCCCTCGGCGTCGAAGCGGATCAGGCTGAACCGCTCGCCGCCGACGACGATCAGGCTGCGCGCCTCGGGGTGGCAACGCCGCACGGTGGTGATGTTGGCCACGGTCGCATCGACCGCGACGGCCTGCACCCAGTCGGGGGTCGAGCTGGTGCGCGCGACGTGGCCGACGTCGGCGAGCGGCATCTCGCCGAGCAGGCGCTCGAGGCACTCGCGCATCGCGCCGCGGTGGGCCGCGGCGGCCGAGCGCACCAGCGCCCCGGTGGCGTCGCACAGCGCCAGCGCCACGCTCACCGAGCCCACGTCGATCCCCAGCGTCAGTTTCGCTTCGCTCATCACTGGCTCCTGCCCGAAGGCGCAGTCTTATAGCGCGGGTCGGGGTCGGTTGGGAACGGGGCGCGCCGGGCGACCGATTGCCAGCCCAGCGGCCGGCTGATAAACCATCCCGCGAGCGAATCCACACCATCAGGGGGCATCAGACGATGAAACGGTTCACCTCGTACCTGGTCGCGTTGGCCATCCTCGCGCTCGCCGCCGGCTGCTCGCAGCCCAAGTACCTCTACAAGCTGCCGGTCGCCGGTGACGTCCCGGAGTGGGTCTACAAGGGCAGCGGCTCGTTCAAGGAGGGCGACCAGCAGGTGCTGGTCGGCGTCGGCATGGTGACCGGCATCCGCAACCTCGAGATGGCCAAGGCGACCGCTGGCAACCGCGCCCGGGCCGAGATCGCCAAGATCCTCGAGGTCTACTCGGCGTCGTTGATGAAGGACTACATGGCCTCGACCACCGCCGGTGACATGACCGCCTCGAGCGAGGAGCAGCACGTCGAGCAGGCGATCAAGACCTTCTCGGCGCAGACGATGTCCGGCGTGACCATCGCCAAGTTCTGGACCGGCCCGGACGGCGCGACCTTCGCCCGCGCGGTGCTCGACTTCAGCCTCATCCCCGAGCTAGCCAAGAAGGCGGAGCTCTCCGACCAGGTGCGCGACTTCGTGCGCGACAACGCGCAGAAGTCGTTCGACGCGCTCGACAGGACCGAGGCCTGCCACTCGGTGCCCGGCCAGCCGGCGAAGGCGGCGGTCGACATCCTGTTCGTCATCGACGACTCGGGCAGCATGGGTGAGGAGCAGGCCAACCTGGCGCGCAACTTCGACAACTTCTTCCCGACGCTGGCCAACTCCGGCCTCGACTTCCAGGTCGGCGTGATCACCACCGATGTCGACTACGAGACCAAGGCCGGGCGCCTGGCCGGCGACGTGCGCATCCTCCAGCCCGGCACCGCCGAGCTCGAGGCGAGCTTCAAGAAGAACGTCGCGGTCGGCACCGGCGGCTCGACGCAGGAGCAGGGCCTCGAGGCGGTGCGCCTGGCCCTGACCACCCCGAACCTCGAGGGGCACAACGCCGGCTTCTTGCGCGAGGGAGCTCGCCTGGCGGTGATCATCATCTCCGACGAGGAGGACCAGAGCCCACTGCCGGTCAGCCAGTACACCGCCTTCCTCTCGCAGCTCAAGGGCGGGCTGAAGAAGATCACCTTCGCGTCGA
>JBFYZW010000772.1:0-3404 GCA_041309305.1 Deltaproteobacteria bacterium | reverse complement strand
GCTCAGCCCGGTGGTCTCGAGCGAGCTCGACGCCGACCGGATGGACTACCTGCGCCGCGACGCCTACTACTGCGGCGTCAGCTACGGCCACTTCGATCGCGCCTGGCTGGTCAACAACCTGGGGGTGGTCGAGTGGGAGGGGCGGCGCCTGATGGCGCTGCAGCACAAGGGGGTGTGGGCGTTCGAGAACTTCCTGCTCGCGCGCTACCACATGTTCCTGGCCGTCTACTACCACCACACGGCGATCTGCTTCGACAACCTGCTCTTGCGCTTCTACGACAGCGGCGAGTACCGGCTGCCGGCCTCGGTCGACGGCTACCTCGAGACCGACGACGTGCACCTCTGGTCGAGCCTGCGCCGCTCACGCGACCCGTGGGCGACGATGCTCGTCCGGCGGCGGGGGTTCCGCCTGCTGGTCGAGACGCACAGCTTCGGCGAGGCGCCCGAGGACGTCGCCCTCGACGAGCGGCTGCGCCGCGCCGAGATCGACTTCTTCCGCGTCCGCTCGCGCGGTGTGCTTTCGAAGTACTTCAAGAAGCGCGACCAGACCTTCCCGCTGCTGGTGCACGAGCCGGAGCGCGGCCGGCTGAGTCGGATCGAGGAGTACACGCCGCTCTACCGGCGCTTCGACGAGGTGGTGGCGCTGTCGCGCGTCTACTGCCGGCCGGAGCAGCTCGAGGCGGCGCGCGTCTGCCTGCGGGCGGCCTCGTGAGCGGCCTCAGCCCGGGCCGAGCAGCTGGCGCAGAACGTAGGGCAGGATGCCGCCGTGGCGGAAGTAGTCGACCTCGTTCGGCGTGTCGATGCGCACGCGCACCGAGAAGCTGCGCGTCGCGCCGTCGGGTAGGCGCGCCTCAACGGTGAGCGTCTGGCCGGGGTGCAGGCCGGCGGCGACGCCGCGCACGGTCAACTCCTCGTCGCCGGTCAGGCCGAGCGACGCGGCGTCCTCGCCGGCGGCAAACTGGAGCGGCAACACGCCCATGCCGACCAGGTTCGAGCGGTGGATGCGCTCGAAGCTCTTGGCGATCACCGCGCGCACGCCGAGCAGGCGGGTGCCTTTGGCCGCCCAGTCGCGCGACGAGCCGGTGCCGTACTCGGCGCCGGCGAGGACCACCAGCGGCGTCCGGCTCTCCTGGTAGCGCATCGCCGCGTCGTAGATCGACAGCACCTCGCCGGAGGGCAGGTGGCGGGTGTAGCCACCCTCGCGCTCGACCATCTGGTTGCGCAGCCGGATGTTGGCGAAGGTGCCGCGCATCATCACCTCGTGGTTGCCGCGCCGCGCGCCGAACGAGTTGAACTCCTTGGCTGAGACGCCGTGGGCGACCAGGTAGCGACCGGCGGGGCCATCGGCCGGGATCGAGCCGGCCGGCGAGATGTGATCGGTGGTGACGCTGTCGCCGAGCAGCGCCAGCACCCGCGCGCCGACGATGTCCTCGAGCGGCGCCGGCGCGCGGGCCAGGTCGGCGAAGAAGGGCGGCCGGCGGACGTAGGTCGACGCCTCGTCCCAGGCGAAGAACTCGCTCGCCGGCGCGTCGAGCGCGCGCCAGCGCTCGTCGCCGTCGAAGACGCGCGCGTACTGGTGTGCGAACTGCTCCTGCTTGACGCTGGCGCGGATCGCCTGTTGCACCTCGGCCGGGCTCGGCCACAGGTCGCGCAGGAACACCGGCGCCCCGTCGGCGCCGTGGCCGAGCGGGTCGCGCTCGAAGTCGATGAGCGTCGTGCCGGCGAGCGCGTAGGCGACGACCAGCGGTGGGGAGGCGAGGAAGTTGAGGCGGGTCAGCGGATTGATCCGCCCCTCGAAGTTGCGGTTGCCGGACAGCACCGCGGCGACCCGGAGCCCGTGCTGCTTGACCGCCGCGGCGATCGGCTCGGGCAACGGCCCGGAGTTGCCGATGCAGGTGGTGCAGCCGTAGCCGACCACCGCGAAGCCGAGCTGGGCGAGCGGCTCGAGCAGCCCGGCGGCGGCGAGGTAGTCGGTGACCACGCGCGAGCCGGGCGCGAGCGAGGTCTTGACCCACGGCCGGCGTGTGAGGCCACGGGCGACGGCGTTGCGGGCGAGCAGCCCGGCGGCCATCATCACCGCCGGGTTCGAGGTGTTGGTGCACGAAGTGATCGCGGCGATGACCACCGCGCCGTCGTCGAGCGCGTAGCGCGCGCCGCCGTCCTCGAGCGTGGCGCTCGCCGCCGGCGCGGCGGCCAACGCGGCGGTGACCTGGGCCTTGGCCTCGCGCAGCGGCACGCGATCCTGCGGCCGCCGCGGCCCGGCGATCGACGGCTCGACCTCGTCGAGGCGCAACGAGAGGAGGTCGGAGTAGGTCGGCTCGGGCGCGTCCGGGTCGAGGAAGAGGCCCTGGCGTTTGCTGTAGGCCTCGACCAGTTGGACGAGCGCGTCGGAGCGGTGGGTCAGGCGCAGGTAGGCGAGTGTCTCGCGGTCGATGGGGAAGAAGCCCATCGTCGCGCCGTACTCGGGCGCCATGTTGGCGATGGTCGCGCGATCGGCGAGCGGCAGCGCCGCGACGCCCGGACCGAAGAACTCGACGAACTTGCCGACCACGCCGCGCTGGCGCAGCGCCTGGGTGACGTGGAGCACCAGGTCGGTGGCGGTCGCCCCAGCCGGCAGCTTGCCCTCGAGTCGGAAGCCGACCACCTGGGGGATGAGCATCGACACCGGCTGGCCGAGCATCGCCGCCTCGGCCTCGATGCCGCCGACGCCCCAGCCGAGCACGCCGAGGCCGTTGATCATCGTGGTGTGCGAGTCGGTGCCGACCAGCGAGTCGGGGTAGGCGAGCGCGCCTTTGGTGAAGGTGACCTGGGCTAGGTGCTCGAGGTTCACCTGGTGGACGATTCCGGTGCCGGGCGGGACGACGCGGAAGTTGGCGAAGGCGCCCTGGCCCCAGCGCAGGAAGCGGTAGCGCTCCTGGTTGCGCTCGAACTCGATCGCGGTGTTGTCGCCGAGCGCGGTGGCGCTGGCGAAGCGGTCGACCTGCACCGAGTGGTCGATGACCAGATCGACCGGCTGCAGCGGGTTGATCTTCGCCGGGTCGCCGCCGAGCGCGCGCAGCGCCTCACGCATCGCCGCGAGGTCGACGATCGCCGGCACCCCGGTGAAGTCCTGCAAGAGCACGCGCGCCGGGTGGAAGGCGATCTCGGCGCTCGGCTCGGCGCTCGGGTCCCACGCGAGCAGCGCCTCGATCGAGGCGCGCTCGACCACGCGGCCGTCTTCGTGGCGCAGCAGGTTCTCGAGCAGGATCTTGAGCGCGTACGGCAGCGTCCTGACCCGCGGGTGCTGCCTGGCCAGCGCGCCGAGGTCGTGGATGTCGAAGCGGGTCTTGCCGATGACCAATGTCGACCGGGTGGAGAAGCTGTCGCGCATGCGTCCTCCTTCGGAGCCTCACTGGCCGGAACCT
>JBFYZW010000771.1:0-4348 GCA_041309305.1 Deltaproteobacteria bacterium | reverse complement strand
GGTCCCTGCTCCGGATCGAGTCCGCCCGAGGCCTCGTCGACGTCGAAGAGGATCGCCCGCGTGTCGTGGCGACAGGGCGCGCCGTCGAAGCGGCGCAGCCCCTCGAGGCCCTCGATCACGAAGTTGTCGATCAACACCTGATCCTCGCTCTTGCCGTAGCGCGGATCGATCTGCCGCACGCCGATCAGGCCCGCGGCGCGCGCGTGGGCGATGCCGGTGTTGATCGGCACGTTCATGTCGCCGACGGTGTTGACCACCAGCAGGTTGGTCGGCGTCGGCCGATCGGGCCGCATCGCCACCGGCTGGTGGTGCAGCCGCGCGAAGCTCACCGGGTCGGCTGCGTCGACGACCATCTGGGCGATCGAGAACAGGCGCCGGAAGCCCGGCGTGCCGCGCCGATGGCCGAACCCCTCCTGCAGTGCGCGCAGCGTGTCGCCGACGCGGATCACCTCGCCCTGGAACCCCACCTCCTCCAGGTCGGGGGTCTCGAACGTCTCGACCGTGCGGTAGGGCGCCGCGGCGCCGGCGCGGAACAGCTCGAGCCGCAGTCGGTCATCGCGATCGGCCGCGACGTGCAGGCGGAACAACCCGACCGGGGCGCCGCCGACCGGCTCGCGCAGCGTCGTCTCGTCGGTCTCGCCGTTGTCGAGGTTGATGACCCGCACCCGGTCGCCGACCCCGAGGCTCTCGGTCTTGCCCGCTGCTGGGTCGGGCACGCGCGCGAAGCGGACCTCTTCCTCGGAGTTGACGTCGAGCAGATCGAAGCACAGCTCGACCCGCCCCTGGCTCCCCTCCCGGCCGACGATCAGCGGCCCGAATAGCGGCAGGTAGACGGCCTGGACCACCCCACCCTGCCGGCTGCGCAGCGCCAGATCGACCAGCCCGCCCCCACCGGCGGTCGGCGCGGCCGCGACGACGTGCGGCTCGAGCGGCGCGACCACCCCCGACATGATGCCGCCGAGCGACTGGCCGAAGATGAAGTAGGGCACGTCACCGCCGAGGTCCGCGACGCCGTCGCCGTCGAAGTCGCCGCCAAGCTCGTTGTGCCCGTCGCCGTCGACGTCGGCCGGCATCGTCGCCTGGCCGAACTGTCGCATCACCCGGATCGCCTGCATGTAGTCGATCGCCGACTGGCGCACGACGTCGCGGGTGTGGAAGGTGTTCGAGGTCCAGAAGTCGCCGCCCGAGTCGGTCGCGCCGTCGTTGTTGAGGTCGCGCGCCCGGCTGGAGAAGACCTCGTCGGCGAAGCGCACCAGCCCTTTCTCGAGCAGCAGGTTGCGCACGATGGCGATCACCAGGTCGGAGGCGGGTAGCCCGTGACCGTAGGCGTCGATCGCGCAGGTGGCGATGCCGAAGCGCGCCAGCGAGCCACCGAAGCCCAAGAGTTCGAAGCGCGACGAGGTGTAGCCGTGGCTGTAGAACATGACCGGGAACGGCGGCGCAAAGCCCGGCCGGGTCCGCGGCACCGAGCAGACCAGGTAGACCGTCTCCCGGTCGACCTCGAGCGCGCCGGTGGTGCGATTCAGGCGGAAGGTCCCGTCGTCGTTCTCGATCAACGCCGGGCTGTCGAAGCGCCCCATCGCGAAGTAGGCGACGAAGTCCCGGTAGCTCTCGAGCGTCGGCTCCGCGGTGTCCGGATCGAGGCCGACGGCGTCGAGGAAGGCGTCGTCACCGAGCGCGTCGAGCAGCCGCTCGGTGGTCAGGACGTACGGGTTCTCGCCGTAGGCCGGATCCTCGATCTCGGGCACCACGCTCAACGCGGCCGGGAAGGCCTGCGCGAGGCCGGCGAACGGGCCGCGGCCGTAGAGCCCGGCGCGCAGCGCCTCCAGGTCGGCGATCGCCGCCTGGGTGGTGAAGGTCCAGGCGAAGGCGATGTCGCCGAGGCTGACGCCGAGCGCGTCGAGGATGCCGTCCTCGACCAGCGGCCGCAGCGCCGCGGTCTGCTGGATGTGATTCACCGCCGCGAACGGCGAGCGCACCGGCGAGTCGGTCTCGGCGCCGCGCAGCGCCCGGGTGACGATCACCGCGTAGGTCGACAGCTCGTCGCGCGGGAAGACGGTGCGCAGGATCAGCGTGTCGGTCTCGAGCTCGTAGAAGGTGATGAGATCGCGGAACGGGTCCATCCGCCCCGGATCGCCGAGCACGGTGCCCCACAGGTTCGGTTGGTCGAGCACGCCGTCGCCGTCGGTGTCCTCCTCCGGGTCGAGCCGACCGTTGGCGTTCAGATCGACCTCGGCCACGGTCTCGAACACCAGGTTGCTGCCGGCGGCCCGCGGATCGTTGCGGAAGTAGTTGTCGGTCCGCTCCACGGTCACCGGGAAGCGCCCGTCGCCGAAGTCGAGCAGCATCGGTTGGCCGTAGTCGGCCGAGCGCGGGTTCAGGTTGACGACGTAGACCGCGTCGTCGGTCGGATCGTCGTTGCGCTGCACGCGCACCAGCTCCTCGAGATCGATTCGCCCCTCGAAGCGCAGCCACAGCGGCGCGTAGGTGCCGAAGCCCTCGAGCTCATTGATGAGCCGCCTGAGCTTGCGCTCGTGCGCGGTGGCCGCCTGCAGGCTGACGTTGATCCGCCGCCCGCTGCCCGAGGTCAGATCCGGCCGGGTGCCGACGTCGTTGGGGAACGGGATCTCGGGGAACGGCTCGGCGAACAGATCCCAGACGATCCGCGGGCCGAGATCACTCGGGTTGCTCGGTGCCAGCCCGACCAGCGGGTCCCCACCGGCCAGACAGCCGCCCAGACACACCACCAGCGTCGCGCCGAAGACAGAGCTGCTCCGCATCGCTGCTCCCGAGAAGAGGTCCGCGCGCACCATCGCCCAGGCGGCGAAGCTAGGTCAAGCTCACCGTCGCCGCACACCACGCGCAGCTACCACACCACCCCGAGCCGCGCCTGCACCGTGTAGGCGACCTCGGCGCGGTCGCGCTCGCCGATGCGCAGGTCGGCGTTGGTGTCCTTCCATAACGCGATGCCTGGGAGGAGGACGCCGCTCTCGAGCTTGAGGTGGGCGTAGTGAAGGAAATCGTAGCGCAGCACGACGTCGACCTCGTAGCCGAGATCGAGCTCGCCGCCCTCCGGCTCGCGGGCCATCGCCCACAGCGCCCCGTCGTTATGGTCCGCGCGCGCCCAGAGGAGGGCGACGAGCGCGGTCAGGCGCGGCAGCGGTCGCCAGCGCACCTTGGGCTGGAGGTAGAACGAGTTGTAGACCCCGCCGCGCGACCAGAGGCCCCGGCCGTCCACCGTCCAGGTGCGCGCGGTACGCGCGGCGAGCACCTCCTCGTAGAGGAGCAGGCCGACGTTGTAGTCCGGGTGGAGCGGGTAGCCGGTGAAGTCGGGATCGAGCGGGTCGTCGTCGCCGGGCGCGTAGCCCGCCTCGAGCTCGACCTCGAAGGCGCGCGCGTACCAGCCGGCCCGGCCGACGCCGCCGACGATGCGCAGGCGCTTCGGGTTCTCGCCCGCCAGCGCCGAGCTCTCACCCAGGATCGCCAGGACCTCGGTCTCGGCACCGAGAGGCCCGAGGCGGACCTTCGCGTGCCCGTCGATGACCCAGGCCTGCGAACGGGTCGTGCGCTGCGCGCGGTAGACGACGTAAACCCCGGCCTGCACGAGATCGCGCGCGCTGACCAGGCGCGCCTCCTCATCTTTGTAGAGCAGCACGCCGACCCACTCGTCGACGTCGTCGCCGGGGCGGGCGAGCAGGATCTGCGGCGCGCAGGCGGTGCAGGCGCGCTCCGGATCCGGATCGGCGATGGTCAGATCGTCGTCGACCAGCTTGTCGTAGGCGAGCGCCAGCGTCAGGTTGGAGCTCGTGTCCTCGGCGCCGGCGAGGGTGCGGACGATGCTCAAGGGTTTGGTGGCGAACAGGATGCGGTCGACGGTCGAGCCGTAGTGGTAGTCGCCGAAGTCGAGCTCGAGCCCGTCCCCCTTGTTGGCCAAAAGCCCCATCCCCCAGTGCGATGGCTGCCGGCCAATCTTCACCAGGCCGACCGGCAAGGTCAGCTCGGCCCAGGCGCGGCGCACCTTGAGCGACTCCAGGGCTTCGCCGAAGCGGCCGGTGTCGCTCGGCGAGCCGGCGAAGACCGCGGTCGAGGCCAACGCGTCGTTGTCGCCCCAGACGACCCCCTCGAGCAGATCGAGATCGAGCTGCAGCGTCAGCCGCTCGCCGAGCGAGCCCTTGGGCGACAGGCGCAGCCCGTGCTCGAGAAAGCCGGTCTGCTGCAGCGCGCGCAGGCGCCCAGCGCTCGGCACGTCGCTCGCCCGGCCGATGTCGGTGTAGTCGCTCTGGCCGAGGAAGAGGTTGTGGACGTAGGTGCCGCGCGCCCGCCACCAGCCGCTGACCGAGAGTACGAG
>JBFYZW010000770.1:0-3377 GCA_041309305.1 Deltaproteobacteria bacterium | reverse complement strand
ACCTCGGCGAGCTCGGCCCGGCGCCGGCGCCGCCCCGGACCACCGGCGCCGGTCGGATCACCGCCGGCACGATCGAGGAGGAGCTGGCGCGGATGAGCGTGCGCGAGAAGGCGGCGCTGGTGGTCATGGAGTACGGCGACTGGAGCCACCCGCCGCGCTCGGGCGGCATCATCGTCTCGAGCCCTCACCTGAGTGCGATGACCGCGCCGCAGCTCGCCCGCACGGTGGCCGACGAGGAGGAGCGCCGCGGCGCGCCGCTGCTCGTCGCCGCCGACCAGGAGGGCGGCCGGGTCAACCGCCTGCGCCGCCTGCCCGGCTTCGAAGAGGTGCACTTCGCCAGCCCGGGCGAGATGCAGGCGATGAGCCCGGAGGCGATCCGCGGCGAGGGGAACCGCACCGGCCGCGGCCTGGCCGCCGCGGGGGTCAACGTCCTGCTCGGCCCGGTGCTCGACGTCGCCGACCCCGCCACGCTGATGGCCCGGCAGGAGCGCGCCTTCGGCGACGACCCGGCCGAGGTCAGCGCGCGGGCGCAGGCCTACGTCGACGGGCTGCGCGAGGCGAACCCCCGGCTCGCGGTGATCGCCAAGCACTTCCCCGGCTACAACGTGCGCGGCAACAGCGACCTCACCCCGGTCACCGACCGCTCGTCGCGGGCCGAGCTCGAGGCGCGGATGCGCCCGTTCTTCGAGGTGGAGGGCCTCGACGGCGTGATGCTCAGCTCGATCACCTACCCGGCCCTCGACGACCAGCCGGCCTGCTTCTCGCGCCGGGTCGTCGACCTCGTTCGCGCCCACCACCCGGACGCGGTGGTGATGACCGACGACCTGTACGCCCGCGGCCTGATGCCGGACGACCTGCGCGCCTTCCTCCGCCACCGCGAGCTCACCACCGTCCGCCAGCGCAACGCCGCCGAGCAGGAGGAGCTCGGCCGCATCCTGCGCTCCTGGCCGCAGCTCCAGAGCCCCGACTACCGCCGCGCGATGGCCGGTCGGCTCGAGGAGCAGCTGATGCACAACGCCGAGCGCGCCTTTTTGGCCGGCGCGGACCTGCTGCTCATCATGGACGCCGGCGCCGCCCGCCTCATCCACCGACGCCTCGAGGAGCTCGCCGTCTCCTCCCCCGAGGCGGCCCGGGCCCTCGACGAAAGCGCGCGCCGCGTCCTCCGGCTGCGCGCCGGGCTGCGCCCCGGCCCCGGAGAAGCCTAAACGGGGGTGCGCGATTCGCGCACACCCCGTTTTCGGTTTTCCCTCGGGCGAAGCCGCGCTGTGGCGATCGGGAATCGTGACCGTCCATGTGACTAGCCACTCCCCGGATCGGGAGCCGCCCCGCCCTATCAATTGCCTTTATCAATGCCTTCAAATCATTATCTATTGACTGGCGTTGGGGCCGGGGCTAGATCGCCCGCGGATTCGCAAAGGAAAAGAAGCGGCCTTGCACGGACCTCGAAAATTATTCGTTTGTTTTCAGGCCATTAGAGAAGTGCCCGCGGACCGGCCGGAAGCAGACGCGACGACGGATCCGGCCCTCGAGCTCTTCCGGCCGCGATCGTCTTGGCGTGGCTTCGCGGCGCGGGCGAGCCGCTTCGCCGCCTGGCGCGAGCTGATCGGGAACCAACGGGAGCCCGCCAATCTCTGGCGGAGCATCCCCTTGCGCAGACAGCCGTTGTTGCCGACCCGGAGGAACCTGGTCGCGCCGCAACGGAGAGGGTTCGAACCACCGCATGAAAGGAGCCGCTAGATGACCGAGAGAAAGACCCCGACGATTGATGAGCTCGAAAAGGGCCCCTGGCCGAGCTTCGTCAAGGAGATCAAGAAGAGCCGCAAGAACCCGAAGGCGGAGGACCTCCTCGGGGTGCTCGAGCGCTCCTACAAGGACAAGATCGGCCACTGGAAGCACGGCGGCATCGTCGGCGTGATGGGGTACGGCGGTGGCGTCATCGGTCGCTACTCCGACCTGCCGGAGGAGTTCCCGAACGTCGCCCACTTCCACACCATCCGCGTCAACCAGCCGTCGGGCTGGTTCTACAAGACCGACGCGCTGCGCAAGATCTGCGACATCTGGGAGAGGCGCGGCTCGGGCATCACCAACATGCACGGCTCGACCGGCGACATCATCCTGCTCGGCACCACCACCGACGAGCTCGAGCCGATCTTCAGCGAGCTGACCAAGGCCGGGTTCGACCTGGGCGGCTCCGGCTCGGACCTGCGCACGCCGTCGTGCTGCAACGGCATGGCCCGCTGCGAGTGGGCCTGCTTCGACACGATGAAGTGCACCAACACGGTGACGCACGACTTCCAGGACGAGCTGCACCGCCCGGCGTTCCCGTACAAGTACAAGATCAAGATGGCCGGCTGCCCGAACGACTGCGTCGCCTCGGTCGCCCGCGCCGACATGTCGATCATTGGCACCTGGAAGGACGACATCCAGGTCGATCAGGCCGCGATCGCGCAGCACCACGCCAAGGTGGACGTGCAGAAGGACGTCTGCGAGCGCTGCCCGACCCGCTGCATGAGCTGGGACGGCAAGAAGCTGGCGATCGACAACTCGAACTGCGTCAAGTGCATGCACTGCATCAACGTGCTGCACCGCGCCCTCTCTCCGGGCAAGGAGCGCGGCGCGACCATCCTGCTCGGCGCCAAGGCGCCGATCATCGGCGGCGCGCTGCTCTCGTCGGTGCTCGTGCCCTTCGTGCCCGCCGACGGCATCCTCGAGGCGATCAAGGAGCTGTGCGCGGCCATCTGGGACGAGTGGGCCGAGAACGGCAAGAACCGCGAGCGCGTCGGCGAGTACATCCAGCGCATCGGGCTGGGGAACTTCCTCGAGCGCATCGGCCTCGAGCCGGTGCCGCAGATGATCACCCACCCGCGCACGAACCCCTACATCTTCTACGAGCGGGAAGACGCGTAAGGGACGAGCCATCAACCAGACGAACACAAGGAGTGGAGATACATGTGCGCTGAGAGACTGACCGACATCGGACCCCCGAACTACGAACAGTTCTTGCCGCCGGTGATCAAGAAGAACTACGGCAAGTGGAAGTACCACGAGATCCCGCAGCGCGGCGTGATGCTGCACGTCGCCGAGTCGGGTGACAAGCTGTGGAGCGTGCGTGCCGCGACCGCGCGCATCGCCAGCATCGAGACGATTCGCCTGTTCTGCGACATCGCCGACCAGTTCTGCGGCGGCTACCTGCGCTGGACCTCGCGCAACAACGTCGAGTTCCTGTGCAGCGAGGAGAAGAACGTCAAGCCGCTGGTCGAGCGCCTGAACAAGGAAGGCTACCCGGTGGGCGGCACCGGCGCCGGCCTGACCAACATCGTCCACACCCAGGGCTGGGTGCACTGCCACTCGGCGGCCACCGACGCCTCGGGCGTGGT
>JBFYZW010000769.1:0-12933 GCA_041309305.1 Deltaproteobacteria bacterium | reverse complement strand
CGACTGGACGTGGTCGCGCACCAGCACCCGGCTCTGCGGGTCGAGCCCGGCCTGCGGCTCGTCGAGGAAGAGCAGCTCCGGTTGGTGCACGAGCCCGAGCGCGATGTTGAGCCGCCGCTGCATGCCGCCCGAGAGGGTGCGCCCCAGCCGCCGCGCCTTGTCGGACAGGCCGAAGCGCTCGAGCAGCTCGACGGCCCGCCGCCGGGCCACGGCCTGCGGCTGGTCGTAGAGCCGCGCCGCGAGCTCGAGCTGTTCGAGGCAGGTGAGCGTCTCCCAGATGACCAGGTTCTGCGGCGCGACGCCGATCTCGCGCAGCCCGCGCGACCGGCCGGCCGCGAGCGGCGCGCCGTTGAGCTCGACGCTGCCGGCGTCCGGGCGCATCAACCCGCACATCATCTTGAGTGACGTGGTCTTGCCCGCGCCGTTCGGGCCGAGGAAGCCGAGGATCTCGCCCCGCCGCACGTCGATGCTCAAGCCGTCGACCGCGGTCAAATCGCCGAACCGCTTGGTCAGGCCCACAACCCGCAGCACGCGCTCGCCCGCCCCTGCCCCGTCTGTCTCGACCCGCCCCGGCATCGACACCCCGCGCGCGCGGCCGCGCCGCTCGCCGAGAGCCTATCAACAACCGCCGGCGCGCACGAGAGGCGTGGGGTCGCCGAGCAGCGCGGCGGCGACCTCCTCCGGCGGATGCGTTGACGCGTGCAGGTTGTCGTGCGATTTCAGCGCGACCACAGCACGGAGACACGATGACGACGACCAGCGCGACGCGTGAGGTCCCCTCGTGGGTCCCGCGGTCGATGTTCCCCTTCGCGAGCCGGTTTGTCGACCTCGACGGTCACTCGCTGCACTACATCGACGAGGGCGTCGGTCCGACGATCCTGTTCATCCACGGCAACCCGACCTGGTCCTTCCTCTACCGCGACATCGTCGCGCAGCTGAAGGGCGAGTTTCGCTGCGTCGCGGTCGATCATCCGGGGTTCGGTCTCTCCCGCGCCGCGGATGGCTACGACTTCTTGCCGGCGAGCCACGCACGGGTACTCGACCGTTTCGTCGGCGCGCTGGGTTTGTCCGACTTCTCGATCATGGTTCAGGACTGGGGTGGTCCGATCGGCCTGTGGGTCGCCGCCCGGCGGGCGAGCCAGGTCCGCGGGTTGGTGATCGGCAACACCTGGGCGTGGCCGGTCAACGGCGACAAGCACTTCGAGCGCTTCTCCGCGATGATGGGCGGGCCGATCGGCGGGTTCTTCATTCGGCACCTCAACGCCTTCGTGAACCTGATGATCCCGATGAACGTCAAGCGCAAGAAGCTCCCGCGCGGCGCGATGCAGGCCTACCGTGGCCCGTTCTCGACCAAGGACTCGCGCCTGCCGACGCGAATCTTCCCGCGCGAGATCCGCGCGAGCCGCTCGTTTTTGGCCGAGGTGGAAGCCGGGCTCGGTGCGCTCGCACACAAGCCGGCGCTCATCATCTGGGGCGACCGCGACATCGCCTTCCGCGATCGGGAGCGGCGCCGCTTCGAGGCGGTCTTCCCCGAGCATCGGACGGTGATCCTCACCGGCGCCGGCCACTACATCCAGGAGGCCGCGCCGGAGGAGATTGCCGACGCCATCCGCGCGTGGCACCCCGCCGGCGAGGCGCGCCGGTGAGGTGAGCACCGTCTCGCTCTGGCCGTGAGGCCAGCGGGTTTCGGGGCGCTGCCGAACGGGGGTGCACGATTGGCGAGCACCCCGGTTGCGTCGTTCTTCTCGCGCGAAGCCGCTCTTGGCGATCGGCAACCGTGACCGTCCGTCGAGACTGGCCCGGTCAACCGCCCGCCGCACCGGGCGGCGGGGCGAAGAGTGCCTTCACCGACGGGCGGAGCAACACGAGGATAGTGAAGATCCCCAGCGCCGTGCCCAGAGGCATGAACAGGCATTCGACCCCCGCGACCACGAGGCAATACATGTAGCGCCGACGGCGGGACAAGAACCGCCCGGCGAGCAGCACCAGCGCCGCGAAGACCATCCCGGCGAGGATGAACAGCGAGCCGATGACGATGAACAGCCAGCCGATGAACGCCGGCGGCGCCTCCCCGCCCTCGCTGAAGGCGGACGGGTCGAGCAGGAACCAGAGCCCGAGCGCGACGTGGATCGACGGGAAGAGCGAGACCACCGCCGCCAGCCCGCCGACGACGACGTGAAAGACGACCAGCAGCCGGAGGTGGTCCTCGTCCTGCTGGTTCTGGCCGTAGAGCTGCGCCTGCGTGTCCGGCTGCGTCTGCGTCTGCTGCGGAGTATGCACCGGTCCTCCTCGCCTATGGCTCGTGCGCGCGCCCGCCGCGGCGCGCGGTCACTCCCCGGGGCTCACCGGCCCGGGGCGCCCCTGCTCACCGACCGGCAGAAGCTGGGTGGTCATCTCCTGCACCTCGAGCTCGATGTAGGCGTACTCGCCCTCCGGCGCGGCGTAGCGGGCCTCGCCGCGGGTCGCGAGCCGGTACGGCCCGACCGTCTCGTAGTCGCGCAGCGGCGTGGACCAGCGCTGCTGGAGCATCGTCACGCCGTCCTCGCTGAGCGCCGGGCGATCGTCGGACCAGAAGTCGACCAGCGCGCCGACGTCGTCGAAGACCAACGTCGCACGGACGGTGTGCGGGCCGTTGGTGTACACCGCCTCGGCGCTGCGCGCGTCGACCTCGCGCCAGCGGATCGCCGGGTCCAAAAGGCGCGCGGGGACGAAGAGGCTCATGTCGTTGAGGACCGTCACCGTCTCGGTGCGCATCAACGCTCGGCCGGCGAGAACGATCAGCGGGACGATCGACAGCAACCGGATCCGCATGCTCGCGTCGGCCTCGCCGTAGGCGTGCAGCCCGTCGACCGGCAGGCCACCGCGGGTCGCCTCGAGCCAGAAGTAGCGGCGCGGCGGGTCGTAGAAGTTGTGCTGCTCGGCAGTGAACGGCATCCAGGGCGAGCTCGCCGAGCCGCGGATGCGCCCGGTCATGCGGGCGCGGAAGCCCTGCACCGCCGGCGTCCCGACGACGCCCGCAACGCGGAGATAGCGCTGGACCGGCGGCGGCAGCGCGGCGAGCTCGGCCTCGGTGATGACGGCCGGCGGCGGGCGACGCGCGAGCTCGGCGACGCCGTCGTGGACCAGCCGCTCGTACTCGGCGCGCAGGCCGAAAGGGCCCCAGGCGAAGGCGCCGAACAGCGCCGCAGCGAGCAGCGCGACGTTCACGATCGTGCCGAAGCGCGCGTCGCCCCACGACGCGACGATGGCGATCTGCGACGCGACGACGCCGGCCAGGCCGACCACCCAGAACCAACGCGGCTCGCTCCAGAGCAGCGCGACAGCGGCGAGGATCGCCACCGCGGCGGCGAGCCAGAGCACACCCATCGGGCGCGAGATAGGGTTCTTGAGCTGCGCGAGGTGCGCCAGGCCGAAGGCCTTGGCGAAGCCCATCAGGTGAATGAGGGCGTGGATGGCGATCAGGGCCGAGAAGACGATGCGCATGGGGCTCCGATCCTCGCGGGCGCGCTCGCCGGGTCTCCCTCGCTCGCCGCGCGGCGCCACGCCCCGGCGCGACATCTTGCCGGACGTCCGGGCGAAAGCATAGACCGCGTCCATGCCCCGCGCCAGGGAGAAGCCTTCCATGCTCGGCCACGGCGCGCGCTTCGTCGTCGGCAAGTTGGCCGCCGATGTGGCACGACGCCTCGGCGGTGTTGGAGGCGCTCGCGTCCTCCCCGTCGGTCTGGAGGGGCAAGGCCGCCGCGCGCGGCACCTGCGCGGGTCTGCGGGTTGCTGCGCACGTTCCCGCCGGCGGTCGCCGGCGCAGCGAGGCCTCAGGCGTCGCGCGCCTGCGGCGCGTGCAACCGCTCGACCTCGGCTCGCAGCGCGTCCTCCTGTGCCCGCAGCTCCGGCGTCAACGCGGCGCCGAAATCCTCCGCCTCGACGAGCGGGCGGAGCTCGATCTCCGACTCCTCGCCGGGCATCGGATCCGGGCAGCGCCGCACCCACTCGACGGCCTCGTCGAGGGACGCCACCTGCCAGATCCAGAAACCGGCGACGAGGCCGTCGCGCTCGGCGAATGGGCCGTCGCTGACCGACCGCGTGCCACCGGAGAGCCGCACCCGCTTTCCGCGTTGGCTTGGGTGCAGGCCCTCGCCCGCGAGCAAGACGCCCGCCTCAGCGAGCGCCTCATTGAAGCGCACCATTTCGGCGAGCTGCTCGGTGGTCGGCAGCGCGCCAGCCTCCGAGTTTCGCGTCGCCTTGATCATCACCATCACCCGCATCGTCGCTACCTCCCCTCGAAGGCGCGCTCGAGTGCGCCGACCTCGAGCTTGCCCATCTGCAGCATCGCCTGGAACACCTGGTCGCGCGCGGCCGGATCGGCGCCGGACATCCAGCGCTCCATCGCCGCCGGCGCGACCTGCCACGAGAGGCCGAACCGATCTTTCAGCCAGCCGCACGGGCCGTGCTCGCCCCCCTCGGCGAGCAGCTCCCAGTAGCGGTCGAGCTCCGCCTGGTCGGCGCACATCACCTGCAGCGAGAGCGCCTCGGTGAAGGCGAACGGGTGCTCGCCGTGGCTGTCCATCGCGACGAGTTCCTGGCCGGCGAGCGTGAAGCGGCCGTGCTTCACGGCGCCGGGCGGCCCCTCGCCGTCGGCGTAGCGTTCGATTGATCCGATGCGGCCGCCGGGGAAGACGCCGGCAAGCGAGCGCATGGCCTGTTCGGCCCGGCCGTGCTGCGCGCCGACGAACATCAGGCACGGGACGATCCGCGCGCCGCCCGGCTCGCGACGCCCGGTGATCACCTGCCAGGTGACGCCGAAGTGGTCCCGCACCCAGCCGTAGCGCTCACTCCACGGGTATCGATCGAGCGGCATCAGCGCCTCGCCGCCGTCGGCGAGCGCCGCGAACAGGCGGTCCGCGTCAGCGGGCGCGTCGACGTGGACGAAAAAGGAGATGCTCGGGTTCAGCGTGAACACCGGCCCGCCGTTGAGCAGCGTGAAGCGCTGGCCGGCGAGCTCCAACTCGACGGTGAGGACGCTGCCCCGCGGCCGACCGCCCGGGTTGTCGAAGCTCTCCGGATAGCGCGAGGTCGCGACCACCCGCCCGCCTGGGAAGGTGCGGGTGTAGAGCTCAGCCGCCGCCTCGGCCTGGTCATCGAGCCAGACGCACGGAACAATCTTGGACGAGCGCGACGCGGCCATCGTGACCCCCGTTGGTGGAGGTCACAAGATAGCGACGAACCGGCCTGCCGCCACCCCGGTCAGCCGCGGGGTCGACCGGGGTCCGGGTCAACCCGCGCGGGCCGCGAGGATGCTTAGAACTGCTCGACCCGCTTGGGGTCGACGCCGTACTTCACGGCCTTGGGCTCCTGCGGGAACGGCAGGGTGGTGGGATCGAACTTCTTCGGCCCCCAGGCGTTGGTGGGCGTTAGCGAGGTGCCCTTGAGGTTGGCGCCCACCAGGCTGCGGATCTTGTTCTCGGTCCCGGCGGTGGCCTTGACGTCGTAGCTGCTGGCCCAGCCACCCTTGGGGGCGTCGAAGGTGATCTTGGGATCGAGGGCGACGTTGCCGCTGTTCTTCCACTCGTAGTCGTCCTCGATCAGATCGAGGCTGATGAGGTTCCACGGGATCTTGTCCGACTTGAAGCCGCCCCACTTGACCACGATGGCCGCCGCGCCCGGCGCCTTCTCGCCGAACAGGTCGCCGTTCTCGAAGAACAGGTTGTCCTTGAGCTCGATCGGGCCCTTGTCGTTCGGCCCGTGCGGGTTGATGGCGCCGCCCGGGTTGTAGACGAACAGGTTGCCCGCGACCAGGACCTTGCCCACCCGCTTGTTCTCCTTGATGAACATCGCCGCGGTGGTGCCCGAGGTGGGATCTGGATTGAGCGGGTGATTGCCGAGGAAGCTGTTGCCCTCGATGGTGTACAGCTTGCAGGTGTTCTGCCACCCGGCGCAGTCGGCCTCCATCGTCACCCGGTTGTTGATGAAGAAATTGTTGCGCACCACGACCTCGGCCTCCGGGGTCTTGGCCCGGATGAGCGGCGCGATCCCGCCCAGGCCGCCGTTGACGAAGGTGTTGTCGGCAAAGACCAGGCGGTTGGTCTTGAGGTAGCCGAGGGTGACGTGGCCGGCGTGGGTGTTGGTCCCCTGGGTGTCCATGAAGAAGCCGGAGATGGTCAGCTCACGCAGCGCGTGGTTCTTCCCGTCCATCACGAAGCCCTGGATCATCGTGGGCGTGTTGAACGGGTTGCGCGTCTTGAAGGTGTCGTCGTAGCCGCCGAGCAGGCGCAAGGTCACCTCGGTCGCGATGATCCCCGGGATCTCGAAGCTGCCCTTGCCGCCCTTCCCGGCGAACTCGCCGCCGGCGACCTTGATGTTGACCTCGCAGAAGGTCGCGGGGTCGAGATCGCACTTCGGATCCGGCATGTTGTAGACCCGCGGCTGCGGGCAGATCGGGCAGCCCTTGGCGATCTCCTCGAACTTGCCGAGCGCCTTGTGGATCTTGTTCTCGGCGAACACGGTCTCGCCGTTGGCCAACTTCTCGGCGTTCTCCAGCGCCGGCGTCCCCTTCTCCCCGACCAGGATGGTGAAGACCTTCGCGGCCGAGGCCGTCGTCGCGCTCACCGTGATCGCTGCGACGATGAGACTGCCGAGCCAGTTCCGACTGAGTGTCATGGTTATGCTCCCCTCGCGGGCAATGAGTTGGTTTCGGCCCGTAGACCACGGGCCCGGTCAGCCGGTCAAGGTCGGGGCTCCGATTGCTGGCGTCCCTGGGTGAGCGAGCGCGCTCAGCGCAGCTCGAACAGGTACACGCGGCCGCGGCCGCCGGCGGCGACCACCAGCGTGGTGCCGGTCATACAGACGGCGCTGCCAAAGCCGTCACCGGCCGCGCCGTCATCGGGCAACAGCTTGGCCACCTGCCCCCAGGCGTTCACCCCGCCCTGGTCGCGACGAAACACGAACGCGGCCCCGGAGTCGACGCCGCTGTCATCGGCCGCCGGAGCACCGACGAGCACAGTACTGCCACGGACGGCGACCGCGGCACCGAACCGGGTACCCGACACCACCTCGGACGGCACGACCGCGGTAACCAGGCCCCAGGCGTCGGTGCCACCCTGATCGCGTTGGAACACAAATGCGGCGTCATCGTTGTCCCCGATCACCGCAGTGTCGAGATCGAGCGACGCGCCGTTGCCGTACGCGATCGACTCCTGGCCAACAGGAGGATCGAGCGTCGTCACCTCCCCCCACGTGTCGGTGCCGCCCTGGCTCCGCTGATGGACGTGGGCCGCCCCGTATGGGGTCATCATGAACGCCGGCTCGGTGATCACCGCGGTGTCGCCGGAAAGCTCCATGCCGCTCGTGACCCCGGTGCCGCCCTGGTGGATGACCTCACCCCAGTTCTCCGCCCCACCCCGATCGCGCTCGAAGATGTAAAGGGTGCGAACCAGCGCCCCTACGGCCAGGCGATCGCCCTCGAGGGAGACCCGAGCGCCGATCGCCGCTGAGGTCGCGCCGACGATCTCGCGTACCTGCCCCCAGCTCCCCGGCCCCCCCTGGTCGCGCTCGAAGATGTAGACCGAGCCGGTCGGGTGGCCGAGGTTGTCGGTGCCCCACGCCCCGACGGCGATGGTGTCGCCGCTGACCGACACCGCACCGAACCGATCGTCCGCCGCGCCATCCCCGGCCAGGAGCTTGAGCACGTATGCCCATGCGCCGCCGTCCTCGCGCTCGAAGATGTGCGCCGCCCCGGCGTCCACACCGTTGTCGTCGTCCCACTGGTCGCCGACCACGAGCGTCCCGCCGCTCGCCGCGACCCCGATGCCGGAGCGGCCACCACCGTCCGGCACGGACAACCCCGCGCGCTGGATGAAGGTGCGCGCGCAGGTGGTGGTGCAAGTGTCGGTCGAATCGCCGTTCTGATCGTCGCACTCCTCGCTGCCTGTGACGGCCCCGTCGCCGCACGTCTGCACGCCGCTGCAGTCATCGACGCACCAGCCCTCGCCTTCTCCCGGCCCGTCGTCGCAGGCCTCGAACTCGGGGCAGAAATCGCCGTCACCGCAAATGTGCCAGGTCCCCGGGCCGGTGCAGTCGGCGTTGCAGGTGCCACAGGCGTCGTTGTAGCCGTCGTCGCACGCCTCGGCCGCGCCACACACCGCGCCGTCGCCGCAATAGCCGCCGTTCCCCGGCCCGCTGCAGTCGTGGTTGCACGCCCCGCAGTCGGTGGCGTCACCATCGTCGCACACCTCGGCGCCGCACACCTCGCCGTCGCCGCAGCCATGGAAGACGTAGCGCGAGCAGTCGGCGGCACAGTCGCCGTCGCAGCCGTCGGTGTTGCCGTCGTCGCACACCTCGAACAGGTAGTGATGAACCCGGTCGCCACAGACGTCGTTGCGCTGGCACGAGGCGTCGCAGCCATTGCCGCCGTCCATCGCATCCCCGTCGTCGCACGCCTCGCCGCTGTCCTGCTCGCCGTCGCCGCAGTGGGGCGCGAGCCCAGTGCAGTCGAGCTTGCACCGCGGCGCGAGGGAGTAGGCGTCGCTGTTGTCGGCGCCGTCGTCGCAGACCTCGCTCGCGTCGTCGACGACGCCGTCGCCGCACATCGACTCGACACAGCCGCCCTTCGCCGCGACGCAAATGCCCACCAGCCCCGAGCCGACGATAGTGCAGGCGGCGCCGTCGAGGCCACCCTGCGCGACGTTGAACACCTGGGGCGTGCTTTGCGGGTTGCAGCCGTCCAACGTGCAGATGTCCCCGTCGTCGAAGGACGGGGACGGGCCGGCGACGCAGTGGAAGTTGACGCACTGCTCCTCACCGTTGCAGATCGAGCCATCCTGACAGTCGGCGGCGACCAGGCAGCGCCGGCCAACCACGCAGCCGGCGCCGGTGTCGCAATAGCTGTCGGCAGGGCAGGAGCCGTGGTCGACGCGCACGTCGCAGCGCTTCTGTTCTTCGAGGCACTCGCTGATCACGCACGCGAAGTTGGAGGCGCACGGCTTGTCCTCGTAGGCGCAGACACCACCGCGACAGAACCCGGTGCCGTCGCAGAACAGCTCGTCGAAGCAGTCGTCATCGACGTCACAGACGCGCGCCAGCTCAACGCGCCCGGTCGGCGTCCCCTGGCGCGCAAACGCGAGCACGGCGTTGCCCTTGGCGAGGATCACCTCGCCGGCGCGGGCCTCGACGAAGACGGTCTTGTCGCCACCAGAGGCCGCCGCCACGGTGAAGCGCACCGGGAACGAGAGGTCCCGGTCGAGATCGACCCGCCGCAGGTCATCGGCGGCGAGTCCGCAGTACAGGCGATCCGCGGCCTCCGCCGCGACGTCGGGGTCCTCGACGGTCAAAACGAGGTGCGCCGGCGGCGCGCACGCCGCGAGCGTCAGGCCCAGGATCCCCCGGTACACCCTGCGATGGTACCACCGTTGCGGGCGGGTCGTAAGCAGCGTTAGGCGCCTACCCGGCGGAGCGGCCCCCCTGCTGAGCTGACCTCAATCGAGCCCGAGATCGACGCGCGGCAGCGCGTCGCCCATCTCACCGGCCGCGTCGCCGCGGTGCGCGGTGTTGCCCAGCCCGAGGTTGCCGTAGCTGTTGAAGCCCCAGCACTTGACCGTGTCGTCGTTCAACACCACACAGGCGAAGCTGGTGCCCGCGTCGCCGTCCACCGCAAACAGGCCAAGGCCCAGGTTCACGGTCGGCAGCGCATCGCCCATCTCGCCGGGAGCGTCGCCGCGCACCGCCTGGTCCCCCTGCCCGAGCGCGCCCCGATCGCCGTCGCCCCAGCACTTGAGCGAGTCGTCGTCCAGAATGGCACAGGTGTGGTACAACCCGAGCAGGAGCCGCGTGGCCGTGCGGCCGGTGCCCAAGCTCACCGGCGGGAGCGCGGCGCCCATCTCGTCCGGCTCGTCACCGCGGCTCTCGGTGTCCCCCAGCCCAAGTTGGCCGCCGGTGTTCTCGCCCCAGCACTTGACCGAGCCATCGTCGAGGATGACGCAGGTGTGAAACTGCGTCGAGCTCAAAAGACGCCGGGCGGCGCGCCCTGGTCCGAGGTCCACGTACGGCAGCGCGTCGCCCATCTCCCCCGGCTCGTCGCCGCGGTTCTCGGTGTCGCCGAGCCCGAGCTCGCCGCGAGAATTCCCGCCCCAGCACTTCAGCCGGTCGTCGTCGAGGACCGCGCACAGGCCCGACTCGAAGCCGCTGACCTGCTTGGCCCAACGCCCCGCGCCGAGGTCCATCGACGGCAGTGCGTCACCCATCTCGCCCGGCTCGTCGCCGCGATGGTCGGTGTCGCCGCGACCGAGGGCGCCGCCATAATTCGCGCCCCAGCACTTGAGCGTCTGATCGTCGAGGATGGCGCAGAAGTTCTCGCTGCCGGCCCCGATGGCGTGCACGCGGCGCCCGGTGCCGAGCTCAACATACGGCAGCGCGTCGCCCATCTCCCCGGGCTCGTCGCCGCGCGGCTCGGTGTCGCCGAGCCCCAGCTCACCGTACGCGTTGGCGCCCCAGCACTTGATCCGGTGATCGTCGAGGAGCGCGCACGAGGAGCAGTAGGAGGAGGCGAGCTGCTGCACCGTGCGCCCGGTGCCCAGCGCGACCGGCGGCAGCGCGGCGCCCATCTCGCCCGGCCCGTCGCCGCGATGCTCGACGTCCCCGGTGCCGAGCATGCCGCCGAAAAACAGGTTGTCGTAGTAGTTGCGGCCCCAGCAGCGCGCCGACCCGTCGGTGAGGATCGCGCAGGCGAAGTGGTCGGACACCGTCACCCGGCGCACGCGCAGCAAGGTCGTCCCGCGCCCGGTCAGCGCGCGGGTTGCCGATCTCATCGCCAAGCCGTCGGCGTACCCGACGTTGATCGCGTCGGAGAAGTCGCCCGCGGCCACCGGCGCGAACGCGAGCGTGAGCGAGCAGACCTCGCCGGGCGCCAGCGCGCCGCCAGAGACGCAGGTGCCGCCGGCGCCAGCGCCCCCGTAACCGAACGGCGAGCCGAACGGAAAGACGCTGGGCCCGAGCGCGCGCGCCGGGTAGTCGCCGACGTTGCGGACCAGCACGAGGTGCACCGCGCGCGAACCGACGCGCGTCGCGCCAAAGTCGTACGCCGGGTCGTCGGAGAGCTCGAGCCGTGCCCCGTTCGCGACCGTGACCACGAGCGTCGCCGGGGCGAGCTCGCCGGCCGCCTCGGCCCGGAGCAAGACCTCCTCCGCGACGGCGCCACGGAGGTAGAACACCCCCTCCCCGGCCCCTCCGCCTGCGCCCGGCGCGAGGGTCACGCCCGTCGCCGGCGCCGCGCACGCGGCGTCAGCGAAGAGCTCCGCCTGCCCACTGCGCGTCACCGTCACGGCGATGGCGCTCGCCACCGGACAGGCTCGGCCCGCCCCGTCGCGCGCGGTGACCGCGTACGGGCCGCTGCACTGGGCGACCACGATCGGCGACGGCCCGGCCAAGCCGAGGTTGACCAGCGACCGGCAGTCACCGTCCCCGCCCGACCCACCGGCATCGTCCCAGATCGCGCTCCGGCCCGTACACCCGACGGGCCCCACCACCAGCGCAACGCTCCAGAACAGGCCGTGCCTCATCGTGGACCTCGACCGCGACCTCGACCGGCGCATCAAGGCATGACCACGGCCGCCTGGCAACCGCCTTCGCACCTCGATCATCCCGGCCAACACGCCTGCTCGGCGCTGCGCACGCGCCGCGCCACACGCGTCCCGCTCACGGCGCAAAGTGGCGCTGTACGCCGTCGGGGATGCCGCCGGTCACGTCGGCGCGGTCGAGGCGGCCGCGCATCCACAGCGTCCGGTCGACCACCACGGCGAGCACCCGCTCGAGCGCCGCACCGACCGCCGGGCCCTCGAGGACGGCCAGGGCCCGCGCCAGCGCCTCGAGCGTCGAGAGGCGCGACGACCGGTCGATCGCGCGCAGACGGTAGGCGCTCGGCGGCCCGTCGGGCAGCGCCACGCAGGGTAGGCCGGTCTGCGCGACGAGCCGCTGCCGGATGCGGCTCGTCTGGCCCCAGGTGCCGTCGGGCACGATGAGGGTCACCGGCGCCCCCACCCCCGCGCACCAGCTCGCGAACGGCACGGCGTCAGGCGAGGGGAACAGCACCGCAGCGGCGGTCTTGGCCGGCCACAAGGAAGACGGCAACGGAGGCGCGAGAGACGAGGCCGCATCCGGCCCGCCGTAGGTCACGACGCTGCAGGTGGGCAGGCAGGCGCACGCGAGCCGAGCGGTGTTGCTCGTCCGCCGCCCCTCCCGCCAGTGCCGCACGATGACCACGCGCGTGCGGGTGTCGAGGCGCGGCAGCGTGTCGCAGACGCACAGCTTCAGGTGCAGGCCGCAGGTGCCGCAGCGCGCGCGACGATGAAGGCGTCGGGTCATCGGGTCAATGGCCGCATCTGGCGCGCTACGTCCTCGGGCCCGGTCGCCGGCGCATCTGAGTCGAGCGATTGCCGCAGGCGCTTCGGCACGTCGATCCTATGTACTCCGCCATCGCTTCGCAAATGCCATTCGCGAGCGGTTCTTGCCCCGCCGACACCAGACGTCGATGGCTCGTCTGACGGGGTGCGCGCGAATCGCGCACACCCGAATAGGGCCTGCTCGCTCCGATTCGCATCCTCATCCGCGGGTGCAACCTTTGATTTTCTCAATTCCCGGCGCTATCGTCCCGCTCGTGAGCCGCCAGAGCAGATCGCCAGCGCGCGCGGGTCGCCGGGTCGAACGCGTCGTGGCCGTAGCGGTGCGCGGGCTGTTGCTCGTCGGCGCCGCGGCGGTGGTCTCCGCCTGGGCTGGTGGACCGGCGTTGGCTGAGGCGGACGGTCGGCAGCCGCCCTCGGCGGCGGCGCTCCTCGCGCCCGATGGAGCCGGCGAGAGCGCGGTGCTCACCGACAAGCGGGACCGCGATCCCCGGCCGCCCTTGCCCGTGGGGCTCCGGCAAACCGGGGCCGAACAGGCGCTCGACGAGGC
>JBFYZW010000768.1:0-6277 GCA_041309305.1 Deltaproteobacteria bacterium | reverse complement strand
GGCCGCGACGCGGGCGCGCACCAGGGCCACGCCGGTATCGACCGCGATGTGCGTGAAGGCGAACCGGCGTGCCTCGGCGAGGGCACGCTCGAGCAGCGGGAGCGAGGCCTCGAGCTCACCTTTGGCCAGGTGCGCCTGGCCGAGGTTCGAGGTGCTCATCACGACGTGCTTGCGTCGGTGGGTGCGCGACGCCACCGCAAACGCCGCGCGGTAGTGAGCGATGGCGCGATCGTGCTGTCCCCGATGAAAAGCGACCGCGGCCAGGTTGGTTAGGCCGTAGAACTGTCCGGTCTCGTCGGCGGCTCCCTGACGAAGCTCGACCCCACGCGAGAAGCACTGCTCGGCGGCGTCGAGGTCGCCACGCCGAAGATGGATCCCCCCCAGCGTGTGCATCAGGTTCGCCCTGGCACGCAGCCACGGCGCCGCGCGCAGCTCCGCTGCCTCGGCCTGCGCGAGCCCCGCATCGCAGTCGGCGCGAGCGCCGTCGAGATCTCCGAGTTCCAGCCGCTGGAACGCCCGCCGGCCGAGGAGCTCGACCGCCACCAGGTCGCCGGGTTGGTCGCCGATCGTGGTGAGGCCCTCGTTCAAGGCCTCGAGCGATGGATGGATCCGTCCGAACTCCTTGAGGATGAGCGCGCGATCAAGGCAGAGCTGAGCATGGCGGCGATAGTCGCCGTCGGTCGCGACAGCGCGGAGATCCGCCGCCGCTGCCGCCAACGACTCGAGCGCCGGCTCGAGCTGCCCGAGTCGACTGAGCACCATCGCCAGCTCGCGGTAGACCTCGACCCGCGCCCCGCGCTCCTCCTCGTCGGGCCAACCGGCGAGCGCACGCAGGTAAGAGTGCTGCGCCGCCTCGTCGGCCCACACCGCGGCCGCCGCCCGCGCGTCGAGCAGCCAAAAGGGTCGGGCTGCGGCGTCGTCGCCGGCGGCGGCGAAGTGCCCCGCGAGCTCGGCGTTGGCTCCCGGCCAACGCTCTTCGCGGGCGCGCAGCCACTCGGCGACCCGGCGGTGTCCGTCGGTCCGCTGGCTCGCGGGCAGCGAGTCATAACAGACATCGCACAGCGTCTGAGAACGGAAGAGGTGTTCCTCTTCGCCGGGCACCGACGATGGCCGCCGTGCCTTGACCAACCCCTTGGCGTGCAGCACTCCGAGCAGAGGACCGACCTCGGCGTGTCTCAGGTGCGGCTGAAGCGCCGCCAGCGCGCCGGTCCAGAAGGTCCGGCCGACGACGCTCGCCGCCTTGAGCAGTTCCTTCTCCGCCGCACCCAGTCGATCCAGGCGGCTCTGCAGCACCCCGCGCACCGCCACCGGCAGGCTGAGAGCCCCCGCCTGCTCCGGGACCCACCGCCATGGCCGCGGTCCGTCGGCGGCGGCGATCGCCCCCTGGTCGACGAGCAGGCGCACGTACTCGCGCGCGTACTCGAGGTTGCCCTCGGCGCGGGCACAGATCTGCGCGATGATCGTCTCCGGCAGGCCGTCGACCGGCGCGAGCAGGTGCTCGAGGAAGACGGTCATCTCCGCCTCGGTGAGCGGCTCGAGGCGAAGGACCGCAACCTCCTCCCCGTCCCGGTCCCACCCCGGCGCGAGCTGGACGATCTCCGGCCGGGCGGCGAGGACGGCGAAAAGCGGCAACCCGCGAGCAGCCTCGAGTAACCGGTCGACGAACGCGAGCGACGTAGCGTCAGCCCAGTGCAGATCCTGGAGCAGCATCGCCACCGGCCGGTCGGCGCACAAGCGAGTGAGCCACTCGACGAAGGCAGCGACGACGACGTTGTCACTCCCAGGCCCTGCGGCGCCGTGGGCGATCACCTTGGCGCCGTCAACCAGGCCCAACCCCGCTGCGTCGGCGAGCACCTCGGCGGCTCGTTCCCCGGCCGCCGCGTCACCCGCGGGCCAGGCCTTGAGCAGCTCGGCGCGCAGCCGCGCCCGCGACGCCTGCGCGTCCCCCTCGCCGCGGAGCTCGAAGCGGGTGCGCAACAGGTCGCCGACGATCGCCAGCGGCGGGCGGCTGCCGGTCGAAGCGGCGGTTGCAGCGGCGGTGAGGAGCTCTGGCTGAGTGACGTCGATCTCGAGGGCGCTGCGGAGCTGGAGCAACATCCGCCCCTTGCCCACGCCGGCATCGCCGAGCACCTTGACGACTCGCGATTGGCGCTGCACCACGACCGCTCCCCAGTGGTCGCGCAAGCACGCCAGCTCCCGCTCGCGCACCACGATCGCCGCGTCAAGCCCGTCGAGATCCGCGGCCGGCGCCGCCACGCCGGCGTCGGAACCGAGCACCTCGTAGACCGGGACCGGCTCGCTGAACCCCTTCAGCGTCGCCGCGCCCTGGGGTCGGATCGTGAAGCGGTGCTTGACGATGCGGTAGGTCGCCGGGGCGATGACCACCTGACCCGGCCGGGCGACACTCTCGACGCGACTGGCGAGGTTGACCGCCGAGCCCATCACGTCGAAGCGATGTCGGTCGCGGCCAACACTGCCGACCATCACCACGCCGGTGTTGACGCCGATGCGCATGCTGACGTCCGCGCCGTATCGCAGTCGGATCTCCGGCGCGACGGCGCGCAGCTGCGCCGTCATCGCCAGCGCCGCGCGCACGGCGCGTTCGGCGTCGTTCTCGCTCGAGACCGGTACACCGAAGACCGCCATGATGCAGTCGCCGATGTACTTGACCACCGAGCCGCCGACCCGCTCGACCTCCCCGGCCAGCGGCGCGAAGCAGGAGTTGACCAGCTCACGCACCTCGTCCGGCTCGAGTCGGCTGGAGAGGGCGGTGAAGCCGGAGATGTCGCCGAAGAGCACCGTCGCGAGCTTCCGCTCCTCGGTCCACCCGCGCTCGCCGCCCGACGGGACCTGGGCCGGCGACGGCCCGGTCGCCCGACCGCAGATCGGGCAGAAGCGCGCCCCAGGCGGCAGCGCCTGGTCGCAGCCGGCGCAGCGCGATGGGTGGAGCGGGCTGCCGCAGCGGTGGCAGAATAGCGCGCGCGGCGCGAGCTCCGCGCTGCAGCTCGAGCAGGTGGTCGGCTCGCCGCCGGGCATCGCGGGCACAGTACCGGGGGGTGGGCCACCACGGCAAGCCGGCCCGTCGCGCGCTCGCCGCGTCCAGGTTGTCGTGCGACTTCGGTGTGGTAACGTCCAGCGGTTGCGCGTGCCGCGAGGGGTAACTCATGCGTGCGACCGTCGGCCGGTACCCTGCGCCTCTGCTCCTCGCGGCGGCGCTGGCCTGCGCTGAGCCCCCTGCCCGCCGGCTGCCTGCACCGCCGGCACCAATCGCGCCGGCCTCGCCCGTCCTGCCGCCGTGGTCCTGCCCGCCGGGCTGGGCGCAGGTCCCGGTGTCAATCGACGCCCTCACCGCGCTCGAAGCGTGCACCCCGCCGCCGCAGCTCGACTGCCCGGCCGGAGAGGCTCAGTTCCTCGGCCAGCTCGGGTGCGATCCGATCGGGATGCCCTGCCCGGCGGAGGAGTTCGCCGACGAGGCCGTGATCCGCACGCTGGCGGTCGGCGCCGGTGGACCGATCGTCTACGCCCGGCCGGGCGCGGCTGACGGCGACGGCTCCCGCGCCCTGCCCTACGGCACGCTCGCCGCGGCGTTGGCCGCCGTACCGCCGGCCGGCATCGTCGCCCTCGGGAAGGGGACGTTCAACGAACGGCTGCTGCCGTCCACGTCGCTGGCGGTGGTCGGCGCCTGCGTCGCCGAGACGGTGATCTCCCCCTCCGATCTGGGCACCGACGTCGGCGCCGTCGATGTCGCCGAGGGGCAGAGCTGGCTCCGGCTGGCGAGCTTGCGCGTCGGCGGCGCCGGCGTGGCGGTCTGGGTGAAAGGCCCGGGCGCGCGGGTGCACCTGGTCGGCGTGGAGCTGCGCGGCGCCGCGGGTGCCGGGCTCCTGTTCGCCGACGGGACCGGCGGCGGCTCACTCTCCCGGGTGGTCATCGGCGACGTCACACCGGTCGACGAGGAGCTGCCGGGTTACGGTCTCGTCCTCGGCGTCGGCGCCGAGCTGACCGCCAACCGGTTGTCGATCGAGCGCACCGCCACGGTCGGGTTCGGCGCCGTCGGCGACGACACCACCGCCACGCTCGTCAACCTGATCGTCCGCGACACCGCCCCCGAAGCGACCTCCTTGCTCGGCGGCGCTGGGCTCGAGGTCGACGACGGCGCGACCGCCCTGGTGCAGCGCGTGCTGCTCGAACGCAACCGTACCGCCGGACTTCTGGCGATCGGCGGCGGCGCGAGGGTCACCGGCGAGCACGTGGTCATCCGAGACCACCGGAGCGAGGCGGCCAGCGGCGAGCTCGGAGTGGGAGTGCTCGTCCAGGACGCGGCGGGCGTCGCGCTGCGCTTTGCCCGCCTGGAGCGCAACCGCGCCGCCGGCGCCGTGGCCATCGACGCCGGCACCGAGCTCGAGATCACCGACGCGGTGATCAGCGGAACGCTGAGCGACGAGGCCCGCGGCGACCTCGGCCTCGCCGTCGGCGCCCAGCACGGCCCGCTGGTCCGGGTCAACCGGGCGCTGCTCACCGGCAACCGCCACCTCGGCCTCGGCGCGGTCGGTCCAGGGTCTGACCTCGAGGCGATCGATGTGGTGGTCCACGACACGCTGAGCCAGGCGAGCGATCTCCGCCACGGCGTCGGGGTGGTCGCCGAGGACGGCGCGCGGGTCACCGTGCTCCGCGGCCGGATCATCGGCAATCGGGAGGTGGGGGCCTGGGCCACCAACCTGCCCGACGCACCGAACGCCGCACCTGCGACCCTGCTGCTGGACGACGTCGAGATCGACCGCACCCGTCCAGCCGAGTGCGCGGCGCTCTCGACCGGCGGGCCGTTGGACTGCGCCGACGTCCCCGGGCAGGGCTTCGGCACGGGGTTGGCCGTCCACCACTCCGGCACGATCGTCGTCCGCCGCTTCCGCGTCGGCGACAGCGCCCAATGTGGGCTGCAGGTCGTCGGCGCGGGGACCTTCACCGCCAGCGACGGCCTGGTCGAGAGGAACCCGATCGGTCTCAACGTGCAAGCCCCGGCGTTCGACCTCGCCACCAGCATCGCCGCCAGCGTGCGCTTCGTCGCCAACCAGTCGCGCCTCGATGCCACCGCGCTGCCGCTGCCGACTCCGCCGGGGATGTGAGAGCCGTGCCACGTCGTTGACGAACCGGAGGGCCAGATGCCGTTGCCGCACACCTGCTCGCCGATGTTGATCATCCTCGTCGCGGGTGGCGCGACCGCCTGCGCCGAGGAGACCTGCACGCCGGAGAATCACTGCCAGCTACTTGACGGCGAGCCGACGTGCGAACCCGGTTACGCGTGGGAGGACGCCCGGCGACGGCGGTGCGTCGCGCTGCCCTGTGTCGGGGAGTGCGCCGTGAACGAGGCCGCCGACGGCTGCCGGACCCTCTTCGCCGCCGACTGCGCGTACATCTACCGCTGCTCGACCCCGGCGGAGATCACCGCCCTCGAGCTCAGCGAGGGGTTCACCGGCGAGGCCGGGTGCGCCGCCGCGCTCGTGGCCGGCGAGTGCACCGAGGAGAAGCTCTTCGCCGGGGTGCGCCTCGGCACGGTGGTCTACGACCACGCCGTGGCGGAGGCCTGCCTGGCGACGGTCGCCGAGTTCCCTTGCATGCCTTGGTTGCAGGCGTTCAGCCACCCGACGCTCCTCGACGCCTGCTGGCGGGTGTTCGACGGCCGCGTCGCCGCCGGCGGCGACTGCCTGCGCAGCGTCGAATGCGCCGGACAGTCTGGCTACTGCGACCGCGGTGCCTGCGTGGCGCGCTCCGGTGAGGACTACGAGATCCCCTGCGCCACCCCGGGGGCAACGCCCGACTGCCCGGGCGGCGTGTGCCTCGCGTTGGCCGCGAACGAGCAGGGTTTGGCCGGGATCTGCACCCGCCGGTGCGTCGACAACGAGGAGTGCGGCTTCGGCGGCGGCTGCTACCCGACGCCGGCTGGCAACCACTGCTTCTCCAGCTGCGTCGCTCTGGAGCAGTGCTCGGGGGGCTTCACCTGCGTCGTCGAGCCGGGCGAGTGGGTCGGGGCCTGCAGCATCACGCCGCTGTGAACGACGGCGCCGGACGCCGCGCGGTTGAGCGCCGACGGTCGCGCCGTGCTACGATGATCGGCATGCGCGCCGCGCGTGCCTTTGTACTGGTGATGCTCCTCGCCTGCGCCCCGGAGCCGAGCGCCGTGCCGGTGCTCGGCGACGGCCGGCCGTGCGACACGCTCGCCGATTGCCGCGCCGGTGAGATCTGCCGCGCCGGGCGGTGCGTGCTCGGCTGCCGGGGGGACGAG
>JBFYZW010000767.1:0-2757 GCA_041309305.1 Deltaproteobacteria bacterium | reverse complement strand
GACCCGACCGCGCCGTCGGTCACCTTCCACACCGCGCGCGGCGCGGTCAGCTTCTCGGTCGAGTTGGCCACGACGCCTCGCCAACGCGCGCTCGGCCTGCGCCTGCGCGCGTCGCTGCCCGCCGACCACGGGATGCTCTACGTCTTCCCGCGCGAGGAGGAGCACCCCTTCTTCATGAAGCAGACCTTGATGCCGCTCGACCTGGTCTTCCTCGACGCCGCTGGTCGGGTGGTCGCCCTGATCGCCGAGGCGCCGCCCGACGATCCCACCCACCTGCACGCCGGCGTCCCCTCGCTGCGCGTCGTCGAGTTGCCCGGCGGCAGCGGCGCCCGGCACGGCATCACCATCGGCACGCCGACCACACTCGGCGGCGAGGCGGCGCGCGCGATCGCCGCCGAGTAACAGCCAAGCGGACGGTCACGGGTGTCCCGATCGCCATCAGCGGCCTCGCCGGCGGGAAAACCGCCGACGGCGTGTGCGCGAAGCGCGCCCCCCGTTCAGGACGGGTAGTTGCCGCGCGGCTTGCGCTGCACCAGCCGCTCGTACAGCTCCGGGCCGAGCGACGCGACCATCATCTGTTCGACCTCGAGCTCGAACTGATCCCGGTCGGCGTCGGTCGCGAAGATGAACCGGATGCCCATGCCCATCTGCTCGACCTCGGGGTTCTGGACCGCCGCCGGCTGGTTGGTCCAGATCACCGTGCCGCGCAGCTGGAACGGCTGATCGCGCTTCGGCAGGGTCAGGCGGAAGATGAACTCGGTGCCGACCGGCAGCGGCCGATCGGTCTTGATGAACGTGCCGCCCTTGGAGATGTTCTTGGTGTAATCGGCAAAGAAGGTGTTGAGCTTCTTGTACTCGACCTTCAGCTCGATCGGCGTACGCGGGTGGATGCGTTTCTCGAGCGGATCGTCCACCTGACGAGCATAGGCGGGCTGGGGTGTGCGGTCAACGTCCGAAACGGGGGTGCGCGATTCGCGCACACCCCGTTCTCGGTCTTCCCTCGGGCGAAGCCGCGCTTGGGCGATCGGGTTTTGTGACCGTCCGTCTGGCGCTGGTGGTCGCGACCGCTCTTGACTATCCTGGCGAGCGATGCGCCCGCCCGTCTGGATCGCCTGGCCGTTCGTCGCTCAGCTCGGCCTCGGCGTCGCGCTCTGCTTCGTCCCGTTGTTCGACCTGCTCGCCTACGAGTTCGCCTTCGCGGTGACGCTGCTCGCCGTGCCGACCTCGATGGCGCTCGGCCTCGGCGCCGGCCGGGTCGCGCCACGGCTCCGCCTCGCCGTCGCCGCCGCGACGACCCTGGCGGTCGCTCACCTCGTGCCCCCGCTGGTGCTGATCAGCGCCAACGCGTTGCGGGTGCGCAACTGCGACTATCTGGACGGCCTGGCCTTCTACGCCTTGCTGCCCCTGCCGACCGCGCTGTACGCCGCGCTCCTCGGCGTGACCATCGCTCGGGTCGCCCCCCGCCGCGCGTTGCAGCGGACCCTCGCGGCGCTGGTCTGTCTGGTGCCGCTCGGCCAGACGCTCGCCCGCCTCTACCTCGAGCCGCCGATCTTCGCCTACGATCACCTGTGGGGCCACTTCGCCGGCAGCCTCTACGACGAGACCATCAACCTCGGCGCGACGCTGGTGGTCTTCCGCCTCGGTACGCTGGTCCGCGCCGCACTGCTCGTCGGCTTCGCCGTCGCCTGGCAGCGCCGCGTCGAGCTCGGCCGGCTGCGCCTGGCGGCCGCCGGCGCCGTCGTGGTCCTGACCGCGGCGCTCTACGACGCAGCGCTCGGCCCGCGCCTCGGCTACCGGGTCAGCCGCGCCGACATCGAGCGCGCCCTGCCGGTCGTCGTCGAGGTGCCGGGCGCCGTGCTGCACCTGCCAGCCCGCGCTGGCGCCGACGAGCGGCAGGCGCTGGCCGACGAGGCCGCCTACCACCTCGAGCTGCTCGGCGACCGACTCGGCGTCACGCCGGCCGAGCCGATCGCGATCTACGTCTACGCCAACGCCGACGAGAAGGCGGCGCTGATGGGCGGCCGAACGACCCAGATCGCCAAGCCCTGGCTGGGCGAGATCCACGTCCACGATCTGCGCGTACCGCACCGGGTGATGGCACACGAGCTCGTCCACGCGCTCGCCGCGGCGTGGGCGGCGCCGCCGCTGCACGTCCCGGCCGAGGGCTGGTGGTGGCCGAACATGGGCCTGACCGAGGGGCTCGCCGAGGCGCTCACCGTCGAGGAGGGGGACGTCGACCTCGATCACTGGGCGGCGGCGCTGCGCCGCCTCGAGCTGGCCCCCGATCTCGAGCGCCTGCTCAGCCCGACCGGCTTCTGGAGCGCGCCGTCGGCACGCGCCTACACCGTCGCCGGCTCATTCGTCCGCCACCTGCTCCGTATCCACGGCACCGCCCCGTTCGCCCGTGTCTACCGCGACGGCGACTTCGCCGCCGCCTACGGCCAGCCGCTCGCGGCGCTGCTCGCCGAGTGGCACGCCGCCCTCGATCGGCTCCCGGTCGGCGAGGCCGAGCTCCGCCTCGCGACCGACCGCTTCCGCCAGCCGAGCATCTTCGCCCGCCCGTGCGCGCACGAGATCGCCGCGCTGCGCGCCGCCGCCGCCCGCGCCGAGCCGGCCGCCGCGGTCGAGGTGCAGCAGCAGATCTGCGCCCACCTCGGCCAGGCGCCCAGCTGCCAGCTCGACCTGGCCCTCGCGCGCCTGCGCGCCGGCGACCAGGCCGGCTTCGCCGCCGCGGCGGAGGCGCTGCTCGCCGACGAG
>JBFYZW010000766.1:0-8144 GCA_041309305.1 Deltaproteobacteria bacterium | reverse complement strand
CGACGCTCTTCCGATCTCGCGCGGCGCGTCCGGCGGCAGGGTGAACAGCCACTCCTTCAGGTCGCGATGCAGGGCGGAGGCGGCGCTGTAGCGCTGGCGCGGGTCCTTGGCCATCGCGTGGGCGACGATCTCGGCCAGCGCCGGCGGGACGGCCGGGTTCAGCTCGACCAACGGCGGCGGCTCCTGATCGGTGATCGCCTTGATCAGCGCCATCACCCCGCCGCTCTGCTGGGGCAGCACGAACGGGCTGCGGCCGGCGAGCAACCGGTAGAGGACCACGCCGAGGCCGTAGATGTCCCACATCGGGGTCGGCGACTCGCCGGCGAACGCCTCGGGCGGCATGTACAGCGGCTTGCCGATCAGGTCGCCGGCCTGGGTCAACGAGGCGAGATCGAGGTCTTTGGCCACGCCGAAGTCGAGCAGCTTCACCTCGCCGTGCGTGCCGATCAGGATGTTCTCCGGGCTGACGTCGCGGTGGATGATGCGGTGGCGGGTGCCGTCGCTGCCGATGAAGTCGTGCGCCAGGGTCAGCGCGTCGGCGATCGCGACGCCGATGGTCGCCGCGACCCCGGCCGGCGCCGCCTGGTCGGTGCCCTCGAGCTGCTCGATGATCGAGCGCAGGTCTCGGCCGGGCACGTACTCCATGACCATGAAGTGGACGCCCTCCGACTCGCCGACCTCGAGGACCTCGACGACGTTGGGGTGGCGCAGCGTCGAGAGCAGCGCCGCCTCGCGCAGGAAGCGGTCGAGGCGCTCCGGCTTGGCCTCGCCGGCGTGGAGCATCTCCTTGAGCACGACCCGCCGGTTGAAGCCGGCTGCGCCGCGGCGCGCGGCCAACCAGACGCGGGCCATGCCGCCGCGGCCCAGCTCGCCCTCGAGGTTGAAGGTCGAGTCGCCCAGTCTCAGCTCGCGCATCGCAGGCTCCTACTCGCAGTAGACGTTGATCATCGTCCGGCGGTTCTTGGCCCGGGTGGTCTCCGACTCGCTCTCCGCCTCCCAGTATTGGCCGAGGCCGCGCACGTCGACGAAGGCGCCGGGCGGCACCGCGCCGCCCTCGCTGAGCCAGCGACGCACGGCCTCGGCGCGCCGCTGCGACAGCTCGAGGTCGAGCTGCTCGGCGCGGGCGCCGGCGGCGTCGCGCGAGGCGTAGCCGAGCAGCTCGAGGCGGCAGCTTCCTCGCTTGGCGGCGCCGATCACCGTCGCGCGCAGCTCGGTGAGCGTGACCTCGCGGGCGGCGTTGACCGCGGCGTCGACCTCCGCCGCGCCGAGCGCGAAGTAGACCGAGGCCGACAGCTGCGGCTCGACCGAGCGGACCGCGAACTCGAACAGCCGGGCCGACGTCTCATAGGCGAAGCCGCCACGGCGCGTGCGACCGTGCAGGTTGAAGACCAGGCTGTAACGGCCGGTCTCGGCCGTGGCCTCCCCCTGCAGCTCGACGCCGTAGTTGCCGGCACCGAGCGCGACCAGCCCGGGCGGCCGGGACAGGCTGAAGGCGAGCAGGTTGTTCTTGTACACGTCGACGCCGACCGTGATCGTCGCCGGGTCGAGCTTCTCGAGCCCGCGGATGTTGGCGCTGGCGTAGAAGCGACCGCGGTGGTGCAGCGCGCCTGGCGGGACGGTGTTGGCGCGCATCGCCACCGGGATGTCGCCGACCACCTCGCGCAGCGCGGCGCGCGCGGTCGGCTGGGGCACGAAGACCGCGCGCCGATCGACCCGCTCGAGCTCCGGCCCGCGCACCGTGACCGCGACGACGTAGGCGCCGCCGCCCTGCTCGAGCAGCGCGTCGCCGCACGGCGTGGCGCCGCGGTTCATGAACCGCCCGCGGAAGAAGCCGAAGCCGTGATGGTCGAGCGGCATCGCGCACAGCTCGGTGCCGTCGCGTAGGATCGCCGCGGTCGCCGACAAGCGGCCGAGCAGGTCTGGGGCGATGCCCTCGACCGAGGCGACGATCGGTACGCCGTAGTCGGCCAGGTGGGTCGGCGGCTCCTCGAACAGGGCCGGCGGCGCGATCATCACCAGCCGGAGCACCCGGCCGTTGGTCTGCACCCGCAGCCGCCGGCCGCCGAGCTCGGCGGCGCCGCGCAGCAGGCGGTAGGGCCCCACCTCGCGCCCGCTCTGCACGGTGACGCTGAGCAAGAGCTCGTGTTCGGTCGCGTCGCTGGACGCGGAGACGCCCGGCACCAGCTGGCCGTCGGCGTCGGTGACCGACCACGCGCCGGCCGCTTCGCGCAGGTGGAGCAGCCGCCCGCCCGGGTCACGGATGACGATCTCGGCCGCGGCTGGCCGGGCGACCAGCAACGCCGCCAGGCCCAACCAACCGAATGGCCTAGCGGTTCTGTGCGCCATCCTGCGTCGCGAACCGCCACAACGGTTGGTAGGTGGCCAGGTAGATGGCCAAGAACTCGGCCATCGCCCGCTCGTTGGCCAGGTCGAAGAACCGGCCGCCGGTCAGCTTGGCGAGCTTGGACAGCTCGTCCTTCTGGGCGCCGGCGCCGAGCCCGACCGCCCAGACGTGGATGCCGGCCTCGGCCAGCGCCGGTGCGATGAACGACGGCTTCCAGGTGTCGTCCGGTTCGTTGTGCACTCCGTCGGTGAGCAGGAAGACGTCGCGGCGGGTCACCGGCCGGCCGTCGATCTCGGTGAGCTTGCCCAGGTGCTCGAGCGCCCACTCGAGCGGCGCCTTCATGTTCGTCTGCGCCCCGTTGTCGATCTGATCGATGGCCGCGATGATCCGGGTGAAGCTCTCCAGGGCGCCGGGGGGGGCGTCGCTCGGCTTCTCGCCGCTGCCCGGTTGCCAGACGCGGGCCGGGGCGAAGGTCCAGCGCAGCTCGGAGTCGAAGCCGACGAAACCGAGCAGCACCGTGGGCTCGCGCGCCAGCGCGATGGTGCGGGCGATGTGGCGCGCCCCTTCGCTGCGGAAGGCGTGCGGGTCGTTGTCCTTCATGCTGCCCGACGAGTCGACGATCAAGGTCAGGGCCAGCACGTCCTGCGGGGTAATCTCGACCGTCGTGCTCTCGGCCGGGGCGATGAACTCGCCGCGGCGGTTGACCAGCACCGCGAAGATCAGCATCTCGCCGCTCGTCTCGTAGCGGCCGAGCATGACGCCGTCGAGCGGCTCGTCGCCGGTGAGCGCGAGGATCTGCGGCAGCCGGGCGACGTCGTACAGCGCGTCGTGCGAGAAGGCGTTGGCGAGCAGCAGCTGGTCGGTGCGGCTGGCGTGCGCCTCGTTGACCACCCCGTTCAACGCGCGCGCGGTCGGCTGCTCGTCGGGCGGGAGCAGCCGCCGGTCGGCCAGCGCCTCGGCCGCGAGGTCGAGCAGCCGGGCGCGGCAGGCGTCCTCCCAGTCGAGCTGCAGGTTGCCGCCGGCGTCCTCGCGCATCAGGCTCGCGACGCCGACCCGCGCCAGCCCGGCGAGCGCCGCCTGCTCGGCCAGGGCCGCGAAGGCGGCGCGGGCGCGGATCTCGATGTCGCCCGGGCAGGCGCTCGGGGCGAGGAGATCGACCGGCGGCCTCCCGGGGCGGAGGTCGGGCGACGGCGTCGCGCAGGCGATCAGCGAGGTCGAGGCGAGGCTCGCAAGCGACAGGGTACCACGGCGCATCGTCACCCCCGTGAGCCAGGAACCCTTATCACGGTGACGGACGGCGAGTGAACGGCGACCGACACGGTGCTGGACGATTCAGCGCGGCGGCAAGGCCGGCGCGATGCTGACCGCCGGCGCCGCGGGTGGAGAGCGGTAGAAGACCATCGCGCCGTCGATCGAGCGGGTGACCGGCGTCCAGTAGAGCCCGAGGACGAGCACCGGCACGACCAGCGCGACGGTCACCAGCGCGTAGCCGAGGCCCGCGCCGAGCGGCGCGTCGGTGGTCGGGGCGGTCAGGAACATCGCTCGGGCCACCTTCATATAGTAGTAGAGCGACACCGCCGAGTTGACCACGGCGATCACCGCCAGCACCCAGAGCCAGAAGTCGCCGCGCTCGACCAGCGCGGCGAAGACGTAGAACTTGGCGATGAAGCCGGCGAGCGGCGGCAGGCCGGTGAGCGAGAGCAGGAAGATGACCATCGACACGGCGAGCAGCGGCGCGCGCACGCCGAGGCCGCGGAAGTCGTGCAGCTGCTCCCCGCCGGTTCGGTCGCGCACCGCCTGGCAGACGGTGAAGGCGCCCAGGTTCATCAGGAAGTAGATGACCAGGTAGAGCGCCACCGCCTCGAGCGCCGCCTCGGAGAGGACGACGAAGCCCATCAGCAGATACCCGGCGTGGGCGATGGACGAGTAGGCGAGCATGCGCTTGACGTTCTGCTGCGGAATCGCCGCCAGGTTGCCGAGGGTCATCGTCACCGCGGCGATGATGCCAATCATCCCCTCGAGCGGCAGCTCGATGGCCAGCTGCATGACGCCCTGGTCGGCCGCGTAGCCGGCGGCGCCGTCGGGCACGAACAGGCCGATGAAGAAGCGCATCAGCAGGACGAAGCCGGCCGCCTTCGGGCCGACCGAGAGGAAGCCGGTGAACGGGGTCGGGGCGCCCTCGTAGACGTCGGGCGACCACATGTGGAACGGCACGACGGCGATCTTGTAGCCGATACCGACGAAGACGAAGATGACGCTGACCAGCACGGTGAGCGGGAAGAGGCGCGGATCCATGCCGCTGCTCGACAGGGTGGTGCCCCAGTCGGCCAGCGCCCGGTGCAGCGCGGTCAGCTCGGTGGTGCCGAACAGGCCGTAGAGCAGCGAGATGCCGAACAGCATCACGCCGCTCGCCGCGCCGCCGTAGATGACGTACTTGAGCGCCGCCTCGCTCGATCGCCGGTCGTGCAGCCGATAACCGGCCATCGCGTAGGAGACGATCGAGACCAGCTCGACGCCGAGGTAGAGCATCAGCAGGTCGTTGGCGCCGGCCATCAGGAACATGCCGACGGTGATCGACAAGAGCAGCGCGTAGTACTCGCCCATCTGCTTGTCGGGCAGCTCGTCGGACAGGAGGCTGGTGAACACCGCCACGCCGGTGACGAGCAAGAACAGCGCCTTGAACAGCGTGCTGACCGGATCGATAGCGATCTGGCCGAAGAAGGCGCTGGTGATCGTCGGGTCGCTGACCAGCAGGGCCGGGAAGACCCAGGCGGCGGCGGCGCCGAGGCCGACCAGCGCCAGCGCGGTCAGGTAGAGCCGCTTGTGGCGTGGCTCGCGGACCACGAGATCGGCGAGGAGCAGCAGGATCACGGTGCCCGCGAGCAGGAGCTCGGGGAGCAGGAGCGTCAGCTCGGCCGGGTTGAACTGGCTCATCACCGCTCCCTCACGCGCTCGGGGTGCCGACGATGATCTGCGCCAGCAGGTGCACGGCGGGGTTCACCAGCTCGAACATCGGCAGCGGGAACAGGCCGAAGAAGATCGACAGCGCGCCGAGCGGGTAGAGGGTCAGCCGCTCGGTCAAGGTCAGGCCGGGGCTGAGGTCCTTCCACTTCTCGTTGAAGCGGCCGAGGAACATGCGCTGCATCGTCCACAGGTAGTAGGCGGCGGTGATGATCACCGAGAGGGCGCTGATCATCACCAGCGTCCGGTAGCCGGTGCCCATCGCGCTCGGCGTGCCCCAGGCGCCGATGAAGACCAGCGCCTCGCCGATGAAGCCGATCAGGCCCGGGAGCCCGAGCGAGGCGAAGAAGGCCAGGCCGGTGAGCCCCGAGTACTCGGGCATGAACGAGGCCAGCCCGCCGAAGCCCTCGATGTCGCGCGTGTGCGCGCGGTCGTAGATCACGCCGGCGATGAGGAAGAGCATCGGTGAGACGATGCCGTGGCCCCACATCTGGAAGACCGCGCCGGTGATCGCCTGCGGCGTGCAGGCGGCCATGCCGAGGAGGCAGAAGCCCATGTGGCTGACCGACGAGTAGGCGATCAGCTTCTTCAGGTCCTTCTGGGCCATGCAGACGAACGCGGCGTAGACGATGTTGATCGCCCCGAACACCGCGACCCCGTAGGCGGCCCACTTGGTCGCGTCGGGGAGAATCGCCCAGTTGAAGCGCAGCATCCCGTAGGTGCCCATCTTCAAGAGGATGCCGGCCAGGATGACGCTGATCGGCGTCGGCGCCTCGACGTGGGCGTCCGGCAGCCAGGTGTGGAAGGGGAACATCGGCACCTTGATGGCGAAGCCGATGAACAGGGCGACGAAGACGATCTTGGTGAAGGCGACGCCGAGGATCGGATCGGCGCCGGCGAACAGGCCGGCCTGGCCGAGCTCGGCCAGCTTCAGGAGGTTGAAGGTGTTGGCCACCGGCGTGCCGTCGACCAGCGCCAGCTCGATGCCGACCATCGGCCGGCTGGTGTAGTAGAGCGCGATCACCGCCAGCAGCATCAACACCGAGCCGGCCAGCGTGTAGAGGAAGAACTTGATCGCCGCGTACTCCTTGCGCGGCCCGCCCCAGATGCCGATCAGGAAGTACATCGGCAGCAGCATCACTTCCCAGAAGACGTAGAAGAGGAACATGTCGAGGGCGCAGAACGTGCCCATCATGCCGGTGACGAGCAGCAGGAACAGCGCGTGGTAGCCGGCCGGCTTCTTGTCGATCCGGAACGAGGCGAGCGAGGCGATGAACGAGATCAACGCGGTGAGGATCACCATCGCGACGCTGATGCCGTCGACGCCGACGAAGTACTCGATGTTGAAGTCGCCGATCCAGACGAAGTGATGGACGAACTGCACCCCGGCGCTGGGGTCGAAGCCGGCGACGCCCGGCCACCAGTCGGCGTGCCACAGGCGCAGCGACAAGACGAGCGGCACCGCGGTGCTGACCAGCGCGATCCACCGCCAGGCGGTCGGCCGCGGCGCCAGGCCGACGCGGGAGAGCGCCGGCGTCAACGCCTTGAGCAGCAGGATGAGCGAGGCCCCGGCGATGGGGACGAAGATCATCAATGAGAGGAGGTAGGGGTCGATGGCCATGGCGAGACCGCACTCCTTGCGCCGACGGTTGAGGCGCCGTCCCTATACCACAGCCCGGGGGGCGGAAAAGACCCCCGTGTCCGGTCCATCACCGGTCGCTGCCGGTCGCCGTCGCCGCTCAGCTCCAGAGGGTCGCGACCCGGTAGGCGGCGAGGGCCTCGTCCTCGCTGATCAGGACCAGCTCCTCGACTCGAGCCTGGGCGACGAGCATACGGTCGAAGGGATCGCGGTGCAGCGGCGGGAGGTCCTTGACCGCGATCGCGTGGCGGGCCGTGACCGGGAGCTCGGTGATGCCAGTGGCGGCGAGCGCCGCCGGCAGGTCGTCGAGCGGAAAGCTGATCTTGCCGAGGCCCGCCTTGATGCCGATCTCCCAGGCGCTCGCGGCGCTGGCGAAGACCTCATTGTGGCCACTCTCGATGACGCGCCGAGCCCCCTTGCCGAGCCTGGCTGGCCGGCTCAGGGCCCAGATCAAGGCGTGCGTGTCGAGCAACGCTCTCATCACCGACCCTCGAAGGCGGCCAGCAGCTCCGCAGGGAGCGGCGCGTCGAAGTCGGCGGCGACGCGGACGCGCCCCTTCAGCGCGCCGAGGCGACGCTTGGCCGGCGCCGGCGCGTACCGCACCAGGCGGGCAACCGGCCGGCCGGCACGGGCGATGATCACCTCCTGGTTGTCGCAGACCCGGTCGACGAGCTCGGATAGCCGTGTCTTGGCTTCATAGATGTTCACCTTCATTAGACCAGACTAGACCAGATATGTTCGGCGGGTCAATCCGGGAGGGGCGCGGCGATCGGGGATCGTGGCCGTCCGTTTGGGGTGAGGAGGCGAGCTACCGGTCGGCCGTGGCCCAGGCGCCGAGGTAGGCGCCGGCGGCGAGCAGCGCCGCGGCGCAGAACCCGATCGACGAGCCGAGCACCAGCGCCAGGATGCTGCCGCTGACCGAGAGCAGGCCGTTGAGCGCCCAGGCCCAGGCGACCAGATCCTCGCGGCGCAATCGCCCGAGGCCGGCGGAGAAGGGCACGCCGAGCACCAGGCCCACCGGGGCAACCAAGAGCACCGCGAGCGCGATCCGCGCCGCGAAGGGCAGGCCGGCGCCGGCGTCACACAGGCGCGGGACGGCGAGGCCCACTGCGACCGCGCAGCCAGCGGCGGCGAGCGTCGCCCGGCGCGGCGACCAGCCGGCGCGGCCGGCGAGGAAGAAGCTGCCGGCGCCGCTGGCGG
>JBFYZW010000765.1:0-6239 GCA_041309305.1 Deltaproteobacteria bacterium | reverse complement strand
AGAGCACGACCGCCGCGAGCGCGGCGGCGCCGAGCAGCACCATCCCCGGCCGCGCGCCGCTCGTCCCCCAGGCCCGCGCCCAGAGCGACTTGCTCTCCACCCGCGCCAGCTGGTGACGCGCGAGGGCGTACTGCTTCTCCTGGCGCGCCGCCTCGATGGTCGTGACCAGCTGCTCCATCTCGCACGGCTTGGTCAGGTAGGCATAGGCGTCCAGCCGGCCGGTCTCGGTGGCCGACTCGATGCTGCCGTAGCCGGTCAGCATGATCACCTGGACCTCGGGCACGAGGCGCTTCAACTCGCGCAGCACCTCTTCGCCCTGCATCCCGGGCATCCGCCGGTCGAGGACGACGACGTCGGGCACCGCGCGCCGTACCTGCCGGAGTGCCTCCTCGCCGCTGCCGACCTGCTCGACCGCGTAGCCGCGCATCCCCAGCCGCTGGGCCAGGCTCTTGCGGAAGCGCTCCTCGTCGTCGACCAGCAGGATCTTGGCCGGGCGCTTCGTCGTCCGCCCATCATCCCGCAGGCGGGCCTCGTGGTCCGACGTCATCCGCTCTTCACCGCCGCGCATCCTGCCGGCTCTCCCCTGCGAACGCAAGGGGGTCGCAAGCATGGGGGTCAGGACTCTACACTTTACATATTAAACGTCCTCTTTTCAGCCTACTTCGTTCCCGCCACAGCTCGGCCGGAATATGTCAAGTGTAGAGTCCTGACCCCCACTTGCCTGGTGGGCGTGGGGTTGACACTCTGGGCAGACGTCGATGGATGCGGTGGCGGTTGAAGGCCTGGGCAAGCGCCTGGGCGGGGCGTGGGTGGTCGAGGGGCTGAGCTTCGCGGTCGGCCGGGGCGAGATCTTCGGCCTGCTCGGGCCGAACGGGGCGGGCAAGACGACGACGCTGCGCCTGCTGGCCGGGCTGTACCGGCCGGACCAGGGCAGCGCCACCGTCGCCGGCGAGCGGCTCACCACCACCGCCGAGCCGCCGGCGCTGCGCCGCGCGGTCGGACTGCTCACCGAGCAGCCGGGCTTCTACGAGCGGCTGCCGGTGCGCTACAACCTGGTCTACTTCGCGCGCCTCTACGGCCTGCCGACGGTCGAGGCCGAGCGGCGCGCCGATGCCCTGCTCGCCCGCTTCCACCTCACCGCCAAGGCGGACGAGCCGTTCGCGCGCCTGTCGCGCGGCATGAAACAGAAGCTGGCCATCGCCCGCGCCGTGCTCCACGCGCCGCCGGTGGTGCTGCTCGACGAGCCGACCGTCGGGCTCGACCCCGAGGCGACGCGCGAGGTGCGCGCCCTGATCGGCGAGCTCGCCGCGGAGGGGCGCGCGGTGATCCTCTGCACCCATCAACTGGCCGAGGTCGAGCGGCTCTGCCACCGCGCCGCGATCCTCGCCCGGCGCCTGGTCGGCATCCACCGGGTCAACGGCGACGACGGCGCGGTCACGCTGCTCGTCACCCTCGCCTCCGACCCGTCCGCGGCGCTCGCCGACGTGCGCGGCGTCGACGGCGTCCAGGCCGCGGCGCTCAACGGCGACGGGCTGGGGATCACGCTCGAGACGGCGGCGCGGATCCCTGAGCTTCTGGCCCACCTCGCCGGCCGCGGCCACCGGCTCACCTCGGCGACCCGCGCCCGCCACGCGCTCGAGGAGGCCTACGTCGCGCTGCTCGCCGAGGCGCGGCTGAGCGGGGTCTGGTCGTGAGGCTCACCGGCGTCATCCTCGCCCGCGAGCTCGCCGAGCTGCGCCGCGCGCCGCTGCTCCTCCTATCGATGGCCTCGCTGCCGGCGACGCTGGTCGGCGTGCCGCTGGTCACCGTCTGGTACCTGGTCGAGCGGGTCAGCCCGGTGGCGCTGGTCTTCCTCGAGGAGCTCTACGGCCTCGACGGCGGCGCGCCGGCGCAGGTGGTCGCCGAGGCCGCGGCGCTGAACTGGCTGCCGATCTTCCTGGTGATGCCGGTGTTCTTGCCCATCCTCGTCGCCGCGCAGGCGATCGGCGGCGAGCGCGAGCGCCACACGCTCGAGCCGCTGCTCGCCACGCCGGCGCCGATGGTGGCGATCGTGCTCGGCAAGAGCCTGGCTGCGGTTGTGCCGGCGGTGCTGATCACCTGGGCCTCGGCGGCGGTCTTCGTCGGCGGGCTGGACCTGTTGGTCTACGCCCGCGCCGGCGTGCTGCCGCTGCCCGACGTCGTGTGGGTCTTCGCGGTGGTCGTGCTCGCCCCGCTGCTGGCGCTGTTCGGCAACACGCTGGCGGTCTTGATCTCGGCCCGGGTCAGCGACCCGCGCGCGGCGCAGAACCTGGCGGCGATGAGCGTCGTGCCGCTGGTCGGGCTGCTCGTCGCGCAGCTGACCGGCAAGGTCCTGCTCGGGTTGCCCTTCTACCTCGGCCTGGCCGCGGCGCTGGTCGCCGTCGACCTGGCGTTGATCGGGCTGACCGTGTGGCTCGTCGATCGCGAACAGCTGCTCGTCCGCTGAGCGGCGTGGTAGGCTCGCCGGGTGAAGGTGCTGCTCGTCGAGCCGCCGGCCGGCGCGCGCTTCTCGCGCGAGCGGGGTGGCCTGTTCGCGCTGGTCGCCGCCGCCGACCATCGGCTGCCGCTCGGGTTGGCCTACCTCGCCGCCGCGCTCGAGGCGCGCGGCCACGAGGCGCTGTTGCTCGATCTCAACCTCGAGCCGCTCGCCGGCGACGAGCTGATCGCGCGCGTCCGGGAGAGCGGCGCCGGGTTGGTCGGCGTGGCCAACAACTTCACCGCCACCGCGCCGGCGGCGCTGGCGCTGCTGCGCACGCTGCGCGATCGCCTGCCCGAGCTGCCGCTGGTCACCGGCGGGCTGCACGCCACCTTCTGCGCCGACGAGGCGCTGGCCGCCGGCGCGCAGGCGGTGGTCCTGTTCGAAGCTGAGCTGACGCTCCCCGACCTGGCCGACGCCGTCGCCGCCGGCGCGCCGCTCGAGGGGGTCCCCGGGCTGTGCCTGCCGACGCCGGCCGGGTCGGCGCGCACCCCGCCCCGCCCGCTGCCGCGCGACCTCGACGCCCTGCCGTTGCCGGCGCTCGGTCGCCTGGAGCTCGGCAACTACCGCGGCGGTGTCCTCCCGGTCGGCTACCCGGTCATCTCGACCCGCGGCTGCAACTACGCCTGTTACTACTGCACCTCACCGGCCTTCACCCGCACCGTGCGCGTCCGGTCGGTCGGCCACGTCGCCGCCGAGCTCGAGCTCGCCCTGGCCTCGGGCTTTGCGCGCATCAGCTTCCACGACGACAACATGGCCCACGACCGGGACCGCTTCGTCGCGCTGTGCGATGTGCTGCGCGCCCGCGGCCTGCGCTGGGGCTTCAACGCCCGCGCCGAACAGCTCGACCCGCCGCTGCTCGACCGTGCGCACGACAGCGGTTGCGACGCGTTCCTGATCGGCATCGAGTCCGGCTCGGCGGCGGTGCGCCGGACGATCAAGCGCCAGGAGGAGCTCGGCCCGACCCGGGCGCTGGTCCGGCGGGCGCTCGAGCTCGGGCTGCACGTCGTCTGCAGCTTCACCTTCCCGCACCACTGCGACACGCTCGAGACCACCGCCGAGACGATGCGGCTGATGGAGGAGCTCGCCGACGAAGGGGCCGTGCTCAACGTCACGCTGACCACGCCGTTCCCGGGGACGCGCCTGTACCAGAACCCCGGCGCCTACGGGGTCGAGCTGCTGACGCGCGACTGGGCGGCGTACGACCTGCGCACGCCGGTCTTCCGCACCGCGGCCTTCGATGCGCCGGTGATCGCCCGCCTGTTCGCCGCGCTCGAGGAGCTGTTCATCGACAGCGCCGGCCGAGCCGCGAAGCGCTGGCTCGGCCAACGCGGCGTCGAGCTCGGTCCGCTCGCCCAGCTCGACACGACGGCGCTGCTCAAGGCGCTCGGCGGGCTGTGAGGGGGGGCCGGACCGCTCGGGCTTGGAACTGCACCGCCTGACGTGTAGACTGATCGACGTCGACTGAATAGGATGGGTAGCGGGCGCGGGCCGACCGGTTGGCCGCGCGCGCGGTGAGGAGAGCATCATGTCGCACGCGGACCGCACCGAGGAGCTGGCCTCCTTCTGGGGCATCCACTCGGTCAAGCAGGACCGGCCGGTGTTTCGCGGCTGGGCGAGGTCGGAGCAGGCGGCCGCCGCCGAGCTCGAGAGGATCAAGAAGAACGACCCGGAGCCGGACGACGACTACTGGATCGTGCGCATGACCGTGACCGAGGTCGAGACCCACAAAGCGATGGGCACCATCCCGGCCGACGCCTGATCCACCGTCGCGCGACGCGCGCAGGAGAATAGCGATGCCAGATCCATTGACCCGCGTGACCGGAACCAACGCGCCCACCGGCGGCGTCACCACCTCGACCGGCGGCGACACCACGATCAAGGACACCGCCAAGACCAAGCCCGCCGGCACGGTCGGCGGGGCCCGGGATGTCGATCAGATCGACGCGACGAAACGGCCGGCGCTGCAGCCACCGTCGCCGGCCGAGGTCAAGGCCGTGCGCACGCTGCGCCAGCTGATCGACAGCGGCCGGCTGAAGGCCTACTACGACGCGGCGATCGGCATCGGCGACGCGTCGCTCAAGGAGCAGGCGCTGGCCTTGTTCGACAGCCTGCCCAAGATCAACGGCGACATCACCGCGGAGAGGATGGTGGCGCTGGGCCTGTGGACCACGGCGCCGCGAGGCCTCGCCGAGCTGCAGCAGGCGGCGCGCTACCTGCCCGGCCGGCAGGTGCTCTGCCGCACCAACGTCAACGCCGACCTGTTCAACAGCGAGAAGTTCCTCAGCTACGACCCGAACGGCCCGCTCGAGGTCACGCACCGCGCGCAGCTGGTCGGCGAGAAGGGCGACGCCTTTCTGATCAAGGTCGACGGCAAGGAGGAGCCGATCGAACGGCCGAAGAGCGAGATCTTCGCCCTCAACGACGCGCACGACTTCTTCGACGGGCCAGACCGCCTGCGCAACGGCCTGTACTCCGGCGGCCTGTCAAAGCGGGTCGACTACAACGACCGGTTCTTGAAGGCCAAGCTGTGCGAGGCGGCGATCAGCATCGACGAGAAGGTCGGTCGGCTCGACTTCACCCAGATGGTCGCGCCGGGCAGCGGCGGCCTGATGCGCGTCTTCGGCCGCGGCCAGGCCGCGGAGAAGATGGTCGACATCCAGAAGGCTTGCGTCAAAGGCATCCACGACGTCATCGACATGGACTACCCCGGCCACGCGAGCAAGAACCAGGATGGGCGCGAACAGACCGACAACGCCGGCCGCGCGGCGGTCAAGGGCTGGGGCCACTGCGACCAGCAGAACAGCGTCTTCGTCGCGCTGGTCGCGCCGTTCCAGGAGCTGCTCGGCGTCGATCTGAAGATGTTCTACGGCCACTGCTACCGCTCGAAGAAGCAGGGCGACAACCCGTTCAACTTCCAGGACCCGCACTCGTGGGCCGAGGTGACCTTCCGGCCGTCGGCCTACACCTTGATCTACGACCGCACCTGGAACCAACCGGGTGAGCGGCCGTGGTACATGTTCGGCGGTCGCGACAAGGACCTCACCCCCGACATCGCCTACTCGAAGGCCGGCGATCGTTGCCCGTCGCGCTCCTGGTTCAAGGGCGTCGCCAAGACGCGCAAGGCCACCGACGTGAACATGTCGGGCGACTTCTCGGTGCAGACCTACGCCCGGCAGTTCGGCGTCGACGGCCAGGACGGCCGCCAGCACCACATCTGATCGCTCAGCGATAGACCGCGGCCTCGAAGGCAGCGAGCGAGTCGTAGCGCGGGTACTCGCCGCGCAGCAGCTGCTCCCGCTGCGCCGCCGGGCGCGCCGGGCTCTTCTCGAGCAGCCCGACCAGCAGCGCCTTGAGCGCCTCCGCCGGTGCGGTGCCGCTGGGGAAGAGCGTGTCGAGGCCGAGCGCGTCGCTGAACAGGCGCAGGATGCGCAGGCTCCCCTGCCGCGGCGCCAGCACCAGATCGATGACCATCACCTTGCCGGTCCTGCCCGGGACGCCGGCGACGACGCCGACCGCGACCCCTCGGATGAGCCCGTACGACAGGTTCACCTTCGCGCCCTGGCTGAGCTGGATGACGTAGCCGTCGGCGAAGCGACCGGCGAAGCGACAGACGTCGAAGGTCGGCTTGCCCACCGCGATCACCTCGCGCGGTGGCGCCGCCGGGGCGGGCGCGGGTGTCGGAGGCCTGACCGGCGCCGGCGTGGGCTGCGGTGCGGGGAGCACCTGCACCGCCGGCGGCAGC
>JBFYZW010000764.1:0-8429 GCA_041309305.1 Deltaproteobacteria bacterium | reverse complement strand
GCCTGCTCATCAGCGGCGGCGATGCGCTGCAGTTCGAGCAGGCGAACCAAAGCTGGGGGGAGCTGCTCGCCCACCCGCTGCGCGACGTGCACCGCGCCGCGGACCCCGACGCCGGCACGGCGCCGCTCGGCATCGGCGAGATCGACTGGGAGCACCCGCTGCTCGCCGGCCTCGGGCCGGCGGCCGAGGAGAGCCTGCGCGCCTCCCGCACCGCGCGCCACTTCAACGTCGACCTTGGCGCGACCCGCGCCCGCGCGCTGCTCCGCTTCGACAACGGCGCCCCGGCGCTGCTCGAGCGCCCGCTCGGTCGCGGGCGGGTGATGCTGCTGACCACGACGCTCGACGCCGACTGGTCGGATCTCTGCCTACGCAGCGCCTTCCCGGCCCTCAGCCAGCGATTGGTCCGCCACCTCGGCGACGCGCTCGACGCCGGCGCCCCCGCGACCGTCGCCGCCGGCGGCGACCTGGAGCTGCCGCTGCCCGCCGACGCGAACGGTATCGCCCTGATCGGCCCGACCGACCAACGCCGTGAAGTGCTCGCCTCCCCGGGCGGCCAAGCGCGATTGCGCTTCGCCGGCCTCGGGCCGGCCGGCGTGCACCGCGCCGAGGTGCTGCGCGACGCCTGGGCCGCCGAGCCGCGGCTCGACGTCGCTGTCCAGCCGAACCTCGACGAGTCGAGCTTCGTACCGATCGCCGCCGACAAGGTCGCCGCCGCGCTCGGCGGCGCCGAACAACCGGCGGTCGCCGTGCTGCTCGCCCGCGCCGCAGCCGCCGACCCGTTCGCCGCCCGCGGCGCCGCCTCCTACCTGCTGCTCGCGCTGCTCCTCTTGTTCATCGGCGAGAGCCTGCTCGCGTCGCGGGGGTGATCGGGCCCCGGTCGCCCCCCCCGCCAACGCAGCCGCGCGACCACCGCACGGTGGTCGGAGACCGGCGCGGAGAGCGTCTGCTGCTCGACGACGGTGAAGTGCGGTGAGGTGAAGATCCAGTCGATGCGCCGCACCGCGGCGTCGACCGGAAAGGTCGGCGTCCCGCCGGCCGGCTCCCAGGTCGACAGGTCCAGCCCGGCGGCCAGGGCCGGGGCGCAGCCGAGCTCGTCCCAGGTGCAGTTCAGGTCGCCGAGCACGATCATCGCGCGGCGCTCGCCGCCGAGCGCGGCGATGAGCTGCTGCACCTGCCGGGCGCGCACCTCGGCCGAGGCGAAGTCGAGGTGCAGCGAGACGACCTCGACCGGCGCGCCGCCGAGCGACGGCGGGGCGAGCGTGGCGCTGACCCAGCCCTTGGTGTCCCAGACCGCCTCGTCAAAGGCGGCGGTGCGCGGCGCAGTGAGCGGCACACGGGCCAGGAGCGCGGTGCCATAGTCGACCCGCCACGGCCACACGCCGGTCACGTGGGTGCCGCGGTAGGCGTGGGCGAAGCCAGCGGCCTGGCGCAGGCTCTCGACCTGGTCGAAGTGGCCGCTCCACACCGACGGGCCGTCGGCCTCCTGCAGCGCCACCAGCTCGACGTCGGCGCCGGCGAGCAGCGCCGCGACGTGGGACAGGTTCGCGGCGATGGCTGAGCGGCCGAGGAGCAGCTGGTGGGCGGCGAGGCCCCGGCCGTGGGCCAGGTTCAACGTCATCACCCGCAGCTCGCCGCCCTTCGCCGGCCGGTAGGCCGGCGTCGGTGGCGTGGCCAAGGTCTCGTTCGTCGGCAGGCTCGCGCGCCAGAGTGGGTAGACGAGCCCCGGCACGGCGAGCAGCGCGGCGAGCGCCACGACGCGTCGTCCAGGCCGCCCGCTCCACACCATCGTCGGCCGCGCTCAGCTCAGGCGGCGGCCTCGCGGCCGGCGGCGAAGGCCTTGAGGTTGATCTCGACCACCTTGTCGCCCTTGCGCGCGAAGGTCTGCCGGATCAACTCGGCGATCGTCTCCGGCGGCACCGGCAGCAGGTGCGCGGCGGCGCCGACCATCACCATGTTGCTGGCGCGGGCCGAGCCGGCCTTGCGGGCCAGCTTCTCGCTCTCGACGATGATCGCCCGGTCGAGCCGGCGCACCTCGGCGAGCAGCCGCTCGAGGTCGGGGTAGTTGGGGATGTTGCGTACCGGCTCGCTGGCGGTGATCAGCGTGCCGGTCGGCGCGAGGTAGGTGAGGTAACGCAGCGCCTCCATCGGCTCCATGCTGACGATCAGGTCGGCGGTGCCGAGCGGCACGAGATCGGAGGCGACCGGTTGGTCGGCGAGGCGCAGGTTGGCCTGCACCGCGCCACCGCGCTGGGCCATGCCGTGCACCTCGGACTGCTTGACGTGCATCCCCTGCTTCATCGCCCCCCAGGCGATGATCGAGGAGATCGACAGCACCCCTTGACCACCGACGCCGGCGAGCACGATATCGCACTTCATCATCGACCTCCTCTCACGCCGCCGTGGACTTCTTGCGCTTGGCGGTCTCCAGGCACTCGCGACGGGCGATGATCACCGACGGCCCGGCGTAGTCGATCTCGCGCCGGATGACCTCGGCGATCTTGTCCTTGTGCCGCGCGTGCAGCTCGACCTCGTGGAAGTGCTCGGCCGCAATGCCGACCCCGAGCACGATCTCGCGCAGCGCCCGGCTGGGCAGCAGCGTGTCCTGCCCGCCGGTCATCGCCACGGTGCTGTTGTCGAGGATGATCAGCGTCATCTTGGCCTGCGAGGCGACGACGTCCATCAACGGCGTCACGCCGGAGTGCAGGAAAGTGCTGTCGCCGATCACTGCCACCGCCGGGTGCAGCCCCGCGTCGGCAGCGCCCTTGGCCATGCTCACCGAGGCGCCCATGCAGACACAGGACTCGATCGCCTGGTACGGCGGCAAGGCGCCGAGCGTGTAGCAGCCGATGTCGGCGGTGACCAGCGGCACCGCGAAGGCGGCGAGCACGCTCTTGAGCGCCGCGTAGGTGTCGCCGTGCGGACAGCCGGCGCACAGCTGCGGCGGCCGGCCGACGACCAGCTCGGCCGGCGGCGTGCGCAGCCGCGGTGGCTCGCGCCCCAGCGCCCGGCCGACGATGTCCGGCGTCAGCTCCCCGTCGAGCGGCAGCTGCCCGGAGAGCTTGCCCTGGATCTCCAGCGCCGGCGGCAGGATGCCGCGCAGGTAGCGCTCGAGGAACGGGTAGCCCTCCTCGATCACCAGCAGGCGCTCGACCCGTGCCGCCAACGCGCGGATCTTGGCCACCGGGAAGGGGTAGGCGCCGACGTGCAGCGTCGCCGGCGACGCGCCGAGCGCGGCGCGGTGCTCGAGGAAGTAGTTGCGCGCCAGGCCGGTGGTGATGACCCCCAGCCCGCCGCTCGTCGGTCCGAGCTCGAGCACGTTGAACCGGCTGTCGGCGATTGCCGCCTCGATCTCACCGAAGCGATCGAGCAGCTTGCGCCACTGTACCCGCGCGTTCGAGGGCAGCAGGATCCAACCGCTCTTGTCCGGGCTCTTGGCCAGCGGGTTCTCCGCCCGCCCGTCGCCGAGGCGCACCACCGCGCGGCTGTGGGCCAGGCGGGTGACCAGGCGCACGAGCACCGGCACGTGGAACCGCTCCGACAGGTCGAAGGCCTCCCGGGTCATCTCGTAGGCCTGCTGCTGATCGGCCGGCTCGAAGCAGGGCACCCGGGCGAAGTCGGCGAAGTAGCGGCTGTCCTGCTCGTTCTGCGAGCTGTGCATGCCGGGGTCGTCGGCGACCGCGACGACCAGGCCGCCGTGGATCGGCACGATCGACGAGTTCATGAACGGGTCGGCGGCGACGTTCAGCCCGACGTGCTTCATCGCCACCAGCGTCCGCCGGCCGACCATCGAGACGCCGAGCGCCTCCTCATAGGCGGTCTTCTCGTTGGCGGTCCACCTGGCCAACGGCTTGCCGTGGCGAGCCTGGTATCCCTTGAGGTACTCGACGATCTCGGTCGACGGCGTGCCCGGGTAGGCGTAGGCCGCGGTGATCCCCGCGTGCACCGCGCCGAGCGCCACCGCCTCGTCGCCCAACAGGACCTGCTCGCTCATCGTCGCCGCTCCTTCTCCTCCCAAGCCCGGTGACACATAGCGCAGCCCCCGAGCGATGGGGAGGGTCAATCGCACGGCGACGGTGTCGGGGGTTCCACTATACGGGGGTGCGCGATTCGCGCACACCCCGTTTGCGGTTCGTCCTCGGGCGAGGCCGCCCGTGGTGAGCGGGAATCGTGACCGTCCGTCTAACGGGCGGCGCGGCGGTCGAGGATCGCCTCGATCTGGTCCATGATCCGGTTCATCCGCGCGACCAGCGCCGTATAGGGCGCCGCGCTGGCCAAATCGACGCCGCTGTGGCGCAACAGCTCGTACGGGTACTCGGAGCCGCCGGCCTTCAAGACCGCGAGGTAACGCTCCACCGCCCCCGGCTTGCCGGCCAGGACCTCCTCGGCGAACAGGGCTGCCGCGGCGATCGAGGTGGCGTACTTGTAGACGTAGAAGTTGTAGTAGAAGTGCGGGATGTAGGCCCACTCGACGGTGTAGGCGTCGTCGATGGTCACCACTCCCTCGGCGTGGCCGTGGTAGCGCTTGAGCAGGTCGGCGTACAGCTCGGTGAACCGCTCGCCGGAGAGCGCCTCGCCCTTCTCGGCCAGCTCGTGGATGCGCAGCTCAAACTCGGCGAACATCGTCTGCCGGAAGAAGGTGCCGCGCAGCCCCTCGAGCGCGCTGCCGAGATAGAACAGCCGCTCGTCGTCGCTCTTGGCCTTCTTGAGCACGTGGTCGAGCAGCAGCGCCTCGTTGAAGGTCGAGGCCACCTCGGCGACGAAGATCGCGTAGTCGGCCAGCGGGTAGGGCTGCTGGCTGTTGGCCAAGAACGAGTGCATCGCGTGGCCCCACTCGTGCGCCAGCGTCGAGACCGACTCGTAGTCGTCGTTGTAGTTCATCAACACGTAGGGGTGGACATCGTAGGCGGCGCCGGATGAATAGGCGCCCGAGCGCTTGCCCGGCCGCGGGTAGGTGTCCATCCACCGCTCGGCGAAGCCCTTCTCCACCGTCGCGACATAGTCGGCGCCGAGCGGCTGCACCGCCTCGAGCACCAACCGCTTGCCCGCCTCGATCGGGAAGGCGAGGTCGCTCTCGACCAGCGGCGGGTAGATGTCGTGGTAGCCGAGGTCGGTGATGCCGAGCATCCGACCGCGCAGCTTGAAGTAGCGGTGCAGGGTCGACAGGTTGGCGTTGGTCGACTCGACCAGCGTGCGGTAGACCGCCTCCGGCACCTTGTCGGCGTCGAGGGCGCTGGCCAGACAGGTCGGGTAGCCGCGCGCCTGCATATAGAAGAGGTCGCGCTTCAGGTTGGCGAACAGCGCCACCCCCATCGTCTGTTGGTACTCGGCCCACTTGCCCCAGAAGGCGGTGAAGACGGCGCGGCGGTCGTCGCGGCTCGGCGCCGCCCGGTGCTTGGTGTAGGCCGCCTGGTCGAGCCGCACCTCGGTGCCGTCGCTGAGCGTGATCGTCGGCCAGGGCAGCTCGGCGTTGGTCAGGATGCTGTACAGCGTCGACGGTGCGTCGGCCATCAGGTCGGCGGTGGCGAGCAGCTTCTCGCCCTTCTCGTCGAGCGTGTGCGGCGCGCGGCGCAGGATGTCGTCGAGTGGGTGGGCGTAGGTCTTCAGGCGCGGCTCGGCAGCGAGGAAGGCGTCGATCGTCCCCTTGCCGGCGGCGAGGATCGCCGGCTTGACGAAGCTGACCGCCTGGCCGAGCTCGGTGCCGAGCATCTGCATCCGCTGGCGCAGCTCCAGCGCCGCGGCGTTCTTCAGATCCTCGTCGGCGCGCTTGCCGGCGTAGGAGTACAGGCGGCTGACCTCCTTGTCGACCGCGTAGATGAGGTCGAGCCCGTCGGCCAGGCTCTGCGCATCGCGGGTCAGCCGACCGGCCAGCGCCCGCACCTCGCCCAGCCGCTGCTTCTCGCGCGCGAAGGCCTGCTCCCAGGCGGCGTCGTTCGGGTAGAGGTCGGCGAGGTTCCAGCGTTCGGCGGGGTTGTCCGGCCGCGGCATCGGAGGCTCCTTCTTCGCGGGTTGAGCTCCGGCGCAGGCGGTGACCAACAGCAACAACGTCGACAACGAACGAACGGGCATGGCGTCCTCCTGGCCGGGGGTGTGGGTGCGCTCGCCCCAGCTGGCTAACACCAGCCTGCCGTTAGATCCAGCCCGTCGCGCGCGCTCAGTGCGTCTGCCGGCGCGCCGCCCGCTGCGCTCGGCGCGCGAAGGCCTCGAGCGCGCGACGGTCGCCGCGGTTTGCCCCGGCCTCGCCCGAGCAGCCATCAGCGTCGCTCAGGCCCGCGGCGCGCAACGCGCGGCAGATCGGGCAGTCGTCGGTCGTGGCGAAGACCTGACCGCCGGCCTCGGCGAAGGCGGCGAGCAGGGCCTCGCGGTGCTCCTCCGGCACCGGCTGGATGATCGTCTCGCCGAACAGGTCCATCGTCGCATCGTAGAGTTGCTGGGCCATCGTCCGCTCCTGGTTGGCGGCGGCACCACGCCGACCGCAGGCCGTCCCCGGTGCACGCGGCGCACCAGCCGCAACGGCGCGGAATCGCGTGACCGGCCGGGTGCGGTGTCGCATCCTGCGACACGCCCTGCGACACCTTGTCCCGCCGCGCGGGCCGCTGATACCGTCGGGCGATGACCGCCCACGGGGTTCGGCTCAGCGGCGCGCTCCTTTTCGCCCTCGCGCTTGGCGGCTGCGGCGCGGCGCCCGCGTCCCTGTCGGTCTCGGTCCCCTGGCTGCTCGAGCAGGAGCTGAGCTGCCCGAACCAGGCGGACGGCCTCGCCGGCCTGCAGGCCACGTTGCACGTCTCGGGCGGCAACCCGAGCTGTCCGCTGCAGGTCGCGGCCGACCTCTCGGTCACCGGTCGCTGCGCGGGTTACGTCCCGCAGGCCGAGCAGACCTTCCTGCTCATCGCCTACACCTTGCCGCTGCCCGGGCCGCCCGCCGAGCAGGTCGCGCTGGCCTACGCGCTGACCTCCGCCGACCTGCGCCCCGGATCGCTGCCGACCGGGGAGGAGGTCGCAGTCCGGCGGGTCACCTTCAAGCGTGATGATCTGATCATCACCCAGGACGAGCTCGATGCCTGGGGCCGAGTGGTCAACTTCGACTGCCGCGCCTCGCTGCCGGAGACGCTCGACGGCCGGGCCCGGCGCTGGGCCTGGTGTCACATCCAGACCGCGCTCGGCGGCGCCGGGCTCGCCTGCACCGACGCGAGCACGCCGCTTCTGCGCGCCTGCTCCGGCGACCCGTTCACCGGCTGCTACGGCGACTGACGCGCCGCACCGGCGCTGACCTCGAGCACCGCGCCGAGCAGGGTCCGCAGACCGCGGCGCAGGTTCTCGACCGAGACCCGCTCGTGCGGCGCGTGCATCGTCGCCAGCTCGGCGAGCGGAACGACGAACGGCACGAGGCCGTAGGCGCGCGTCCCCTGGTCGCGCGCGAACTTCGAGTCGGTGAAGCCCACCGACAGCGCCGGCCCGAAGGTCGCCCCCGGGTGGCTGGCGAGCGCGTGGCGGGCCAACGCGTTGAAGAAAGGGTCATCGCGCGGGCTCTCGGTGGCCGACGCGTAGTGCAGGACCTCGAGCACGAGCCTGGGGTCTTCGCCGAGCAGCGCGCGCAGCTCGGCGATCATCATCTGGTCGGTGACCCCCGGCTGCAGCCGGCAGTCGAGCAGCGCGTGCGCTTCGTTCGGCACGACGTTCGGTGCGTGCTCGCCGGTCGATAGGCCAGAGATGGTCACCGTGTTGGTGATCGCCGCCCGCGTGGCCGGCTGGGCGAGCAGGCGCCCCTCGACGAACCAGTCGGTCAACGTCGGACGGCGCATCACGAAGCCGGCCAGCCCGCCGTGCGCCGCGCCGGCGCGGGCGAGCAGCTCCCGCATCGTCGGCGGGATGCTGACCGACGGCTCGCGGGCGCGTAGCCGCTCGAGCGCGCCGAGCAGCACCGCCGGCGCGTGATCGTCGCGCGGCGTCGAGCCGTGTCCACCGGCGGCGCGGGTAGTGAGGCGCAGCCAGAGCACGCCCTTCTCGGCGGTCGAGATGACGATCGCCGTCTCGTCGGGGAACAGCGCCCCGGTCAAGCCGATCCCGCCCTCGTTGACCAGCGTCGCGCAGCCGAGCTCGGCCCAGCGCTCGGCCACCACCTCGCGCATCCCGGTGTTGTGCACCTCCTCGTCGGCGACGGCGATCAGGATCACGTCGCGCTCGAGCGGCACGCCGAGGCGCTCGAGCCAGATCAAGGTCATCAGCTCCACCGCGCCCATCCCCTTCATGTCGAGCGCCCCGCGCCCCCAGACGTAGCCGTCGGCGTCGATCGCGCCGGAGAACGGCCCCTTGTCGGCCGGCCACTCGGCCGGGTCCGCCGGCACCACGTCGAGGTGCGACAGCAGGCAGAGTGGCGGCGCGCCGCCGTCGCCCGCCAGCCGCGCGATGAGCGAGCGGCGCGCCGGGTCGGC
>JBFYZW010000763.1:0-3922 GCA_041309305.1 Deltaproteobacteria bacterium | reverse complement strand
TCCTGGCGCGGACCGGGCTCAGGCTCTCGCCCGCCGACGCCGCCCGCCTGGCGCTGCCGGTCCGGCTGGCGATCGACGCCGAGACGGCCGCGCTGGTCTGGATCGTTCACGTCCCCGGGGTCCTCCCGCACCAGCGTCGCACCGTGCTGGTCGACGCGCACAGCGGGCAGGTGGTCGCGATCCGCAGCCCGATCCGCCGCGGCGCCGCTGACGCCAACGTCTTCATCCCCCACCCGACGCCCGGCGCGGTGCTCGACGCGCCGACCGTGGTCGAGCTCGAGCGGTTGACGCCCGCCGACCCGGCGGTGCTCGAGGGCGAGTACGTCGAGGCGCTCAGCTGCATGACCGACGACGAGAACGTGCGCGTGCGCACCTGCCTGGACGTCTTCGGCGGCTACGCCTGCCTGTCGGCCGATTACCGCGACCTGATCATCTCCTTCTGTGGCGAGGGGCACCTGGCCATCGGCCAGGGCGAGACCGACGGCTTCAAATTCGCCCCAGAGGACGACCTGCTCGACTACGGGGTCGACCAGTGGCCGCTCAACGACCCGTTCGCCGAGGTCCACGTCTACTACCACCTCGATCAGGTCACCGACTGGCTCGACGCGCTCGGCCACCCGGTGGGCTTCCACACCCCGCAGATGATCATGGCCAACCTGAGCATGCCGTCGATGGAGCTGCTCGCCTGCGAGCAGACCGCCTGGGCGGCCGAACCGGACGGCAGCCGGACCGTCGAGCGCGCCCGCGAGATCGTCGCCGACTGCCACGCGGCCGGCCACGGCTACATGCCCTTCGACAACGCCTTCTTCCTCGGCGACGACCTCGAGGATCTGCTCGGCGTACGCAGCGGCATCTACATGGGCCAGGGCTCGGTGGTCGACTTCGCCTACGACGGCGCGATCATCTACCACGAGTACGGCCACGCGGTCGCGACGCAGCTCGGTGCGCTCGGCGGCGGCACCGTTCAGGACGCGCGCGGCCTCGACGTCGCGCCCGGCTCGCTCGGCGAGGCGTTCAGCGACTACTTCGCCGCCGCGTTGACCGACGACCCGGTGACCGGCGGCTACGTCGGCGCGCGCTACGGTTCGAGCGAAGGGATCCGCACGCTCGAGCATGACCTGGTCTGCCCGTACTACCTCAACGGTGAGGTGCACGAGGACTCGAAGGCCTTCGCCGCCGCGATGTGGGATGTCCGTCAGCTCTACCCCGCCGAGGAGACCGACCCGGGGACCGGCCGCACCGTGCGGGTCTTCGACCGGGTCGTCTATCAGGCGCTCGCCGCGCTGCCGGCCAAGGCCACCTTCGCGCTCGCCTCCGAGGCGCTGCTCGCCGAGATCCAGGCCGAGCCGTTGCTCGAGGATCCGACCGCCTACCACGCCACCTGCGCGCTGAACGCCCGCAACGTCGTCACCTGCGACCGGGTCGTCCCGCTGTGCAACACCGCCATCCCGGAGCTCTACTTCGCCAGCCGGGGCAGCAACGACCCGCTCTTCGGCGGCGTGGTCTACAACCCCGGCGCCCCCGGCCCGTTCCAGCTGGTCGTCGACGTCCCGGGCGGCGTGACCACCGCCGCCTTCACCGCGTCGCTCGGCGACGGCCAACCGAGCATGGAGGATCCGCCCGACTTCATCGGCGGTACGCCAACGCCAACGGCCTGGAACCTGCAGCTGGTCTACAAGGTCGGCGCGCCGATCTCGTTCGCCTACGCCGGCACCTCGACCGTCACGGTCACCCACGACGGCGACGGCGTCGTACCGCTGACGGTCAGCGGCACCGGCCCGTTCACGGCCAGCGCGACGCTCGACTTCCCCAGCGGCGCGACGCGGGTCTACTACGCGCTGCTCAACGCGACCACCTCGGCCGGGCGCATGGCCGACCTGCGCATCAGCACCAACGGCTTCGCCTGCCCGGCGCCGCCGGCGGCCCCGTCGAGCATCGACTGCCTCTCCGATCCGCCGCCCCCGCCGTCGCCGAAGCCCACCGACCCGGACGGCGGCTGCGACTGCGCGCAGGCCCCGGGCGTTGTCTGGCTGGCCTTGGCGCTCGTCGGCCTGCGCCGGCGCCGCCGCGCCTGATTCACTGGTCGAGCAGGATCGAGCGGTAGCCCTCGAGGTCCTCGAGCACCATCCCGGCCCCCTTGACGACCGCGAGCAGCGGCTCGTCGGCGACGAACACCGGGATGCCGATCTCCTCGCGCAACATCGTATCGAGGCCGCGCAGCATCGCGCCGCCGCCGGCGAGCACGATGCCGCGCTCGGAGATGTCACCGGCCAGCTCGGGCGGCGTCTTCTCGAGCGTCGCCTTGACCGCCTCGAGGATGCTGCGCGCACAATCGGACAGCCCGTCGCGCACCTCGGGCCCGGTGAGCTGGATCGACTTGGGCACCCCGGTGATGAGATCCCGCCCCTTGACGTCGACCGGCTCGAGCTCCTGCCCTTCGGCCGGCGGCCAGACGCTGCCCAGGCGGATCTTCATCTCCTCGGCCGTGCGCTCACCGATCATCATGTTGTGGTGCCGGCGCACGTAGTTGATGATCGCCTCGTCGAGCTTGTCGCCGGCGACCTTCAGCGTCACGTTGGTGACCATGCCGGCCATCGACACCACCGCGACGTCGGTGGTGCCGCCACCGATGTCGACGATCATGTTGCCGCGCGCCTCGCGCACCGGCAGCCCGGCGCCGATCGCCGCGGCCATCGGCTGCTCGATCAGCCACACCTCGCGCACGCCGGCGTTCTCGGCCGCCTCACGCACCGCCTTGCGCTCGACGTTGGTGATCCCCGCCGGCACCGAGATGATCAGGCGCGAGCGGACGAAGTGGCGCCGGTTGTGGATCTTGGTGATGAAGTACTTCAGCATCGCCTCGGTGACCGTGAAGTCGGCGATCACCCCGTCGCGCATCGGCCGGATGGCGACGATGTTGCCCGGCGTCTTGCCGAGCATGTTCTTCGCCTCGGAGCCGACCGCCAGCACCCGTTGGCTCGCGCCGGTCTTGGCGATGGCGACCACCGACGGCTCGTTGAGCACGATCCCCTGCTTGCGCACGTAGACCACGGTGTTGGCCGTGCCGAGATCGATCGCCAGGTCGGTGGAAAAGAGGCCGAGCAGTGAGTCGAGCATGACGGGTTGTTTGTCGAGGGAAACCGCAGGCGAGTCAAGTAGCTGCTCAGCAGGGGGGGTGATCGGTGGTCGTCGGTGTGGAGTCCAACGCCCGCTCGGGTGTCGCCGTCGACCTTCGTGAAGACTCCGTGCGGCGGCGACCGCGCCGACAGGCGGCGCAGGGGGGATGCGCACAGGCCCGCGCAGGCCGGGATGTGGGGCCTTCCAGAACCACCTGGGCCGTCGGTCGTGAGTGTTGCCTCACGCCTCGTGCGCCGCGCGCCTTATGCCGAGCGGGCCGAGCACAGCCCCCCAAGCCGCCCGAGGCGCGGTCGCCTACCGACGCTCTTGGATCACACCCCTCAGCAGGCTCGCCCTCTCGGACGCCGCCGGTCAGGGCATCACGAACGGGATCTCCACCTCGCCGCGCTTGTTGGCCACCCGGTCGTGCACGATCAGGCGGGCGCGGTAGACGCCCGACGGCAAGCCGACGACCCGCAGCGCGATGTTGACGAAGGTGTCGCGGTGCGCCACCCGCGCCCGGTAGCGCGACTCGCCGAACCGCTCGTCGCGGGCCAACTCGGTGCCCGCTTGATCGAGAATGACCAGATCGCTCTCGAGGTGCAGCTCGAAGCCGTCGCCGACGGGGCGCAGGCCGTGGTGCCGCACCTGGGCGTAGAGGTACAGCTCCGCGCCGACGACCCGGTTGTCCGCCAGCGGCTGGTAGATCCCCAAAGCCGCCGCCGGCTCGCGCAGGGCCCGGCCGTCGCTCACCTCGAGCGGCGCGGCCGCGGCCGCCGCCGCCTCGAGCTCCCGCGCCAGGCCC
>JBFYZW010000762.1:0-4028 GCA_041309305.1 Deltaproteobacteria bacterium | reverse complement strand
CGGCCTCCTCCAGGCCGCCGACCTCGAGGCCTACCGGGTGCGCGAGCGGCCGCCGCTGTGGGGCTCGTTCGGCGGCCGCGCGGTCGCCACCGCCCCGCTGCCCTCCTCCGGCGGCGTCATCCTCCTGACGCTGCTCAACGTCATCGACCAGGGGCCGGGCTACCGCTGGCGCACACCGGAGAGCGTGCACCTCTATGTCGAGGCGAGCAAGCGCGCCTTTGCCGACCGGCAGCTGCTCGGCGACCCGGCCTTCGCCGGCGATCTCACCGCTCGCCTGCTCGCCAAAGACCGCGCGTTGCTCCTTCACCAGCTGATCGGCGCGAGCCCCCGCGCCACCCCGGCCGGCGACGTCCCCCCTGGCCAGGGCGCCCAGCTGCCCCCGCCGCCCCGGCGCGCCGCGCCGAGGCGCGAGGCCGAGCACACCACCCACCTGTCGGTGATCGACGCCGCCGGCGACGCGGTGGCGATGACCACGACGATCAACTGGATCTTCGGCGCGGCGATCGTCGCCCGGGGCACCGGCGTGGTCTGGAACGACGAGATGGACGACTTCGCCGTCGCGCCGGGCGTGCCGAACGTCTTCGGCGTCGTCGGCGCCGAGGCCAACGCCGTCGCGCCGGGCAAGGTGCCGCTCTCGTCGATGTCACCGACCCTGGTGCTCGCCGGCCCGCAGCCGGACGCGCCGGTGCGCCTGGTGGTCGGCTCCCCCGGCGGCCCACGCATCCCGACGACGGTGGCGCAGGTGATCGTCAACCACCTGGTGCACGGCATGGACATCGCCCAGGCGATCGCCGCGCCGCGCCTGCACCACCAGCACCTGCCCGACCTGCTGCTCGCCGAACCCTGGGCGCTCGAGCCGCTGACCCATGCCGAGCTCACCGCCCGCGGCCACGCGATCGAGCTCCGCCCGCCGTGGAGCAACGCCACGGCGATCAGCGTCGACCCGGCGACCGGCGTCCGCGCCGGAGCCGCCGATCCACGCGGCGTCGGCGCGGCGGTGGCCGAGTAACGCGCCCCCGATCGGCGCGGCGACCTCGAGCCGGGGCGGGTGGTTGCCGGTCGCCGGGGCTATGCTATGGTCCGCCGATGCGCTGCCCCGCGTGCCGGCTGCCGTTGGTCACGGCCGAGATCGAAGGGCTCGAGCTGGACTACTGCGCCGAGGAGTTCGGCGTCTGGCTCGACGCCGGCGAGCTCGAGCTGCTCTTCGGCGCGGCCGGCCCGCTGGTCGATCTCGGTCAGGCGGGTGAGCCAGGCAAGCGCCGCTGTCCGCGCTGCGACCGGCCGATGCGACGCGTCACCCCGGCGCCAGGGCTCGAGCTCGACGCCTGTCCGCAGGGCGACGGGCTCTGGTTCGACGCCGGCGAGCTCGAGGCGCTGGCGCGGGCCTTCGCCGCCGAGGCGAAGCTCGGCGGGGCACGGATGACTCAGGTCTTCACGCTGTTGCAACGCATGATTGGAGGCAAACGATGATCCCGATCCTGGTCCTCGGTGGGCTGGCCTTGCTGCTCGTCGTCGTGGCGATCGCCATCTACAACGGTCTGGTGCGGCAGCGGAACCTGGTCCAGAACAGCTGGAACCAGATCGACGTCCAGCTCAAGCGGCGCCACGACCTCATCCCCAACCTGGTCGAGACGGTGAAGGGCTACGCCGGCCACGAGAAGGGCGTGCTCGAGAACGTGACCCGGGCGCGCGCCTCGGCGATGTCGGCCCACGGGCGCGACGGACAGATCGCCGCCGAGACCCAGCTCGGCGCCGCGCTCGCCAACCTGTTGGCGGTGGCCGAGGCCTACCCCGACCTGAAGGCGAACCAGAACTTCCTCGCACTGCAAGAGGAGCTGACCTCGACCGAGAACAAGATCGCCTTCGCGCGCCAGTACTACAACGACACGGTGATGGAGTATAACAACCGCCGCCAGGTCTTCCCGGCGGTCATCTTCGCCGGCATGTTCAACTTCAAAGAGGAGCCGTACTGGAAGATCCAGGAGCAGAGCGAGCGCGAAGCGCCGAAGGTCAAGTTCTGATCGTCTGACCCATGTTCGAGCTCGTACGCAAGAACCGCAACCGGTCGATCCTGCTGGTCGCGGGGATGATCGTCCTGCTCGCCGCGGTCGGCTGGGCGGCCGGCGAGCTGCTCGAACCGGGCGCCGGCGCCGCCGGCGTGCCGTTGGCGATCGTCGTCGGCGTGGTGATGTTCGTGATCAGCTTCTACGCCGGCGACAAGGTGCTGCTCTCCGCCGCCGGCGCGCGGCAGGTGACGCGCGAACAGGCGCCCCAGCTGCACAACGTCGTCGAGGAGATGGTCATCGCCTCCGGCCTCGGGCAGATGCCGCGCGTCTACGTCATCGACTCGGACACGGCCAACGCCTTCGCCGCCGGGCGAAACCCGGCCGTCGCCTCGGTCGCGGTGACCGACGGGCTGTTGCGCCTGCTCGATCGGGACGAGCTGCAGGCGGTGATCGCCCACGAGATCGCCCACGTGAAGAACCGCGACATCCTGTTCATGACCCTGCTCGCGGTCATGGCCGGGGCCATCGGCCTCATCTCCCACTACCTCACCCGCCACCTGTTCTGGTTCGGCGGCGGCCGGCGCAGCCGCAGCTCCTCGTCGAACGGCGGCGGCCAGGCGCAGCTGATCCTCTTCCTCGTCGCGGTCGGCCTGGTCGTGCTCGGCGCGATCACCGCTCGGCTGGTCTACTTCGCCGCCAGCCGCACGCGCGAGTACATGGCCGACGCCGGCAGCGCCATCGCGACGCGCAACCCGGCGGCTCTCGCGACGGCGCTGGAGAAGATCTCCACGGCCGGCGCCGGGCGCGCCCTGCCGATCCCGAAGGTCGCGCAGGCGCTGCTCATCGTCGGCCCGAGCCTCTTCTCCACCCACCCGCCGATCGACAAGCGCATCGCGGTGCTGCGCCAGTTGGCCGGCGGCAGCAGCGTCTCCTACGCCGAGTACGCCCGGCGTTTCCATGACGTCACCGGCCGCTCGGCCCGCTTCGTCCCGCCGTCGGCCAAAGACCAGGCCGCGGTCCCGACCGCCAAGGGCAAGGAGTTCGTCACCAAGGTCACCACCGCCGCCGCTGGCGCGGCGATGGCCAAGATGGGCGGCGCCCTCGCCGGCGGGGCGGCGGCGCTCGCCCCCGGCGCGGCGCTGCGCCGTGAAGCGCTCGACGCGGTCAAGCGGAGCGCCGGCTACGAGATCGTCACCTGCGCCTGCGGCGCGAAGATCAAGATCCCGGCCAACTACCCGCGCCGCAACCAGATCCGCTGCCTCGGCTGCGGCGAGCCGCTGCGATGAGCAACCCCGACCTCGACGGCCTCCCGGCGCAGCTCGGTCGTTACCAGCTGGTCGCTCCCCTCGGACGCGGCGGCATGGGCCGGGTGGTGCGCGCCCATGATCCGGTGCTCAAGCGCGACGTCGCGCTCAAGCTGATCGAGGCCGATCGCCTGCCGGCCGGGCAGGAGAAAGAGCACCGCTTCCTCTTCCACCGTGAGGCGCGCGCCACCGCGGCGCTCCGGCACCCCAACATCATCGAGATCTACGACTACTCCGGCCCCGAGGCCGACCAGCTCTACCTGGCGATCGAGCTGTGCGAAGGGCCGACCTTGCGCCGCGTGCTCGCCGAGCGCGGCCCGCTGCCGGCCGACGAGGTCGCGGCGCTCGGCCACGAGCTGGCCGGCGCGCTGGCGCACGCGCACGCGCAGGGCATCCTGCACCGCGACGTCAAGCCGGAGAACGTCTTCTGGCTCGAGTCGGGCCGGATCGTGCTCGCCGACTTCGGCATCGCCAAGCCGGCCGCCGCCAGCACGACGCTGGTTGGCGACCCGACCCGGCTGCGCGGCTCGCCGGCCTACATGGCCCCGGAGCAGCTCGAGGGGGCCGCCGCCGGCCCGGCTGCCGACGTCCACGGGCTCGGTGCGCTGCTCTACGAGGCCCTGACCGGCCAGGCCGCCTTCGCCGGCCCCGACGTCGAGGCGATCTTCCGCGCCGTGCTCAACACCGCCCGGCCGCGGCTGGCTGGCAAGGCCCAGGC
>JBFYZW010000761.1:0-5300 GCA_041309305.1 Deltaproteobacteria bacterium | reverse complement strand
GCCTGGGTCAGCCTCGCGCCGAGCGCCGCCGATGCGCTCGCCGAGCGCGCGGCGCGGCAGCAGGTGCCGTGCGCCTTCGTCGGCGAGACCGCCGGGACGACGCTATCCATCGACGGCGCGCTGCGGCTGCCGGTCGCCGCGCTCGCCGAGGCCTTTGTCGCGGGAGGGGAGCGATGGTCCTGACGATCCAACCCGCGCCGCGGGAGAGCTGCGGCGTCGTCGCGGTGCTGCGTCGGCACGGCTCGGCCGCCGAGCTGACCCACCGCGCGCTCTTGGCGCTGCAGCACCGCGGCCAGGAGGCGGCCGGCATTGCCACCTGGGGGCCGGGGGGCGAGATCCACCACCTGCGAGGCCGCGGCCTGGTCGCCGAGGCGTTGCCCACCTACCGGGTCAGCGAGCTGCCCGGGCAGCTGGCGATCGGCCACACGCGCTACTCGACGGTGCCGGTGGACCGGGCGCAGAACATCCAGCCGTTCGTCGCGACGCTGCCCTTCGGCCGCCTGGCGGTGGCGCACAACGGCAACCTCAAGAACGCCGCGGCGCTGCAGCGCGAGCTCGAGGCCAGCGGCTCGCTGCTGTCGACGACGATGGACACCGAGCTGATGGTGCACCTGATGGCCCGCGCCGGCGCGGCCGAGCTCGGCGGCGCGCTGCGAGCGATGGCCGCCCGGGTCGAGGGGGCCTACTCGCTGACGCTGTTGTGCGACGGCCGGCTCTACGGCCTGCGCGACCCGCTGGGCATCCGCCCGCTGGTGCTCGGCCAGCGGCCGGACGGCTGGGTGCTCGCCTCGGAGACCTGCGCCCTCGACGCGCTCGACGCCGACTACCGCGGCGAGGTGCTGCCCGGCGAGCTGGTCGAGCTCGGCGCCAACGGGCCGGTCCGCCAGGCGCTGCTGACGCCGGCCGAGCCGGCGCCGTGCGTCTTCGAGCTGGTCTACTTCGCCCGGCCGAACTCCGAGGTCTTCGGCCAGAGCGTGCAGCAGGCGCGCGTGGCGATGGGCCGCGCGCTCGCCGAGCAGGACGCGGCCGAGGGCCTCGCGCCCGGCGACGCGATCGTCGTGCCGGTGCCCGACTCGGGCGTGCCGGCGGCGCTCGGCTACGCGCGCCAGAGCGGCGCGCCGCTCGAGATGGCGATCCTGCGCAGCCACTACGTCGGGCGCACCTTCATCCTGCCCGACCACGACGCGCGCACCCACAGCGTCCGTTTGAAGCTCTCGGTCGTCCGCCGCGCCGTCGCCGGCCAGCGCGTCATCCTGGTCGACGACTCGATCGTCCGCGGCAACACCTCGCGCAAGATCGTCGCGATGGTGCGCGACGCCGGCGCGCGCGAGGTGTGGATGCGCATCGCCTCACCGCCGCTCGGCTGGCCCTGCTACCTGGGCATCGACACGCCCGATCGCGACGAGCTGATCATCAACCGCCACCCGTCGGTCGGCGAGATCCAGCGCTGGCTCGGCGCCGACCACCTGCGCTACCTGACGCTCGCCGGCCTGCAGCAGGCCACCGGCCGCAAGCCGTTCTGCTTCGGCTGCATGACCGGCGAGTACCCGACCTGAGCGCCGGCGAACCCAGCGCGTCGGCGTCGCCGCCACACCCATCTGGCCCCGGGTCGATGGTGGCGATGGTTGCGGCCGCCGCCGTCGTGGTCCGTCCTCCCCGACGTAGCTTCGCACCTGGTCGCGTTCATCGGGGTGCGGTGAGTAAACGGACGGTCACGATTCCCGATCCCCATCCGCGGCCTCGCCCGAGGAAAAACCGCAAACGGGGTATGCGCGAATCGCGCACCCCCGTTTACCAGGCCACCTGCTCGAACAACTCGGCAAAGGTGGTCGCCTCGACATTGGTGATCGGGAATCGTGACCGTCCGTATCGAACGTCCGCGTCGATACCCTCCTCGAGAGGCGGCGGCCGGGGCTTGACTTGACTGGCGGCGGGCGGCATTCGACGCGCGTCGCGAACAGCGCCGGGCGGCGGGGCGGCGAGGCGACGGGGGGCGCCGATGGTTCGAGCGGCAGCACGGGTCGAGCGGGTCGAGGCGGTGAGATGAGCGGCGGGCTCACCTACCGGCAGGCGGGGGTCGACATCGCCGCCGCCGACACCTTTGTCGCCCGCGTCGCGCGCCTCGCGGCGCAGACCCACGGCCCGGAGGTGGTGGCGCACGCGTCGCGGTACGCGGGCCTGTTCAGCCTCGGCGCCGCCGGGGCGCCCGACTACCTGCTCGCCGGCACCTGCGACGGGGTGGGGACCAAGCTGCTGGTCGCGCGTGACGCCGGGGAGTACGCGGGGCTGGGGCAGGATCTGGTGGCGATGAGCGTCAACGACCTGGTGCCGCTCGGTGCCCGGCCGCTGTTCTTCCTCGATTACCTGGCCACCGGCAAGCTCGACGCCGCGGCGATGGGGGTGGTGGTCGAGGGGATCGCCGCCGCCTGCCGGGCGGTCGGCTGCGCGTTGATCGGCGGCGAGACCGCGGAGATGCCCGGGGTCTACCCGCCCGGGGACTTCGACCTGGCCGGCTTCGCGGTCGGCCTCGTCCGGCGCGATCGGCTGCCGGCGCCGGAGCGGATGCGCGCCGGCGACGTCGCGCTCGCGCTGCCGTCGACTGGCCTGCACGCCAACGGCTTCTCGCTGGCGCGCGCTGCGCTGCTCGAGCGCGGCGGGTTGCGGCTCGACAGCCACGTGCCAGAGCTCGGCCGCACGCTCGCCGCCGAGCTGCTCGCGCCGACGGCGCTGTACGTCGTGCCGGTGCTCGCGCTGCACGAGCGGTTCGGCTTCAAGGCGGCGGGGCACATCACGGGCGGCGGCTTGCTCGGCCGCGGCGCGGCCCTGATGTCGCCCGGCTGTCGGTTGCGGCTCGAGCGGGCGCGCTTTCGCCGCCCGCCGGTGTTCGACATGATCCAGCGCTGCGGCGGCGTCAGCGACGAGGAGCTGGGCCGGACCTTCAACCTCGGCCTGGGCTTCGTGGCCATCGTCGAGCGCGAGGTCGCCGACGCCGCGCTGGCCGCCGACGGCTCGCCGTGGCTTCCGGTCGGCGAGGTGATCGCCGGCGAGCGGGGGGTGGAGCTTGTCTGACGTGCCTGACGCAAGACCGCGCCTGGCGATCTTCGCCTCCGGTCGGGGCAGCAACGCGATGGCGCTGCTCGACGCCCGCGACGCCGGGCTCATCGACGCCGAGATCGCGTTGGTGTTCAGCAACGTGCCCGGCGCGGCGGTGCTCGACAAGGCGGCCGCGCGGGGGGTGCCGACCCGGGCGATCGCCAGCCGGGGGCTGGCGCGTGTGGAGCACGAGCGGCAGGTGCTGGCGCTGCTCGAGGAGCTGGGCGTTGAGCACCTGTTGCTCGCCGGCTACCTGCGCATCCTGAGCCCGGTCTTTCTCGCCCGCTTCCGCGGCGCGATCCTCAACATCCACCCCTCGCTCCTGCCCGACTTCCCCGGCTTGCACGGGGCGGAGCGGCAGTGGGCCGCCGGGGTCAAGGTGGCCGGCGCCACCGTGCACCTGGTCAGCGAAGGGGTCGACGCCGGGCCGGTGCTGCTGATGGGCTCGCTCGAGGTGCGCGGCGACGAGGGGCCCGAGGGCCTCGCGGCGCGCATCCTCACCGAGGTCGAGCACGTCATCTACCCGCGCGCGGTGCGGCTGTTCCTCGATCGGCTGGCGCGCGGGGAGCCGTGGCCGGCGCGCGGCGGCGAGACGAACCAGGAGGCGGGGCATGGCTGACGCGGTGGGCGTGGTGCGGCGGGCGATCCTCTCGGTGCACGACAAGCGCGGCCTCGGGGAGCTCGGCCGTGCGCTCGCGGCGCGCGACGTCGAGCTGCTCGCTTCCGGTGGGACGGCCCGGGCGCTCGCCGAGGCGGGCGTGCCGGTCACCCCGGTCGAGCAGCACACCGGCGCGCCGGAGCTGCTCGATGGGCGGGTGAAGACGATGCACCCGCGCGTCCACGCCGGCATCCTCGCCGACCGGCGCAACGCCGCGCACCTCGCCCAACTCGCCGAGCACGCGCTGGTGCCCATCGATCTGGTGGTCTGCAACCTCTACCCGTTCGCCGAAGCGCTGGCGCGCGGCGCCGAGCGCGCCGAGCAGATCGAGAACATCGACATCGGCGGGCCGTCCCTGCTCCGCGCCGCGGCCAAGAACGCCGACGGCGGCGTGACGGTGCTCTGCGATCCCGACGACTACGGCGCGCTGCTCGCGCGCCTGGCCGAGGACGGCCTCGTGCCGCTGGCGCTGCGCCGCGCCCTCGCCGCCAAGGCCTTCGCCCACACCGCCGCCTACGACGCGACCGTGGCCGCCTGGTTCGCCGGCGAAGAGCGGCGCTTCCCACCGGCCCTGCCGGGCTTCTCGGCGCCGGTCGAGCTGCGCTACGGCGAGAACCCGCACCAACGTGGTTTCCTCTACGCCGCCGAGACCGAGACGAGCGGCGTCGCGCGCGGCAGGCTGCTCGCCGGCAAGCAGCTGTCCTACAACAACACCATCGACCTCGACGCCGCCTGGCGCGCGGTCCGCGGCCTGGACGGCGTCGGCTGCGCCATCATCAAGCACACCAACCCCTGCGGCATGGCCGAGGCGGAGAGCCAGGCCGAGGCCTTCGCCCGGGCGCTGGCCGGCGATCCGTTGTCCGCGTTCGGCTCGGTGATCGGCTTCAACCAGCCGCTCTCCGGCGCCGCGGCGCAGGCGATCCGCGACAGCAAGCTGTTCGTCGAGTGCATCGTCGCCCCGGCCTTCTCGCCCGAGGCGCTGGCGCTCTTGCAGCGGCGCGAGAACCTGCGCCTGCTCGTCGCGCCGCCCGGCCCGGCGGCTCCGCCGTGGCACGCGCACCGGATCGGCGGTGGGATGCTGGTCGAGGAGACCGACCCGGGCATCGCGCCGCCGAGCGAGTGGCGCTGCGTCACCCGGCGGCAGCCCGAGGCGGGTTGGCTCGAGGAGCTCGCCTTCGCGCTGCGGGTGGTCGCGGCGCTCAAGTCGAACGCCATCGCGGTGACGCGGCAGCGGGCGCTGCTCGGCATCGGCACCGGTCAGACCAGCCGCGTCGACGCGACGCTGCAGGCGCTGGCCAAGGCGGGGGTGCGGGCGCGCGGCGCGTTCCTCGCCTCGGACGCCTTCTTCCCCTTCGACGACTCGGTGCGCCCGGCGGCGGCGGCCGGTATCGTCGCGGTGGTCGAGCCGGGCGGGTCGAAGCGCGACGCGGAGGTCATCGCCGCCTGCGACGAGCTCGGCCTGTGCATGATGTTCTGCGGCCGCCGGCACTTCCGGCACTGACGGGGGGGCGATGGGCCAGACGATCCTGGTGGTCGGCAACGGCGGGCG
>JBFYZW010000760.1:0-4269 GCA_041309305.1 Deltaproteobacteria bacterium | reverse complement strand
GGGCGGCGCGGCGCGGGGAAGGCGTCCCGGCCGGCGACCTGTGCCCCCGGGCGGCGGGCCGCGCCGCACACGTCGCCGAGCACGTCCTGCAACGCTCCGAGCGCCTCCTCCGGCGTGTCGCCGAGGAACTTGAGCGTCAGGTGCAGGTTGGCCGGCGTGACCAGGCGCAGGCGGCGGGCCGCGGCGCGCGGCAGGCAGGCGAGCTCCTCGAGCGCGGCGCTCAGGCGCTCGCGCGTCTCGGGGGCGACCGCCAGGCCGACGAAGCAGCGCCGCATAGGCAGGAGTCTCGCACAACCGCGCGAGGCGGCAAACAGGCGCCCGGGTGACCGGCCGGTGGGGCTGGAGGCCGCCGGTGGTTAGCGGTACGCTGGGCCGATGAACACCCCACCTCCCGCCCCGGCCGCGCCCGGAGCCATCAGCAAGGGCTCGGTCCTGATCGTCGATGACGAGCCCGGCATCCTGCGCGCCTTCAAGCGCACGCTCGAGCACGCCGGCTACGAGGTGACCACCGCCGAACGCGCCGAGGACGCGCTGGTGCTCATCCGCGGCGGCGCGGCGTTCGACCTCATCCTCAGCGACATCACGATGCCGGGGATGGACGGGATCGCGATGCTGCGGCAGGTCCGCAGCCACGACCTCGACGTGCCGGTGATCCTGATCACCGGCACGCCCGCCGTGGCCTCGGCGGTCGACGCGGTCGAGCTCGGCGCGCTCAAGTACCTGCTCAAGCCGGTGGATGGCGAGGAGCTGCGCGGCGCGGTCGGCTACGCGGTGCGGATGAGCCGGCTGGCCAAGGCGAAGCGCAACGCGCTGGCCTACCTGAGCGACAAGGGCAAGGAGGCCGGCGACCGGGCCGGGCTCGAGGCGTCGTTCGAGCGCGCGCTGCCGAAGCTGTGGATGGCCTGGCAGCCGATCGTCGATTGGGCCGGGCGGCGGGTCTACGGCTACGAGGCGCTGGTGCGCTCCGACGAGCCGTCGTTGCCCCACCCGGGGGCGCTGTTCGACGCCGCCGAGCGGCTCGAGCGGCTGAGCGATCTCGGCCGGGCGATCCGCCGGCTGGTGGGGCAGGGCGCCGCGGCGATCGATCCGCAGGTGAAGATCTTCGTCAACCTGCACCCGCAGGACCTCGCCGACGAGACGCTCTACGACCCCGCGGCGCCGCTCGCGCCGCACGCGCGGCGGATCGTCCTCGAGATCACCGAGCGGGCCTCGCTCGACCGCATCCCCGAGCTGGCCGGTCGCTTCGGGCGGCTGCGCGAGCTGGGCTACGCGCTGGCGGTCGACGACTTGGGCGCTGGCTACGCGGGCCTGACCGCCTTCACCCAGATCCAGCCGCAGGTGGCGAAGATCGACATGTCGCTGGTGCGCGGCGTCGACCAGGACAAGACCAAGCAGCGACTGATCCAGGCCATGACCGAGGCCTGCGCCGAGATGGAGATCCAGGTGGTGGTCGAGGGGATCGAGACCCAGGCCGAGCGCGACGCGGTGATCGTCGTCGGCGGCACGCTCTTCCAGGGCTACTTCTTCGGCAAGCCGCTGCGCGAGCCGCAGGCGGTCACCTTCTGATCAGGGCGCGCGCCGCGCGGCGTGCTCGGCGGCCAGGCGGCGCAGCTCGTCGAGGTCGAACGGCTTGCGCAGGCAGCGGTTGGGCACCGCCTTGAGGAACTCCTCGGCCCGGGTGGTGAACGCCGCGCCGGTCATGAAGACGATCCGCTCGGCGAGCGCCGGGACGCGCTCGCTGACCGCGTGGTGCAGATCCATGCCGGTGACGTTGGGCATCAGCAGGTCGCAGAGGACCAGATCGTAGTCGGGGGAGGCGGCGATCTTCGCCAGCGCATCGGTCGCGTCGGCGGCGAGGGTCACGTCATGCTCGGTCTCGAGCAGGCGGCCGATGACCCCACGGACCAGGAGGTCGTCGTCGACGACCAGGACCCGGCCGCGGCGCGGCGCCGCTTCTGGCGCCGGGGTCTGCCGGGTCACCACCACGTCGGCGGGCGCCTTGGGCAGGGAGAGGCGGATGCTGGTCCCTTGGCCGACGGTGCTCTCGAGGGAGATCGCCCCGCCCATGCGCGTGACGATGCTGTGGCACAGCGCCAGGCCGATCGGCGCGTCGGTCCCGCCGGCGCTGAAGAAGGGGTCGAAGACCCGGGTCACGGTCTCGGGCGGCAAGCCGCGTCCGGTGTCGCTGATCTCGATCAACACGACGTCGGCGTGCGGTTTGACCTCTACCCGCACCTCCTGGTTGGGCGCGTCCCCCTCGGGGATCGCCCGGGCGGCGAAGACCAGGAGGTTCACGAACACCTGGCCGAGCTGGGCGCGCGAGCCGAGCACGACCGCGCCGGGGGCGTAGGTCTTGACCAGGCGGGCACGGTAGCGCAGCTCGTTTTCGACCAGGTTGAGCGCCGCGTCGATCGTCGCGCCGACGTCGACCGCGCCCTGCGGCTCGTCGGCCATGCAGGCGAAGGCCTGCAGATCGCTGACGATCCCCTTGACCCGCTTGGCCGCCGCCTGGGCCTCGCGCACCGCGGCGAGCGTCTCGGTCAGGCCGGCGCTGGCCGGGACCTTGCCGCCGCGGATCGCCGCGTCGAGCTGATCGGCGACGAAGCTCTGGTTGATCATGATCACCGCGAGCGGGTTGTTGATCTCGTGGGCGACGCCGCCGCCGAGAGAGCCGACCAGGCCGAGGTAGCGGGTCTCGCGGTCGGCGAGCGCGGCGCTCATCCGGTTGAACGAGTCGGTCAACGCCGCGACCTCGGCGCTGCCGCCGACCGGCAGCGTGACGTCGAGGTTGCCCTGCGAGATGCGGGCCGCGGCCTGGTGCAGCCGGCGCAGCGGCGCGACGATGCGCTGCGAGGAGAGCAGCGTCAGGACCAGCGCGATGAGCAGGACCAGCGCAGCAAAGATGGTCGCCTGGGTGACCAGATCGGTCACCGCGCGCAGCGCGCGGGCCTTGGGCAGCTCGGCGATGACCGCCAGCCCGCTCTGCGCCCGCGCGAAGGCGGTGATCAGCGTGCCGGCGGCGGTGTCGACCTCCTGCACGCCGCGCTCGATCTTGGGCGCGAAGGCGGTCTCGACGATGCTCGCCGGCGGCGGTGCGGGGTTGGTGACCATCCGCTCGATGTCGGGGTGGAGCAGCAGGGCGCCGCGGCTGTCGATCGCGTAGGTGGTGTGGAAGGCGGAGGAGCCGAACAGCCGCATCAGGCGCTGCGGCTGGAGGTCAGCGACGACGATCTGCTGCCGCGTCGCGTCGGCCACCGCCAGGGTCAATAGCGGGATGTCGGGCGGAATGCTGTTGTTGCGCACCACCAGCTCGCCGGCCTGCAGGCGGGCGAACGGCAGCGGCTCGCTGTCGTGCAGCGCGGCGATGGCGCCGAGCGGCAGGCCGGCCTGCGCCAGCGCCTCCTGGCTGATGAAGCGGTAGCGGCGCTCGAAACTCTGGCCGCGCTTGTGCCACAGCTCGACCGCGAGCAGCTGCGGGTCGGCGCGCACCAGCGAGCGCACCGTCAGGTCGACCGCCGCGTCGCCCTGCTGGCGGCCCTGCTCGGCGACCACCTGCAGCCGGTCGGCGAGCGCGCCGAGGTTGGCGCGCAGCTCCTCGGCCCGGGCCGCGACCAGCGCGCCGCTGGCGTCGTAGACGTAGGCGAGCTTGTCGCGCGAGACCAAGCGGATGGCCAGCGCCAGGTAGGCGAGCATCCCGGCGACGAGCACCAAGGTGCCCAGGCCGACGATCTGCACCCGCAACGAGATCTTCATCGACGCTCCCCTCGATACGCGGTCCTGTTCACAGGCAACGGGGCTCGCGCGTGCCCGCGGTCACGGTTGGCTCGGGCGAGACGTAGCGGCGCACGACCACGTCGTCCCACAACACCCGGGTGACCGGGTAGCCGGCGCACAGGCCGATCCGGCCGCTCGTGAGCTGGCCGACCGCCAGCGTGTGCGTGCCGAGCTGCGCGCCGTCGTAGAGGTAGGCGGTCTGCCGTCCGGCCAGCCGGGCCTCGAGGACGTGCCAGCCGCCGCCGGCCGGCGTGCCCAGGTTCCAGGTGCGTAGCGCGCTGCCGCCGCTGATGCTCGTCGCGGTGGCGCTGGCGATCGTGCACGGCCCGTAGACGACGAAGGTGTCGTTGTCGGCCAGGCCGAAGAACAACGTTTCGAAGTTGGTGTTGTCGCCGGCGCGCAGCCAGAGGCCGCAGTAGGTGCCGGAGGTTACCGGTACGGCGAAGCGGGCGGTGACCACGACGTCGGTCCAGGTGCTATCGCCGGCGAACAGGT
>JBFYZW010000759.1:0-3003 GCA_041309305.1 Deltaproteobacteria bacterium | reverse complement strand
CCCTGTTCTGGAAGAGTGTTTACAGGGCCAATAAGCAGCGAAGACCCTGTCAACATGATCTCGAACCCCGCGGGCAAGGCGTCAGACAGGATATCCGCCTGAGCCCGCCAACCCCGCGTAGTCGCTGACCTTGCGACAGGGAAGTACTTCGGCAGATTCCCCGCAGCGGTTTTCGCTTGCAATCTTATCGCAAGAGGTTGTAGAAGTGCGATAAGATGGTCGACGCAGAGAGAGCTTCCCGGTGCAGGCGGCGCCTTCTCGACGACGCGCACAGCCTTGTGGCCAAAGTCGAGCAGTTGGTGGTCGAGCGCGGTCCGCTGCTGCGCGGCGCTTTCCAACTCCGCGGCACGCGGTGCGGCAAGGAAGGCTGCAAGTGCAATCAGGGCGAGCTGCACACCACCGCCGTCCTCGTCGTCTCCGAGGACGGCCGGCGGCGTAGCTTTTATGTGCGCCCGCCGGAGCGTCCTGAGGTGCAGCGGCGCGTTGAGCGCTATCTCCGCTTGCGGGACACTCGCGTCGAGCTCCGCAAGATCGACAGCGACCTGCTGGCCGCGACCGACGACTTCATCGACGCGCTGGCTGAGCCTCACACGCCCGCACGCGAGCGGGAGCAGGGCGATGGGCGCCGGAAGCGGCGACGACGGCGTTGAGTTGAATTCATGGTCGCCGCTTCCTCATCGCCGCCCGCTGCTGCTTCCGTCGCGCCGGCCGCGGCGCGACGGCCTGGTCGCAACGAGCCTTGTCACTGTGGCAGCCGCCGCAAGTACAAGCGTTGTTGCATTGAGCATGATGAGGCAGCCGCGCGCGCGTTGCGCGGTGTCGCACTGCCGCCGTGGGTCCTCGACGGGGCAGGCAGGCTCCAGCAGTTCGAACGCTACGCCTGCGAGGTCTTCGGCTTGCCGCGCCTGTTGCGCCAGCTGACTGACACGCGCCGCGACCCCAAGTACTGCACCTTCGAGGTCGTCAACAGCCTCGTCCATGCCGCGCTACTTCGCCTGCCCAGCATCAACGCTCTCGAAGGCGATCTCACCGAAGCTGACTTTCAGAAGCTCATCGGGCGCAAGCCGACTCCGTCTGTGAAAGCCTTCAGCGCCGAGGTCATCTGCAACGTCCTGGATCAGCTCGATGTCGGCGGGCAACGAAACGCGATCGAGGATTTGCTGTGGATAGCCGAGCGCAACAAGGCCTTCCGCGAGGGCTCGTACGGCACGCTGCGTGACGTGGCCGTCGACGGCTGGGAGCCCTTCTGCTCCTTCGACAGGCACTGCGAGCACTGTCTCGAGCGCCTCGTCAAGGTGAAGAATCCCGGCACCGGCGAGGTCGAGGAGCGCGTCCAGTACTACCACCGTTACGCCGTCGCCATGCTCATCGACCCCGTCCTCGACCTCGTGCTCGACATCGAACCGGTGCTCAACGACGAAGCTCGCCGGGACATCGGTGAGGACCCCCGGCATGAAGGCGAGCTGACGGCCGCCCTTCGACTCATCGATCGCCTGCACTTGACTTACGGCTCTTTCATCGACGCCTTCGTGCTCGACGCCCTGTACGCCAACGGTCCGGTGTTCACCAAGCTCGACCAATACGGCTACGGCGGCTTCATCGTGCTCAAGAAGGACGACAACGAACCGCTCAAGGACGCGCTCGCGATCTGGGACGGGCAGCCGCCATGCGAGCAGTACGACGATCCCGACACTGGCGAGCACATCGACTTCTGGGACGTTGACGAAATCGACACCCTCTCGACCTACAAGGGCAAGGTCCGGGTGGTCCGCGCCGTCATCAGCCACAAAGACGGATCACGCCACACCTGGTGCTTCGCGTGCGTGGGCGAGCGCGCACGCAAGCTCGGGCGCAAGGCGGCGCTCAAGACCGTACGGGGGCGTTGGCACATCGAGAACACCGGATTCAACCAGTGGACCCAGTACTGGAATCTCGGCCACGTCTACCACCACACGCCAAACGCGACACTCGCCGTGCTGCTGCTGTGGGCCTTGGTGTTCAACCTGCTACAGTTCTTCGTCTACCGCCGGCTCAAGCGCCTCCGCGATCCGCGCGATCCCATCGACACCATCCGCCACATCGTTGAGGTGATGCTGCGTGATCTCGGTACCATTCCCGCGCCAATCCCTTGGGCGGCACTGGCCGACACCAGCTAGCCAGTTGGAGGGGGCACGTTCGGTTCGGCTTCGTCTTGCCTCCTCCCTCCTCCCCAACACCCTTCGACCACCAAGGCCGCGCTGCACCCGAGGAAAGTCCTCGCACAACCTGACGTCGCCGCGAATTCGCGGGACAACTGCGCCCGGCGCGCCCGGCGCGCCCAGCGCGCCTGCCGCCCAGCCGCGGCCAACTTCAGGAGCGGAGTTCCTGGCTTCGAGGCTCGCTTTTTGTCAGAGGGGGGGTGTAACGAAAGCATGGCCCTCGTGTGCCGTTTCCGAGGAGAGAGCCGTTGCGCGTTGCCCTCTTGTACTGCGACACCCGAGCCGTGCAGCGGGGTGGAGTCACCGATCACTTTCCCGACCAAGACCCCGAGGCCGTCGTCCCCGCCGTCGACACCCTCCGGCGCCTCGGACTCGAGGTCGAGCCGATCGGGGTCACCTTCGCCAACCTCGAGGCGTTGCCCCGGGATCTCGGCGGTTGCGACTTCGCCTTCAACCTGTGCGACGGCACCGGTGTGGACGGCACGGTCGGCGCGGGCGCGCCGGCGCTCTTGCAGCAGATCGGCATCCCCTTCGCCGGCTGTTCCGCCGACCCCTACCTGCTCTCCTCCGACAAGGCCAAGGTCCGTCGGGTGCTGCTGGCAGCCGGCATCCCGGTCCCGGAGGGTTGGGTCTTCGGCAGTGAGGACCGCCTCGAGGGGCTGACCCCGCCCTGGCCGGTCATCGTCAAGCCTCGCGAGGGCTACGGCTCGCTCGGCATCGACCACCGCAGCGTGGTGCGCCACCCGGCCAAGCTCGCCCCGGCCATCTGCCGCGCGCGCCGGGCCGGCGACGGTGACGTCTTGGT
>JBFYZW010000758.1:0-13521 GCA_041309305.1 Deltaproteobacteria bacterium | reverse complement strand
GCCGCCGCCGGTCTTGCCGTCGCCACCGCCCGCGCCGCCGTCCGAGCAGGCCCCAGCCCCGCCGACGCCCTGAGCGGTCGTTGCGGCGCTCGAGAGCCCGGGATATGGAACAACCGCTGGGTCGCTGCTGCAGTCGGGGGTCGCGGTGAAGGTCGGTCTCGGTCTACGCGGGCAGGCGCTGGTCACGTTGGCCATCGGCGCCAGCGTCGGGGGGCTGGTCGCCTGGTTGGCCGTCGCGCCGTGGGTCGGCCAGGCGGTGCGCGCCCAGCTGCGCCAGCGCGCCGCGCTCGTCGTCCAGGCGGTGAGCAGCTCCGGCGACATCGGCATGGCGGTGCAGGAGTCGGAGCTGGCGATCCCGTTCGGCTCCGGTGACACCGCGCAGCAGGTCCTGCGCGAGCTGGTCGAGGCTGACGACGCCCTGGTCTATGCCCTGGTCCTCGACTCGAAGCGCACCCCGGTGGTCTGGGCAGCGAGCGCGGCGGCGTCAGACGGCGACTTGCTCGCGACCGACGCGGTGCGCCGGCAGCTCGTGGCCGAGCACGAGGCGAAGCTCGGCGACGACGATCTCGTTCGCCTCATCGTCCCGATCGTCGGCGACCGTGACCAGCCCGACGACGAGACCGAGCCGGCGCTCGCGCGCCGCGCCCCGCCGCTGGTGCTGATCGCCGCCTCGCCCGCGGTTGAGCTGGAGCGCCTGCAGCGTACCTTGGCCGCCGGGCTGGGCATCGCCGCGACGGTCATCGCCCTGTCCTTCTGGATCCTCTTCGGCTGGCTGTTCCGGCGCGTCTTCCGCCTCGAGGGCTACGCCCGCGAGCTCGCCGCCGGCGATCTGACCCGTCGGCTGGGCGAGGTGCGCGGCGACGAGCTCGGCCGGCTCGGTGGCGCGCTCGAGTCGATCACCCAGAACCTCGGTGAGACGATCTCGCGCGTGCGCGTCGCGGCGCTGGAGACCGCCAACCTGTCGGCGCAGGTCGACAGCGTTGCCCAGCAGATCGGCCGCGACGCCAGCACCCAGGTCGGCGCGGTGCGCCAGACCGACCAGGCGCTGGCCGCGATGTCGCAGAGCAGCCAGGTGGTCGAGACGCGGCTCGAGGAGCTGGGCAAGGCCACCGAGAGTGGCGCCGCGCGGTTGGAGCAGATCTCGGCCGCGGTGCAAACGATCGCCGGCTCGGTGGAGCAGTCGGCCGCTGGCGTCGAGCAGGCACGCGCGCAGGTGCGCGCCAACGAGGCCGCGCTGCTCGGCGCCAACCAGGTGGTCGATCAGCTCAACGAGGTGGTCGACGGCACCGCCACCGCGACCACCGAGATCACCGCCAGCATCCGTTCGGTCAACGAGCACGCCGAGAAGGCGCTGGCCGCCTCGAGTCACGCCGCCAAGCAGGCCGAGAAGGGCGTCGCCGCGGTGCAGGAGACCCGCGGCGGCATCGACGAGATCCGCGGCTTCACCAACCGCGCGGTCGAGTCGATCCACTTCCTCACCGACAAGGTCGCCTCGGTCGAGCAGATCCTCGACGTCATCGCCGACATCGCCAACCAGACCCGGTTGTTGTCGCTCAACGCCTCGATCATCGCCGCCCAGGCCGGCGAGCACGGGCGGGGTTTCTTGGTCGTCGCCGACGAGATCAAGGCGTTGGCGGCCAAGACCTCGCGTTCGACCCACGAGATCGGCGAGGTGATCCGCGAGGTGCTTTCGGTCTCGGGCAAGGTGATCGACGTGGTGGAGAAGGGGGTCGCGACCGTCGACGAGGCGCTGGCCCGCTCGGCCAACGCCACCGAGGTGCTCGGCCAGGTGCTTTCCTCGGCGGAGCAGAGCGGCAACCTGGTGCGCGGCATCGCCAAGGCGATGGCCGAGCAGTCGCGCGGCGCGCAGCGCGTCGACCAGGCGATGCAGGAGGTCGCCGGGACATCGGGGCGGCTGCGCCAGCTGGTCATCGACCAGCAGCTGACCGGCAGCCAGTTGCAGGAGTCGATCCAACGGATGCGCGACCTGATGGACGCGTCGCTCGGCGTCGCCCGGCAGCAGGCGACCGAGATCGATCACGCGCTGCGGGCCACCGCTGGGCTTCTGACCCAGCTGGGCGAGATCGGCGCGCAGACCCGCGAGCAGGCCGAGACCCGCGAGGCGCTGACCATGGCCTTCGCGGTGCTGACCAAGATCTCGGCCCGAAACCTCGAGAGCGCGCGGCTTCTGGCCGCCGCGGTCAATCGGGCCAGCGCGCAGTCGGCGGCGCTCGGACAGGCTGTCGAGGTCTTTCGCACCTGATCGCTTTTTCCTATTGATCTGGTTGGGGAGTTTCCCTATGGGGCGCTCACCACCCTCAGGAGGGACGCCGTGTCGTTCGTACCTACCCGCATCTTCTTCACCAAGGGCGTCGGTCGGCATCGAGAGCACCTGGCCTCGTTCGAGATGGCGCTGCGCGACGCGAAGATCGCCGCGTGCAACCTGGTCAGCGTCTCGAGCATCCTGCCCCCGGGGTGTCGGCGCATCTCGCTGGAGGAGGGGGTCAAGGCGCTCAGGCCAGGGCAGATCACCTTCGCGGTGATGGCGCGCAACGCCACCAACGAGCCCAACCGGCTGATCGCCGCGTCGATCGGCGTCGCCCAGCCGGCCAACCAGGAGCGCTACGGCTACCTGTCCGAGCACCACCCGTACGGCGAGACCGACGAGAAGGCCGGTGACTACGCCGAGGATCTCGCCGCGCAGATGCTGGCGACCACCCTGGGCATCGAGTTCGATTCGAACTCGGCGTGGGACGAGCGGGAGATGGTGTTCAAGATGTCGAGCGAGATCGTCCGCACCCACAACTTCACCCAGAGCGCGGTCGGCGACAAGCACGGCATGTGGACCACCGTGGTCGCCGCCGCGGTGCTCCTGCCGTGAGCCGTGCCTGAGGTCGCGTGGCCGAGCCCACCTCGCCACCCGCTCGGGTCGCCGTCCTGCGCTTCGGCGCGGTCGGTGACGTGGTCCTGACCACCGGCGCCCTTGCCGCGCTGACTGGCGCCTGGCCGCAGGCCACGCTGGCCTACGTCACCAAGGCGCGCTTCGCGCCGCTGCTCGCCGCCCAGCCGGGGATCGCCGAGGTGCTGGCGCTCGATGACCACGAGGGCCTCGCGTCGCTACGCCGCCGCCTGCTCACCTTCGCGCCCGACCTGGTGCTCGACCTGCACGACAAGCTTCGCAGCGCGCTGCTCGGGATGAGCCTGCCGGCGCGGCGGGTGGTCTGGCGCAAGCGGCCGCGTTGGATCGGGCTGGCGGTCCGCCTCGGCCTGCGCACCTACCAGCCGCGGACACTGCTCGCGACGCGCTTCCACCGCGCGGTCGAGGAGGCGGTCGGCCACGAGCTCGCGCCCGAGCCGCTCCGGTTACTGATCGCGCCCGGCTGGCGTGACGCGGCGCGCGCGCGGTTGAGCGAGGCTGGCCTCGACCAATCGGCGTCGCTGATCGGCATGGCGCCCGGTGCGATGTGGCCGACCAAGCAGTGGCCGGCCGAGCACTTCGGCGCCCTGGCGCGGCGGTGCCTGGCCGAGGGGTGGCAGGTGGTCCTCACCGGCAGTCGCGCCGAGGCACCGCTGACCGCCGCGGTCGCCGCCGCGGCGCCCGGGACGATCGATCTGGGCGGCTGGGGTGACCTCGCCGAGCTGTGCGGCCTGATCGGCTGCTGCAGCGCGTTCGTCGCCAACGACAGCGGCCCGATGCACATCGCGCGGGCGGTGGGCGTGCCGACGCTGGCGATCTTCGGCTCCACCTCGCCGGCGCAGTTCGACTTTGGCGGTCACCGGGTGCTCGACGCACGGCTCGCCTGCGCGCCCTGCTCGCTCTACGGCCGGCGGCGCTGCCCGCTCGGCCACCTGGACTGCCTGCGGTCGCTCTCGCCCGAACTCGCCTTCACGGCGCTCGCGCCGCTGGTCGCCGGGGCGCGGCCGGGCCCGGTGCTTGGCTGACGCTACTCCTGGTTCTTGCGGTAGGCGTCGCGGCGCTCGGTCCACTGCTTGACGTAGGAGGAGCCACCCTTGGCCCGGCCGAAGGCGGCGAGCACCTGGCCGTAGAAGCGCTCCATCGCCCGGCGGTTGGCGCCCTGCGACTTGAGCAGCTTCTCGGCGTGCTCGAGCTGCGTCTGGCCCTGCCCGGCGTGGTTGGTGTCCACCCACATGATGCCGACCGAGACGAAGACGTCGGGGAAGTTCTTGCGCGCCTCGACAGCCCGCTCGAACTCGCTGGTCGCCTCTTCGTACTTCTTCTGCTCGTAGAAGACCATGCCGCGGCCCAGCGTCGCGTCGGCATACTCGTCGTGCAGCTTGAGCGCCTCGTCGTAGGAGGCCAGCGCCTCGGTCCACTTCTGCTTGGCGCGCAGCGCGTTGCCCAGCGCCACGTGGTAGAACGGCAACTCGGCCAGCCGGCCGGCCTCCTGCTGCAACGCCGCGAGCGCCTGATCGACCTGGTTGTTGAGCAGGTAGGTGGCGGCGAGGTCAAACAGGTAGCGTAGCCCGCCGCGCCCCTGTGTGCGCGCCGCCTCGAGCGCGGCGATGCCCTCGGGGGTCTTGCCGTCGTCGAGCAGCGCCTGCGCCCGGGTCCACAGCGCCATCCCGGTCTCGCCCTCGATGCGCACCGCCTCGTCGGCGGCGGCGACCGCCTCGGCGGTCTTGTTCAGGCGGCTGAGCACCGCGCTCTTGGCCATCGCGATCGCGGCCCGATCGGCCTTGCCGAGCAGCTCGGCCGGGGTCGCCTCGAGCTGCTTGACCTCCTCGAGGATCTCGACCGGGTTCAAGCCGCGGCGGGCGCGGGCGAAGGCGCTGCGCGCCGCGCCCTTGATGTAATTCTTGTTCTGCTCGCGGGCGCGGTTCCAGAAGAAGAGCGCGTTGTTGTCTTCGCCGTCGTCGAAGTGGGCGTCGGCCAGCGCGGTCTGGTAGTGGGCCGCGTCGGCGCGCAGCTCGGTGGAGCGGCGCAGGTTCTCGCGGCCGAGCTTGATCTTCCCCATCGCCACCTGGGCGCGACCGAGGGAGTAGAAGAGCTTGTCCGAGACGCCGCCCTTCTCGATCAGCTTCGCCGCCAGCGCCTCGGCGTCGTCGAAGCGCTTCTCGCCGAAGGCCATCAGCATCTCGGCGGCGAAGCGCTCCGGCTTCTCGATCTCGTCGGCCCGGGCCTTGGCCAGCCACTCGTTGGCCTTGGCCTGCGACTCCTCGATGCCGTGGTCGGCCCAGAGCAGCGCGTGGACCTCGGCGAGGCCGGAGATCGCCCAGGCGTTGTCGTCGCGGTAGGTGAGCGCCTCGAGGTACTTGAGCTCGGCCTGGTTCAGGCTGCCGATGTCGGCGTTGCGGGCCAACCGGCCGGCCTCGAGCGCCAGCTCCTTCGAGGTGAATTCCTGCTTGGCGCGGTAGTAGTAGACGCTGACCGCGATCGTCCCGATGATCAGGCCGGCGACGATGTGGGCGATCGCCCGCGGCGCGGTCTCGCGCGGACCGCCGCCGATCTTGAACTCGCCCCACGGGCTCGGGCCGGTGGGTTGGGCCTTGGGCAGCTCGACCTTCTCGCCCATCTTGGCCAGCAGCTCGGCGGCGCGGCGGTTGTTGGGGTCGAGCTTGCGCGCCTGCTTCAGGTACAAGCGCGCCTCGTCGTGCCGTCCCTCGTCGAAGGCGATCTCACCGAGCAACAGCTGCGCGCGCAGGTTGCCGTCGATCTTCGAGGTCTGGGTGACCTCCTTGAGGATTGCGAACGAGCGCTTCGAGTCGAGGCTGTCGAACCAGGCCTGGGCGAGCAAGAGCCGGCGCTCGACGTCCTTGCCGTTCTGGTGCTTCTCGAGCACGCGCACCGCGTCCTTCGCCTGGCCGTTGGCCAGGTAGAGCTCGGCGAGGCGATCGACGTGTTGCTCGGGGTTGCGCTTGAACTCCGACTCGATGGCGACAATCTGCTGGCGGAGGTCGGCGCTCGGCTGCTTGCTGGACGACGTGCTGGCGTTCATGTTACCTCTCCCGCGGTACTGCCACGGTCACCCCGATCGAACCTGATGGTTTTTCGAGGTTATTCGGGAGTAGCAGGGTCTTTTGGGCTCTGTCAACATCCGGCGTAGGGTCTATTTCCTCTTGCTCGGCTTCGCCTCGCTCTTGCCCTGAGGGGGCTTGCCACCGGCCGGGGTGGCCTCGCCGGTGGCCTTCTTGATCACCTTCTGCAGCGCCTCGATGGCGTTGGCAGTGGCCATCGCCAGCGCCCGAGCGCGCAGGCTGGCCGGATCGCGGCCGTCCGGATCCATCTCGATGGCGCGCTTCAGGTCGTCGAGCGCCTTGTCGAAGTCGCCGTTCTGGAGCAGCAGCTCGCCCCGGTTGACGTAGGCGTGCAGGTGCTCCGGGTCGAGCTCGAGCGCGATGGTGTACTCCTCGGCCGCCTCGTCCTTCATGTCGAGCTGCTGGTAGACCGCGCCGAGCATGTTGTGGAAGTAGGCGTCGTAGGGGTTGCAGATGACCAGGCCCTCGAACACGGTGCGGGCGTCGTGGTACTTGCCCTCCTGGTAGAGGCCGTAGCCGTACTCGGCGATGTTGTAGGCCTCGTCCATCGTCATGCCCTGCAGCTGCGCCCAGGTGATCTCGCCGAGGACAAAGCGCTCGAAGTTCTTCGCCGTCCACAGCTCCTCGATCTCCCCGGGCTTGGCCTGCGGTAGGGTCACGTCCCCCTTCTCGAGCTTCTCCTCCAGCTGCTCCAGGCTCAACACCGGCTCACCGGCGACAGGCTTCCTCGGCTCGGCCATGCGATGCTCCTCGACGATGGTTCGCTGCGCCGCAGCCTACAACACCTGGCCGGGCGAAACCAAGGCACGCGCAGCACAAATGACAACGGCGGGGAGGGGCCCCGCCGTTGTACCGATGGACTGACCAGAGTTCCGGTCGACGACTACCGCAAGTTGCGGATCGGCGTCATCGCCATCTCGTGCAGCGACTTGGACAGGTTGGAGAGCATCTCGTTGAGCTGCTTCCACTTCTGCATCAGCATCTGCACTTCCTGCATCAGGATCGTGCTCGACTTGGTGTTGCCGTTGAGCGCGTCCTTGATCTCGATCTCCTTGTTGATGCCCATCTGGATGGCCGAGCCGATCAGGGGCCCGACGCCGGGGACCAACGAGGCGATGCCGCCGAGCATCCGGCCCATGTCCTGCTTGCGCTCGCGCTCGCGCTCGCGCTTCTCGGCCAGGGCGGTCTCCTCCATCTTCTCACGCAGCTTGTGCTCGTACTTGTCGGCCATGTGGGCCATGAACAGGAAGATCAGGTCCTCGATCGGGATGCCCGGGTTGTTGATCATGTTGATCAGCGACTGATCCTTGAAGTCTTCGGCGAAGGACTTCATCTGCTTCTTCATCGTGAAGGCCATGCCCTCGAGGCCGAGCATCTGCGCGCCGGAGGCGAGCGCCCCCCAGCTGCCGACGCCGCCGATGTTGCCGCCGACGCCCGGGGCCATCAGGTTGCCCGTCGAGCTGAAGGCCGCGGCGGTGCTCTTCAAGGCCTTGCCCATGATCAGCCCGCCGATGAGGCCCGGCAACCCGCCGCCGACGAAGCCCATCACCGGCATCATCCAGCTGTTGCGCTGGAGCATGTCGAAGGTGGAGCTGCCGACCGGGTTGGCGTTGGCGCTCGGGGCGAAGGACTGGAAGCCGGCCGAGGTCTGCTGCACCGGCAGCATGTAGCCGCCCTGCGGGTTCTGGACGATGCCGTGCTTCTGCATGAAGGCGGCCCGCTTCTCGGGAGTGGCCTTGTCGAGCGCCTGGGCCAGGTCGGCGCCGGAGAGCGGCTTGCCGAGCGAGTGGATGCGCCCGACGTTCTCCATCGGGACGTAGTAGGTGCCCTGGGTCTGCTGCGCCTGGTGACTGTAATTCGTGTGCGGTCCGGCGGTGGAGGGCTGGCCGAGGGTCGAGGCGTTGACCGTGTCAGCCGCCTTCTGGCCGGCGCCGCCGAAGCGGTAGCTGTCCTGCGCCTTGCCGAGCAGCCGGTCCGCGTGGCCGGTGCCGGACAGGCACTGCTGCAGCCCGTTCTGCGCGTAGACACGCTGCTCCTCGGGCAGCGCCCCGAGCGCCTCCTGCAGCATCTGCGGGGTGATCTGACTCAGCGGTAGCGCATGGGAGAAATCAACCGTGCCACTCATCGGAACCTCCTTGGTTGGTGAGCACCCTATTCTCGTCGAAGGCTAACAGGGAGACAACAGAGTAAACAACACCCCTTTGCGCTTCGACAGGTTCGTTGTCGGTTATCGGCGCGCGCTCAGGGAAGTTGCCTGAATGTGGCGATCGCCCACAAAATCACATGAAAAAGCTCAGGAAATCATCCGGAGCATCGCGCGGGCCTTGCGGATCAACGGGCCGTCGTTGACGCTCGCGAGCGAGAGCGCGGTCCGGAGGTCGCTGCGCGCCTGCTCGAACTGCTTGTGCGCGACGTAGACCTCGGCCCGGTTGACGTAGCTCGACATCTCCTTCGGCGCGACCCGGATGGCGTAGGTGAACTGTTTGACCGCCTTCTGGGGCTCTTTGAGCCGCCAGTAGATCGCGCCGAGGGCGCGGTAGTAGTAGGCGTTCTTCGGGTCGATCGCGACCAGCCCCTCGAAGATGACCCGCGCCGGCTCGGTCTTGCCCTGCAGGAACATGAAGTAGCCCTGCACCGCGACCGCGTAGAGCTCCTCCTCCGACAGGCCCATGATCTGCTTGAGCGTCACCCGGCCCTGCGACCACTGATCGACCAGCCGGCGCAGGCGCGCCTGCAGCTGCTCCCCCTCCTGGTGGCGGTCTTCAGCCATCGACGGGCGAATCTACACCACGACGGGCGGTGAAGGAAGCGGGAGCGGCGCGCCGGAGGCGTCAGCCCTTGCTGGTGGCGAGCGAACGGGCGTAGACGCCCTCGGTCAGGCTGTTCAAGTGGCCGAGGAACTCGCGCAGGCCGGCGACGCGGCGGATCGAGTCGCTCATCAGGGCCTGCAGGTTACCGTCGGCGACCGCGCCGCCCTGGACCAGGCGCTGGATCTCGCCGACCACGTTGCCGCTCAGCTTGCGCGCGACGTTGCGCGAGTGGACCAGGGTCGGCTTCGGCCCTTCGAACGGGTTGACCTCCGGCCGGAGCGGGGTGTTCAGGCGCAGCTTGTCCGACCCGCCCGGCGCGAGCGCGAGCCGGGTCTCCGGCACCGCGACCGACGGCATCGGGGAGAGCATCGGGTTCGGGTCCGGCTTGCCGCGCGTCGACTCCGCCTCCTCCGCGGTCCAGCCGAAGCGCGAGATGACCGGCGGGAGCGCGGTGAAGCGGTTGTAGCTGATGAAGTTGTTCGCCATGATCGTTTCTACACGCCCGGTGGGGTTTTGGGCTACAGCCAATCGTCCGCTGTTTTTGCCTTTATTTCCAGTCCAGTAGCGACCGTGATCCAGAGCTGCCAGGGGTCGAGCGCGACGAGGTCGGGGGTGACGACCTGGAGCTTCGCCGCGAGGCGCGGCCCCAGCCGCCACCCGAGGCCGAGCCCGAGCGCCACCGTCACGCCATCCGGGTCGAGCTCGGGGAGGGCCAACCCGAGGTCCATGACCGCAAAGCCGTCGGTCGCGACGCGCACGACGCCAGCCGCGTCGAGCGACAGCGCCTTCGCGTCCGGCCCCTCGCGCAGCGCGTAGGCGAGGTTCAGCCCGGCCTGCAGCGCGCTCTGGCTGCTCTCGAGCCGGACGACCGGCAGCTCGACGGCGAGCGGCAACCCCTCGGGGCCGAGGCGGGAGGTGAGGTAGCCGAGCGGCAGCGTCACCGCCAGTCCGAGCGCCAGCCGCCCGCGCTCGTCGAGGCGCAGGCGAGCGCGCGGTGTCAACGTCAGCGCGACGCTCGGGCGCACCGCCAGGTCGAGGGCCAGCGCACCCTCCCAGCGGCCCCCAAAACCGATCGCGCCGCGCAGCGGCAGCAGCGCGAGGTCGGCGAGCTCGGCCTCGGGCGTGGTGACGAGCACCAGGCCGAGCGACCCGGCGAGGTCGGTCTCGCCGTCGGCGAGCACCAGCGGCCGGCCGGGACGCGACTCCGCGAGGTCGACGAGCGCGGCGGCCGGCGCGGCGGCGCCGAAAACGAAGAGCGCGCCGGCGACGGCGGGGAGGCGGACGGGCGGCACGGTCATGTCGGTCCTCGGTCGGTCATCGCGGGGTTGGTTTCGCCTTGGCCGCCAGCTCCTTCTTCGGCGCGTTCTTGCGCTTCTGCTCCTCGGAGAGCTGGAAGATGAAGTTCAGCACCTCGGCGACGGCTTCGTACAGCTCCTCCGGGATCTCCTCGCCGACCTCGAGCTTGTTGAGCGCCTGCGCCAGCGGCACGTTGCGGACGATCGGGATGCCGTGCTTCTTGGCCGTTTCGATGATCTGCTCGGCCCACACCCGCTCGCCTTTGGCGATGACCTTCGGCGCGCCGGTCTTCTCCTCCTTGTCGTACTTCAGCGCCACGGCGATGTGCTCGGGGTTGCGCACCACGACGTCGGCGTTCTTCACCGCCGCCGGCGCCGCCGAGTTGAGGATCTCCTGGTGGAACTGGCGCCGGGCGGCCTTGTGGTGCGGATCACCTTCGGACTGCTTGTACTCCTGTTTGACGTCGTACTTCGACATCATGTTTTCTTTGATGTAGCGCTTGCGCTGGTAGAAAGCGTCGAAGGCGGCGACGATGACGAACACCGCGCCGATCTTCAAGCAGAACTCCCAGATGATCTCGCCGATCACGCGCATGCCGACGAACAGCTCGGAGCGGACAATGAGCACCACGTCGCGCACCGCGGCGCGCAGCGCGACATAGGAGATGTAGGCGATGAGGATGAACTTGAGGGTCGTCTTCAACAGCTCGACCAGCTTCTTCTTGTTGATCAGGTTCTTGATCCCGTTGATGGGATTGAGGCGCTTGAGGTCCGGGGTGATCGGCTTGAGCGTGAACATGAAGCCGACCTGCGAGACGTTGAGCGCCAGGCCGAGCACCAGCGCCGCCGCCGCGGCCGGCGCGCTCATGAGCAGGAAGGTCTTCAGCGCCTCGTAGAGGAAGCCCGGCGCCGCGGTCTCGCCGGTCTGGTCGAGCCCGGTCGCGACGCGCACGCTCTCGCGGAACAGGTCGAGGATCTGCTGGCCGAGGAAGGGCATCATGCCGGCGAGGACCAGGAAGACGCCCAGGAAGCTGATCGCGGTGTTGACGTCCTGGCTCTTCGGGACGTTGCCCTCCTTGCGCAGCTTGCGCAGCCGCTCCGGGGTCGGCTCCTCGGTCTTCTCGCCCGTGCCACCGTCAGCCATCGCGCCGCCAGTCTACCCCGTCCGCGCGCCGCTGAGTAGAGGCGCGCGCGCGACCGCGCGTGTGTGATTGCGCCGGCCTGGCCGCTCTTGCTAGGTTGCGGCGATGGTCGGTGACGGCTCGAGGATCGGCGGACCGCCGGGGATGCCCCCCCGCGTCGGGCCGGAGACGCCGGCGTCGGCCGCCAAGGAGCCGTCGGCGCCGAAGTCGAGCGAGCGGCCGCCGAGCGACAGCTTCATCAAGGGCGAGGCGCGGCCGCGCGTCGATCACGGGCCGCAGGGCAAGGCGCCGGTGCCGCTCGGCCGCGAGGCGAGCGGCTCGACCGACCTGTTGCGCCTGGCGCGCGATAACCCGCTCGCCGCCCGGCAGCTGGTTGGTGCGCTGGCCGGCCAGGCGGCGGCGACCCTGTCGGAGATCGAGAAGGCGTCGATCGCCGCGCGGCAGGTGCTCGAGCAGCTGGCCCAGGAGCGCTTCGCCAAGAGCGCGCGCGAGAAGAAGGCCGACGAGCTGCGCCGCCAGCGCGAGAAGCTGCAGGCGCTCAAGCTGCGCCACGCGATGGCGCAGCGCAAGATGGCGCTCTTGCAGCAGATCGCCGGCAAGCTCGGCGACCCGCGGCTCGACCAGGAGCTCGACCGCATCCTCAGCCACCACAAGAAGCTGAAGACCGCCTGGGGCAAGCGCCATCACCTGCTCGACATCGGCGACACCCTGTTCGGCGACCTGCCCGACACGCCGGAGCACCTGCAGCAGGTGATCAAGGCCGAGGTCCGCGCCGGCACGCACGGCGACGAGGCGGCGGAGCTGCTGGGCGAGATCTCCCCGCGGGCGGTGATCGCCGAGCTGATCGCGCGCACGCTCGACGGCTCGACCCGACCGGCCGCCGAGGTTGCGGCCGGCGCGCGGCGCGGCGAGCTCGGTCGCGCGGCGCAGAGCTACGCGCTGTTCGGAGATCTGCTCGCCCAGGCGCTCGCGGACGATCCGCTGGGGGAGGACTGAGCCGTGCAGGGCCCGGAGATCCTGACCCTGACCACCGACGAGCTGGCCTTCTTCCGGCTCACCTGTGACCTGTTCCCCAACGGCGAGTCGCCGCTCCGCTTCCTCGCCGACGACGAGCAGGAGCCGGCCGACTGCGAGAGCTTGTTCGTCAGCCTGCGCGAGCGCGGTCTGCTCAACGCCGACGGCAGCGGCGCGGCGCAGCACGTCCTCGATCGGCTGGCGCCGGTCAGCGAGTGCCACGCGCGCATCAACCTGGCGGCTCAGCGCGACGGCCGCGCGCCGCGCGACTTCTTCCTCGCCGGCGGCGTCGGTGTCGAGTACCGGCGCGACGCGGAGCAGCACAGCTTCGGCGCCGCCCGCAGCGAGGCGGCGTTGACCGCCGAGCTGGCGCAGCTGTTCCACACCGCCCCGGCGCCGCGCACGCCCAGCCTGCGGCTCAGCGCCGGCGACTACCTGGTCTTCGCGGTCTTCGCCCGTGATCTGCGCGCCGCGCCGGTCGACCAGCCGGCCGGCGACGCGCCGATGTCGCTCGACGAGGTGCTCGCCTACTTCGACGAACCGGAGACCAAGGTGGTGCGCACGCCCAGCGACGACTCCTGGCGCGCCTCGGTCGCCTCCCTCGCCGAGCAGGGGGTGCTGGTGTCGAGCGGCGACGGCCACGCGCTGCACGCCGACTGGCACCCGCTCGCCCGTCAGATCGTCGCCGATCGCCAGCACACGATCAGCCGCTTCGACTTCCTCGACGAGCAGTGGCTGGTGCGCGAGGTGAGCATCTACCCGACCGAGGCCGGGGTCTATCGCCTGGGCACCGAGCCGGACGGCGCGGTGGTCCTCCAGGAGCTGTCGACCTCCACCCTCGCCGACGTGCTCGGCAACGTCGTCAGCACGCTGCCCAACCTGCTCACCGCCGACGCGCCGCCGACGTTGAAGAACCCGCAGCTGGCCGCCCACGCGCTCAAGCGCCGCTGAGCACGCCGAGGTAGTCGATCGCCCGCTCGACCACCTGGATGGTCCACAGGCTGTAGTAGTCGAAGCGGCGCATCAGCGGGATCAGGCCGACCAGGATCATGATCACGCCGGCCATCGCCTTGACCGGCATCGACATGAAGTAGGCGTTCAGCTGCGGCGCGACGCGGTTGAGGATGCCGAAGACGACGTCGGAGATGAAGGCACTTACCACAAGCCACCTGCTTCCTGCAGTTAATTTCCATAAGTCACTTAGCGCTAACAGGAACACATACCTGTCTCTGGGATTTATGGGTGGACTCGTAACCCGAAGGC
>JBFYZW010000757.1:0-7143 GCA_041309305.1 Deltaproteobacteria bacterium | reverse complement strand
CGCCAGGTCATCGGCCAGCGGCGCTGCTCGCCGTCGCGCCAGACGAGGGTGAGGTCAAACTGGTCGTCGAGCCCGTCGGCGTCCAGGTGCCAGCTGTTGCGCACACGGAACAGCGGCGTCGGCGCGCCGCCGGCGCCCTCGACGCGCAGCTCGGCCACCGCGTCCCCCCAGGCGTCGAGCTCGACCAGCATCAGCCGCTCGCCCGGATCGCCGAGCACGAAGCCGAGCAGCTCGGCGCCGTCGGTCAGCGCCCAGGCGTGCACCGCGAGGACCGAGCCGTCGCTCATGTGCTTGAAGATCTCGATCCGCCCCGCCGGCCGGGCGACGAAGCGCGGCGGTGGCAGGCCGAGGAAGGCGTCCTCCTCCGGCTCGTAGGCCAGCGTGCGGGCCTCGCCGCTCGGATACCAGACCACCACCCGCTCGAGCCCCGGCTGACGCCGCACGATGAGCGGCGAGAGCGCCGCCTGCGCCCCGCTCGCGACCCACAACCCGGCGCCAGCGACGATCTGCAGCATCCCAACCATCGTCTCCTCCTTCTGTCCAGCACGCCCCGCGCCGAGCGTTGCGAACCTCGTGCCGGAGATCCCCATCCGCCAGGACAGAATTAAAACTTTAAAATCAATTAATTAGGAGAAACGGAGGGAGAGAAAGACACAAAATAGATATTAATAATACACGAAATGCAGCATTGTGAGGCCGCGCCCGGGTGTCAGCGGGCCTGGACCAGCAGGCGCACATCGGGCGACGGCGCGGCTTTCAGCCTGGCGACCTGGTCGGCGACGGGCTTGAGGTCGAGGGTGATGCCGTGGGCGGCGAGCTCCCCGGCGATCTTGTACTCGAGCTGGCTGAGGCGCCGGTAGGTGCTGCTGTACGCCTCGCAGACGATCGGGTGAAAGTTCTCGGCGGCGAGCGGGTTCTGGGTCATCAGCGCGCGCATCCGGTTGCTGGGCAGGAAGGTGTAGGCGCTGACCTGCGGGTTCTGTTTCAGGATCACCTCGCTGACCTGGGCGAAGCGGGTGTAGGCGAGGGTCTTGATGTCCTGCTGCAGGATCCACAGGTTGCCGTGCGCGGCGTTGAAGCCGGCCTCCTCGGAGATGAGCGGCAGGAACGGGTCGATGACGAAGATGAGGTCGGCCCCCTTGGCGATCGCCGAGCCCATGTTCGAGGTGCGGGTGATCGCGCCGTCGGTGTAGTAGCGGCCGTGGATCGGCACCGCCGGGAAGAACGGGTGGATGGCCGAGCTCGCCTGCACCGCCAGGCTGATCGGCACGTCCTCGTACCCCTGGTCGCCGAGCAGCACGTGCTCGCGCCGGTCCTGGTCGGTCACGCCGATGAACAGCTTGCGCGGCAGCTTGCGGAAGTCGTTGGTGTGCTTCGGCGGCTTGAACTGCTCGCGCAGCGCCCGCTCGAGCTCGGTGTGGCTGAACATCGGCCCGAACGGCAACGAGTAGTTGTCGAACAGGCTGGTCACCGACAGGCCGCTCTTGCCCGACACCAACCGGCCGACCGCCTGCAAGGCGTTGCGCTGCAGCACGGTCATCCGGCGCGGAATCTCGCGCACGTTCAGGTGCCGCCAACCGAGGCGGAGCTTGTACGGCCAATCGTCGCTCAGCTCGCCGACGTTGACCAGCAGCCGATCGATCGAGAAGCCGTTGGCGATGAACGAGGTGACGAACGCGCCGGCGCTGATGCCGAAGAACAGGTCGAAGTCACGCACGTCGAAGCCGCGCAGCGCGTCGCTGAGCGCCTTGAGCACGCCGAGCTCGTAGTAGATGCCGGTGATCCCACCGCCGGCGGCGCAGATCGCCTTCTTGCCGCGCGGCCGGTCGACCAGGATCGCGGCGCAGAACTGCCAGAGCTGCTCGACCAGGCGGCCGCGCGCCGCCTCGGCCTCGTCCCCCTTCAGCCCGGCGTTGAGCGACCGATCGCGCAGGCAGGCGCCGACGTGACGGCGGCCGAGCGCGAAGACCAGCTGGTCGACCCGCTCGCGGTCCGGGTCGCCGACCAGCACCGCGATGCGCCGGAACGGGAAGCGCCGCTCGACGTCGCGCTCGCCGGCCAACAGGTCGAGGAATTGGTAGAGGACCTGCTCCTGCGCCGCCGCTGCGTCCATGTGGCGGGGCAGGTGGCGCACGTCGATCAGGATCGCGTCGTAGAAACGCCCGGCGACCCGCTGCTGCGCCTCGGCCAACGTCGTCGCCTGATCGAGCTGCAGGCTCAGGTTCGCGCCCCGCCACACCGGGCGGCCGCCCTCGGTCGCGCAGGTGAGCCAGCTCTGCCGCGCGGCCGCGGCGGCGAGGTCGGTGTACGTCTCGGCGAGCGGCGCGAGGTAGAGGACAATCTTGTCGTTCATCGACCGGTGATCCTTCGCCTCTCCCCGGCGGCGCGCCCGTCGGGCGCGACCCCAGATGTTTACACCCGCGCGGTGAGATGAGGTCAAGGTGGACCCTCCCCTGCGCGCGGGGGCGGTGCTATAGGACACCGATGGCTCACCGCGCCTGCCAACCCGACCTCCTGCGCGAGCGCGCGAAGAGCGGCGACCCGGCGCTGCTCGCCGACCTGTTCGAGTGCTTCCGCGGCGACCTTTTGGCCTTCTTGCGCCAGCGCTGCGGCAACGCCGGCGATGCCGACGACGCGATGCAGGACGCCTTCGTCGCCGCGGCGCGTTACCTCGAGGGCTACCGCGGCGAGACCACGCTGAAGAACTGGCTCTACCGGCTGGCCTCGACCGCCTGCACCCGGATGCGCCGCGGGCGCAAGAACGATCCGCAGTGGAACAAGCCGTTCGAGGAGACCACCTCGGCGCCGCTCGCCCGGATGGGCCGCGAGGTGGAGGCGATGCTCGAGGCGCGGTTGATGCCGCTGCAGGCGGCGATGGGGACGCTCGCCCCGACCGACCGCGCGGTCCTGATGCTGCGCGACGGCCAGGAGCTGTCCACCCGCGAGGTGGCCCGCGAGCTGCGCCTGAGCGAGGCGGCGGTCAAATCCCGGCTGCACCGCGCCCGCAAGGCGGTGCGCGAGGCGATCGGCGAGACCGACTGAGGCTGCACCCCCCCGGCCTCCTGGCGGCTCTCTACCGACGAGCCGGAGGAGGCGAGCGATGAGCAAAGAGACCGTCCACCTGACCGAGACCAACTTCGAGAGCCTGGCCCTGCGCCAGGACGGCGTGCCGGTGCTGGTCGACTTCTGGGCCGACTGGTGCGGGCCGTGCCGCGCGATGGAGCCGGCGCTCGAGGCGCTGGCCACCGAGCTGGCCGGCCGGGCGGTGATCGGCAAGGTCAACGTCGACCAGGAGCCGGCGCTGGCCAACGCGGCGCGGGTGCGCGCCATCCCGACGCTCGTGCTGCTGCGCAACGGCAAGGTCGAGGACGTCTTCGTCGGCATGCAGCCGAAGGAGAAGCTGAAGGCGCGCCTCGAGCAGCTCACCCCCACCGCGCAGCCGACGGCCACCGCGTCGGCGGCGGTCAACTGACAGCCGCGTCTCCTACCGTCCAGCCGAGCAGCTCGTGCACCGCGGCCACCGCCCGGGTGCCCACCTCGCGCGCCTGCTCGCGCAGCAGGTGACCGGCGCCAGGGATGACCTCCACCCGGGCCCCGCTGGCGCCGCCGAGCAGCGCCGTCACCTCGGCCGGCGCCCCGAGCTCATCCTCGCTGCCTTGCAGCACGCGCAGCGGCAGCGACCAGGTGCGGAAGAAGTCGGGCGCGAACAGCCGCACCGGCAACCCGATGGCGATCACGGCGCTGACGGTGGCGTCGCGAGGTGCGTGGCGCAGCGCGCAGACCCCCCCGAACGAGTAGCCGACCAGGAGCAGCGGGACCTGCAGCGCGACACCGCGCAGCCACACCGCCGCCGCGGCGACGTCCTCGACCTCGCCGCGCCCCCCGTCGTGCTGCCCGTCGCTCGCCCCGACGCCGCGGAAGTTGAAGCGCAGCGTGGTCAGGCCGGCCGCGTGCAACGCCCGGTCGACGTGGAAGACCACCGGGTTGTGCATCGTCCCGCCGTGCGACGGGTGCGGGTGCGCGACCACCGCCGCCCCGCGCGCCGGACAGGCGACGCGCAGCAGCGCCTCGAGCCGGCCGGTCGGGCCCTCGATCCACAGCTTGCGCAGGTGGCTCACCGGCGCGGCCCGCGGCGCAGGTAACGGAGCCCGTGCTGCCCGGCGACGATCACCTCGCTGGCCAGGCCGAGGAACAGCCCGTGGGCGCGCACCTCGGCGCAGGCGTCGAGCGCCGCGGCGAGCGCCGCCGGATCGGCGATCCCGCCGGCGACGTGGAAGTCGAGGATCGCGTTGCCGTTGTCGGTGACGTACGGCGTGGCGCCGCCGCGCAACGACGGCGCGCCGCCGAGCGCGCGCAACCGCTGTGCGGCTCGCTCCACGTCGGCGAGCGCGACCTCGACCGGCACCGGCGCGCGGGTGCCGAGGCGCTCGACCAGCTTGCCCTCGTCGACGATGATCACCAATTCAGCCGCAGCGCGCGCGACCTCCTTCTCGCGCAGCAGCGCCCCCCCTAAGCCCTTGATCAGCTCCAGGTTGGCATCGACCTCGTCGGCCCCGTCGATCGCCAGATCGACGCGCGGCTTCTCGGCCAGCGTCGCGAGCGGCAGGCGGTACTGCTCGGCCAACGCGCGGGTACGCTCGGAGGTGGGGATCCCGACCAGGTCGCAGAGCGCGCCGCGCTGCCACAGCTCGCCCAGGCGGTGGATCGCGTGGGTCGTCGTGCTGCCGGTGCCGAGGCCCAGCACCATGCCGGAGCGCACGCGCTCGACCGCGGCCCACGCCGCCGCGCGCTTGAGCTCGTCAGCCGACACCGCCCCCACCCCCGCGCCCTGGCGCGCGCTCCTGGCGCAGGTGCGCGACCAGGCTGGCGACGGCGCTGGCGAAGCTGCCGGCGTTGAACGGCTCCTCGACCAGCACGTCGACCTCGAGCTCGATCAGCTGCTTGAGGATGGTCACCGGCGGCCGGCGGGCAATGACCACCAGCGGCGCGCTCGGCGCTCGCGTCCGCACCGCCGCGGCCAGCGCCGAGCAGGTGGTCGGGCTGAGCGCGGCGTGCAGCACGATCAGCTGGAACCGCTCGGCCGCGGCCAGAGCCTCCTCGAGCGCCGGCATCGTCGCCGCCTCGACGATCGTGTCGCCAGCGAGGCTGGTCTGCGCGCCGCGGCGGACGCCGGCGTCCGGGCTGGCGAGCAGCACCGTCAGCGCGTGCTTGCGCGCCGCTGCCCGGTCCGGGTGGCGGGCACGGTGCAGACGGGCCGCGCGCGCGGTGCAGGCGCGCTGCTGGCGCAGCACCTCGGCGACCGTCTCGCCGACCGCGAACAGGTCCTCGAACGGCTTCTCGAGGTAGGCGCTGACGCCGAGGTTCAACATCTCGACCGCGCTCTCCGCCGAGGCGTAGCCGGTGATCATCACGCAGGCGAGCTTGTGCCCCTCGCTGCGCAGCTGCCAGAACAGCTTGACGCCGCTCATGTCGGGCAGATTCTTGTCCAGGATCACCACGTCGACCGCGGTGCGCGCGCACAGCGCCAGCGCGTCGCCGGCCGAGTGCACCTGCTCGACGCGCCACGGCCGGTTGGCGAACGACTCGGCGAGCAGCTGACAGACCGCCGGCTCGTCGTCGACGATCAAGATGGTCGCCTCGGCTGTCGCCGTCTGGTTGCCCTGGCTCATCGCCGACCCCCCAGGTCGGCGTGGACTATAGCAGCAGGCGGGGGTGGAGACGAGCGCCGCGCTCAGGCGCGCAGCAGGCCGGCGAACAACCGCTCGAACTGGGCGAGGAAGAGCACCTCGTCGTCGGTCTTCGGGATGACGCCGAGCGCCCGCACTTCGGCGGCGATCCGCTGCAGGTCGGTCGCGTCGACGCGCGAGTGGAAGATGATCGGCACATCATTCTGGCGGCTGCGCAGCACCCGCGCCAGCCGCTCACCGCTGAGGGCGGGCATCTGCTGCTCGAGGATGATGACGTCGGGCCGTAGGTCGGCGATCGCCTGCGCGGTGCCGAGCGCCTGGGCGCGGGTGACGACCTCGTAGCCCGCACGCTCGAGCCGCGCGCGCACCTCGGCCAGCGCGGTCTGGTCCGGGTCGACGACCAACACCCGCGCGCGGTAGGCAACCGCCGCCGCCGCGCGCGCCGGCGCCGCACCCGGCCCCGTGACGCCTCCGTCCGCATTGCCGGCGACCGCCGGCTCCCAGGTTGGTTGAGTCTCGATCCGCATGCACCGAGACATAGCAAGGCAGGTGCCAATCCCCGCCGGTCCGACCGGCGAGATCTCGCGCTGTTGGACGCGCCCCGAGCGCCCCGCTGGCCGCCTGGGTGCAACGCGCTGGACATCAATCGCGGGCGCCCGACGCAGAAGCGATGATGATCTGCGCCGCTGCGCCGCTGACACGCGGGCACGCACTGACACACCTGTTGCACCCCCCGTTTGCGATTCTTCCTCGGCCGAGGTCGCGGATGGTGATCGGGAAACATGAGCGCCCGTTCAGGCCGCGCTGGCCGGGCTGCGGGCGATGTGGCACGATGTGGGTCTGATGAGCGATCGGCTCCTGATCGGCGTCGAGCTGACCCAGCACTGCAACCTGCGCTGCGTCCACTGCCTGCGCGCCGACACCCGCACCCGCGGCGAGCTCGACCTCGAGCTGTTCGAGCGCATCCTCGAGCAGGCCCACGCCTACGGCGAGCCACACCTGGCGTTCACCGGCGGCGAGCCGCTGCTGCACAGCCGGCTCCTGGCCCTGCTCGAGCGCCTGCGCGCCCACCGGCTGACCGCCGGCCTGGTCACCAACGGCCTCGCCTTCCCGCTGCTCGCGCCCGAGCTCGAGCGCTTCCGCGACGTGCTGCCGGCCATCGCCTTCAGCCTCGACGGCGCCAGCGAGGCGACCCACGATCGCCTGCGCGGCCGCGGCACCTTCCGCCGCGCGCTGTTCGCCATCGCCCTCGCCCGCCACCGCGGCTTCGGCGTCACCGTCCAGATGGCGGTCAACCGCCACAACCGCGCCGAGCTGCAGCGCATGCCGGCGCTGTGCGCCGACCTCGGCGCGCAGGCGTTGTATGTCACCCACACCCAACCGACCCGCGCGCTCTACGCCGCCGGGCTGCAGCTCGATCCGGACGCCTGGCGCGCCGTAGATCGGAAGAGCGTCG
>JBFYZW010000756.1:0-3254 GCA_041309305.1 Deltaproteobacteria bacterium | reverse complement strand
AGCCAGTCAGGCATCCCGCTCATGCCGCGAGCCTGCCGCGCCGCCGCGCGCGAGGCAAGCTCGGGCCGGTGACCGGTTGTGATCGGTCGTCGTCGGTTGGGAGTCCAGCGACCTGTCGGGTGTTGCGATCCAGGTGCGAGAAGATGCCGTGCGGCGGCGACCGCGCCGACAGGCGGCGAAGGGGGCCTGCGCACAGGCCCGCGCAGGCCGGGATGTGAGGCCTGTCATGCCCACCCAGGTCCTCGGTCGTGAGTGTTGCCCCACGCCTCTTACGCCGCGCGTCATATGCCGAGCGGGCCGAGCACAGGCCCCCGAGCCGCCCGAGGAGCGGTCGCCTACCGACGTTCCGGGATCACACCACCGGTGACCTCGCGCGTGGGGCACGCTATACCTGAGCCGAGCGAACCCGACGAGACCGAGGTCTCCGAGCCAGGGGCACAACGATGCACAGAAGAGCAGCAACGACCGCGAGCCTGGTGGCCGCCCTCCTCTGCCTCGGCGGCGCCGGGGGCGCGCTATCCGGGTGCGCCGGCGATCCGGCCGGCGACAAGGTGCCGATCGGCGCGGCGTGCAGCGCCGGCGATCGCTGCGCGGCGGGCTCGATCTGCTACGAGGGGCTCTGCCGCGCGGTCTGCAACCAGAGCTGGCAGTGCCCCGAGGACGGCCAGACCTGCGTCGACGGGCTGTGCTACGACGGCCAGGGCGGCAGCTGCCGCAGCGCCGCCGACTGCGTCACGCCGCCCGGGCCGGAGCCGAGCTGCTTCGACGCGAGCTGCCCGGACGGGACCTGCGTCTACACCCCGAGGCCGACCGCGGTCTGCGCGCCGCTCAGCTGCAGCGACGGCACAATCGCCAACCAGCGGCTCTGCGGCCCCACCGGCGCCTGCCCCAGCGCCGGCGCGACGAGCTGCGACGGCTATGCCTGCGCCGATGCGACCACCTGCCGGACGAGCTGCGACCTGCCCGGTGACTGCGTCACCGGTTACACCTGCGACGCGGGGCACGTGTGCACCAGCTCGACCGCGGCGTCGCTCGGGCAGTGCTGCTACGACCCGGCCGCCTGCCCGGGCATCCCCTGCGCCACCAGCCTGCACTGCGGCAACGCCCAGACCCCGGCGGTCTACGTCTGCTGCGCCTCGGGCGACACCTGCTGCGCCGGCCCCGCCGACTGCGCCGCGTCCGGCTACGCCTGCAACAGCGCGACCTATGCCTGCCGCACCAACTGCGCCACCGACGACGACGCCAAGTGCGCCGCCGGCCTGCACTGTTTCAGCGGCGACGACCGCTGCTACTCGAGCGCGCTCGGCTCGCCGTGCGACAACGCGGGCGAGTGCGCGAGCGGCTTCTGCGATGGGGTCTGCGCCGCCAACACCGGCCTGGGCAACGGCGCGGTGTGCACCACCGGAGGGCAGTGCTCGAGCGGCAACTGCTCCGAGGACTACGACTCGGCCACCCGCTACTGCGCGCCGAGCGGCCAGTGCGCCGACAACAGCACCGCCTACCCGATCGACCACGTGCTGTGCGCCGGCCAGACCTCGCTGCGTCGCTGCGCCGCGGCCGGCGACTGGTCCGACCTCGAAACCAACCCGCAGCCGACCGCGGCGCTGTGCAACGCCGGCGGCGGGGCCGCGACCGGCATCGATCCGGCCGCGACCTGCACCAGCGGCGTCGGCGGCGGCTTTGCCAACCTCGGCTGCCAGAGCTGCTCGCCGTTCGTCGCCGCCTCGGCCACCGCCTGCTACACCACCTGCGCGCCCGACAACAACGCGCGCTGCTGGCCCGGCCTGCACTGCTACAGCGGCGACGGCCAGTGCTACACCGACGCCGACGGCAGCCCGTGCGACGACTCCGGCGAGTGCGCCATCGGCATCTGCGACAGCGACAAGTGCAGCTGCCCGTTCATCTTCGCCTACCGCGCCGGCGCCTGGCACTACGTCACCGACGACGCCGGCAACCCGCTGGGCATGCCGGTCAAGCACGCGCTGCGCAAGGGGCTGACCGCCTACTTCGGCCCGCACTACATCGTCCTCGGCCAGCTCGACCGGGACAGCGACGGGCTGCTGCGGGTCAAGCTGCGCGAGACGCTGCACGAGATCGACTACGTCGACGAGCTGAAGCTCGTCGCCGTCGATCACCCGATCGGCACCGAGATCGTCGCCTCGTCGGCGCATCACCGGATCGAGGATCGGCGCCGCTACCCGCCGCAGATCGTCACCATCCGCGCGCCGATCGCGCCGCGCGCCGCCACCGACTGGCTCGGCCGCGACGTGCTCGCCAAAGCGCGCGCCGCCGACGGCGTACCGGTGCCCTCCGATCCGGCACGGCCGCAGTTCTACACCTTCGACTTCGGCCCGATCGCCGAGCCGCGCCACGCCCGGCTGGTGCTCGACGCCTGGTCGATGTTCGGCCGCGAGTTCATCAGCGCCGAGCAGACCCGCGGCTTTTTGGCGGTCCCGGACGCGACCGGCCAATTCGTCCGCGTCCGCGACATCGGCTTCCCGCAGGGGGACGCCAAGCGGCTGGTCATCGACCTGGCCGGCATCTTCCTCGGCCCCGATCAACGCCTGCGCGTGCACACCGGCACCGGCCCGGGCGCCCGGGCGCGCTGGACCATCGACCGCGCCGCGCTCGACACGACGCCGCCAGCCGGCGCCCGCGTGCGCGAGCTAACGGCCGTCTACGCCTCGCTCGGCCACAAGGGCGGCCTCACCTACGAGGGGGCGGACTTCGACCAGCGCATCCGCGCGGTCGACGACCAGCTCGGCACCCAGCCCTGCCACCTGGGCCAGGGCGACTTCACCCGCCTCGGCCAGGTCACCGACCTCGTAGCGCGGGAGGACAACCAGTTCGTGGTCATGCAGCACGGCGACGAGCTGGTGGTCGCCTTCGCCGACGACACCCCGCCGCCGGCCGGCATGGTCCGCTCCTGGGCGCTGCGCTCGACGCTCTTCTACAAGCAGTTCTACCGCGACAAGCACGTCGAGCCACTGCCCTTCTGGGGCATGACCGCCGACCCGCCATCGCCGGAGGACGTGGCGCCAGGCGGCGTCGAGCAGCGCCGCTACCGCACCACCTACAACACCCGCCGCTACGACCCGCGCACGCTGGTCGAGCTCGGCGCGCGGCCGGCCGGGGCGACCACCACGCTCCTCCTCGAGGTCGAGGATCACTCGGGGCTGTGGAGCGCCGAGGTCCTGGCGATGCTCGGCGAGACGCTGCGCGCCCGCTACCGCGCGGTCAGCGCCGACGCGTTG
>JBFYZW010000755.1:0-4558 GCA_041309305.1 Deltaproteobacteria bacterium | reverse complement strand
ATCTGAGGAGCGCATCGCTGCGCTCGAGGCGGCGCAGGCCGAGCGCCAGGCGGCCCTGGCCGAGCCGGGCTCCTACGCCGACCCGGCCCGCTCGGCGGAGCTGAACCGTGAGCTGCAGCGCGATGAGCGGCTGCTCGCCGAGCTCAACGCCGCCTGGGAGCAGGTCGGCACCGAGCTGGAGGAGCAGGCCCGCCTGTTCGAGGAGGAGCTGCGCCGCGCCTGAAGGCTTGGCTCAGTCGGCGAAGAACAGCGGCCGGCGCTCGTCCTTGCCCAGCCGCAGCCACCAGGACGGCGCGCCGCACTTCTCCGGCTCGCCCTCGGGGAGCGTGACCAGCAGCCGGTCGCCGGCGGGGTTCGGCTGGGCGGTGGCGCAGCAGCGCGGCGGGTGACCGCAGCGGTTCTTCCCGGGCAGGAGCACCAGCTTCTCGCGCTCGAACGGGAAGTCGAGCGGCACCTCGCTGCCGAGCTCGCCGAGCTCGGCGCGCGAGTGGACGTAGCCGGTCACGGTGATCGGCTGCTCGCGCTCCGCCTCGCCCGGCAGCGGCGTGATCAGCAGCTCGGCGCCGCGGTCGGCGACGATGCGCGCGTACCAGTCGTCGGGGTAGCGCGGGTGGGTGACCTGGCCCTTCTCGTCCTTGACGTTGCCGTCGACGTACTTGACCAACAGCGCCTCGCCGAGCGCGCGCCAGCGGTTGACGGTGCGCTCGGCCTGCTCGGTCGAATAGGCGGTCAGGTAGTCGCGGGCCAGCTCCGGTGACTCGGCGTAGAGCTTCTGCGCCGCGGCCTCGATCTCAGGCTGGCGGGCGAAGAAGTCCCCCTCGAGCTCCCGCTGCACCACCTGGATGTCGCGGATGATGTCCTGGTAACGGCCGTAGGCGAAGTTCGCCACCCAGTTGAACACCCAGAAGGCGCTCTGCCAGCTGAAGCGGTGCAGGCTGGCGACGCCGGGCGCGAAGCTCGGCGGCGCGCGGCGCAGGCCGGCGTAGATCGGCACGTAGACGGTGCTGTAGGTGTCGTCGACGCCGAACCACTGCAGGCCGCCGATGGGGCCGGGCAGCCAGGCGCGCGATTGCGAGACGTAGGACCAGCCGGTCTGTTGGGTCGAGATCGCCCGCTCGTGCAGGTACTTCTTCCCCTCGTGCTCCCAGACCATCGGGCGCCAGCGGTAGGGCAGGTGGAAGGGTCCGGCGCCGACGTCGTGGCGCATGTCGAACGGCGTGTCCTCGAAGTGGTCGCGCATCAACTCGATGACGTCGCGGGCGCTGAGCTTGCGGTCGGGCTTGATCCACAGCGGCAGCGGCGTGGCGCCCGGCTTACCGGCGGCGTAGTCGCTCGAGAGCGCCAGCGACGGGGCGGCGCGGCGGAAGACGCTCCACACCCGCGCCTCGCAGAAGCGCGCGGCGCCGAAGTCGAGCGGCGCGTAGGCGTCGGCGAAGCTGAAGTCGGCGTCCTTGCCCTTGAAGTAGCCGCGCTCGCGCGCGAACTGGATCACGTCCTGGGCGTAGATCGTGTTCGCCGGGTCGTTGAGCGGGAACTGGCGGATGCGCGCCTGGTTGGCGTGGGCCGAGATCATCCCCTCGGGGAGGCGGCGCGCCACCCAGACCGCGCCGGTGCGGCCCGGCCCCTTGCCGATCATCTCCAGCAGCCAGGTCTCCTGCGCGTCAGCGATCGAGAACGACTCGCCGCTCGAGCCGTAGCCGTACTGCGCCACCAGGTCGGTCATCACCTGGATCGCCTGCCGGGCGGTCTTCGCCCGCTGCAGCGCCAGGTAGATGAGCGACCCGTAGTCGATGATCCCGGTCGGATCGACGAGCTCCTCGCGCCCGCCGAAGGTGGTCTCGCCGATCACCAGCTGGTGTTCGTTCATGTTGCCGACCACGCTGAAGGTCTCGGCCACCTGCTCGATCTCGCCGCGCCGATGACCGTCGTCCCAGTCGATGATCTCGATCATCGTGCCGGCCAGGTGCTTGCCCGGCGCGCGCAGCACCAGCTCACCGTAAAGCTCGTGGCTGTCGGCGGCGTAGGTGATCATCGTCGACCCGTCCTGCGCCGCGCCGCGGCTGACCAGGATGTTGGTGCACGGCCAGGCGGCCGAGGGGACGAGGAGCGCGAGGCCGAGAGGGAGGGCGCGAAGACGCATCGAGACACCTTTTGGGGATGGGCGACGACGGCTGGGGACGACCCGACAGCAGCGACGCAGTTAGTCACCTTGCCTAGCCGATCGACCGGCCGGGGGCAACCGGACCTTGCTCGATCGCACGCGCGCGGACTACCATCGACGGATGCGCTCCGCCTGGCTCGCCGCGCTCGCCTTCTCGGCCGTCGGCTGCGTCGCGCGCTGGGGGCAGCAAGGGGCCCGGGAGGGCGATGCGGTGCCGCCGGGCGGTGACGGCGCTCTGGGCGACGCCGCGCCGGTGCCGTGCGACGCGCCCGAGTCGTTCCTGCTTCATCACTTCACCGGCTCGGCGGCGAGCGAGGTCGAGGCCGGGCGTGCGATGGACCTCGCCGTCGAGGCGCGCGACGCCTGTGGCCGCTTGGTCACCGGTTACCTCGGCACCGTGCGCTTCGCGTCGACCGACGCCGGCGCCCGGCTGCCGCCGCCCACCGCATTCACCCCCGCCGACGCCGGCGCGCGGCTCTTCCCGGGCGGCGCGCGGCTCTTCGCGGTCGGCGCTCAGTTCGTCTACGTCTTCGACGGCACGGTGTCCGGGTCGCTCGGGCCGATCGCGGTCGTCGACCAGGAGCCGAACAGCGAGACGATGCTGGTGGTCGGTGGCTGGAACGCCAAGCGGGTGGGCGCCTCGGTCTGGTCGAGCCACGACGGGGTGAGCTGGCGCCCGCCAGGGAGCCCGACCGGGGAGCACGCGGCGGGGGCGGTCCACGCCGGGCGCCTCTTCCTCGCCGCCGGGCTCGGGCCGGGCGGCGGCGAGGCCCGCGGGGTGTTCGCCAGCGCCGAAGGCGTCCACTGGACCGCGGTCGGCGAGCTGCCGGCCGATCGCAGCTACGGCGAGCTTTGCAGCTTCGGCGGCGAGCTGTTCTTCCTCGGCGGCTGGGACGGCAGCGCGGCGCACACCGAGGTCTACGTGAGCGACGACGGCGCGAGCTGGTCGCTCGCCGGTCACCTGCCCCAGGCGCGCGACTCCGGCACCGCGGCGGTCTATCGGGGTGAGCTGTGGTACGGCGGTGGCTGGCTCGCCGACCTGCCGCAGGACGCCCTCTTTCGCTCCGCCGACGGCCGGAGCTGGTCGGCAGCCGGCACCCTGCCGGCGGCGCGCACGAACGGCGCGTTGGCGGAGTTCAACGACCGGCTCTGGTGGGCCGGCGGCGAGTGGTGGCCCCCGGGCGGCGACGGTGTGCTCCAGAACGGCGTCTGGTCGAGCGACGGTGGCGTGGTCTGGCAGGCCGAGCCCTCGCTGCCGGCTGGGATGGTGGGGGGCTTCGTGACCTTCCAGGGGGCGCTCTACTTCCTCGGCAACCGGGCGGCCAGCGAGCGGGGCGAGGTGCTGCGCCTCGACGGCGGCGCCTGGACCGCGGTGGGGCTCTTGCCTACCGGCGACGACTTCGGCGAGCCGCACCTGTTCGGCGCGCGCCTGGCGTACCGGCGTAACCGCGTCGTCGCCGGCGACGAGCCGGTGTGGCTGAGCGACGACGGCGTCGATTGGGGTTGGGCCTTGCCCGGGGCGCGAGCCGAGGGCGGCGCGGCGGTGCTCGGCGGCCGAGTCTGGTACGCCGGCGGTCTGGACGATCTCGACGCCACCCGCGTCGAGGTCTGGTCGAGCGGCGACGGGCTGATCTGGCAGGCCGAGACGCCGTTGCCCGCGGCGCGCAAGGCCTTCGGCCTGGTCGCCTTCGCGGGCCGGCTGTGGCTCTTCGGCGGCAGCGTCGCCGGCTCAGACGAGGATCCCTACGCCGACGTCTGGTCGACCGACGGCGTTGCCTGGCGGGTCGAGGCGCCGCTCCCTGACCCGCTGGCCGACTTCGCCGCGGAAGTGCACGGCGGCGCGATCTGGATCGCGGGCGGTCAGAACCAGGGGATCGAGACCGCCGTCGTGCGCCGGTCTACCGACGGCGCGACCTGGCAGACCCTCACTCCGCTGCCGGCGGCGCGTAGCTGGCCCGGGATGGCCAGCCACGCCGGCCGGATCTGGGTCGTAGGCGGACGGGCGGCCGACGATTCGCTGACCGCCAACGTCTGGAGCACGGCCGACGGCTCAAGCTGGACGACGCACGCCGCCTTGCCGCAACGTCGCGCCGCGCCGGCGGTGCTCTCGTTTGGGGGTTGGCTCCACGTCATCGGCGGCTGGGACGGCATCATCGAGCGGGCCGAGGTGTTCCGCACCGACGACGGCTCGGGCTGGACCGAGGTCGGCCAGCTGCCGCAGCCGACCGATTCGGCCGGGGCGGTGATCTTCTCCGCGCCGTGAGCCCGCGCTGGCTGGCACGGCAGGTCAGAAGTAGACCTTCGCCTCGAGGTAGAAGAAGGTCGGGTAGCTGCCCAGCTCCGAGCGCAGGCGGAATCCGTCTGGGCGCGGGCCGAAGGCGAGCGCGGCGCCGGCGA
>JBFYZW010000754.1:0-3856 GCA_041309305.1 Deltaproteobacteria bacterium | reverse complement strand
CGCCCGCGTCGACGCGGTTCGTTTGCGTCACCTGGACGACCGCTGGGCGGCGGTGAGCAAGCCGGCGGGGCTGGGCAGCGGGCCGGCCTTCTGGGGCGACGCGCTGCACCTCGGCGCGGCGGTGGCGCGCCTGGTCAACGACGCGTGGTCGGGGCGCGACGCGGCGTTGCCTGACGCTGGTCTGGTGCACCGCCTGGACCACGCGACCTCCGGGATCTCGGTCGTCGCCCGCGATCGGGACACGTTGGCGGCGTTGGTCGAGCAACGCCGGCGCGGTGTGCTCCGCCGCATCTACTGGGCGGTGGTCGCTGGCCCGGCCGACGATCACGGGGTGATTGACGCGCCGATCGCCCATCACCCGACCGACCCGGCTCGGATGCTCGTCGTCGAGTCGGGCGCGCCCCGCCGCGGCGCGGCGCGCGCCGCGCGCACGACCTTCGTCTGCCGCGAGCGCGGGCGGGACACGGCGCTGCTCGAGGTGCAGATCGTCGGCGGGTGCCGTCACCAGATCCGCGTCCACCTGGCCGCCCTCGGCCGGCCGCTGGTCGGGGATCCGCTGTACGGCGGCCGGCCGGCGCCACGGCTCGGCCTGCACGCGGTCGCCGTCGAGCTCCGCGAGCCCGGCGGGCGCGTCGCGCGACGGGTCGAGGATCCGGCGCCGGACGAGCTCTGGTCTCTGTTCGACGGCGCGCGCCGTCCGCCCGCCTGACCCGGCCCGAGACTTGCCCTCGCCGGTGATACCCCGTAACCTGTCCGACGATGCCGATCGAGATCGACAGCCTGCAGGGGATGCCGTTGTTCGCCGGGCTCTCGACCACCGAGCTCGAGGAGATCGCCGCGCACCTGGAGCCGCACGCGGCGGCGGTCGGTGAGGAGCTGATCCGCGAGGGTGAGGACGTGCGCCAGCCGCTGTACGTCCTGCTCGCCGGGTCGGTCGAGGTGATCAAGCGCGGTGTCGATGGCCGCGGCCACGTCATCGCCACGCTTTCGGCGCCGAGCGTCTTCGGCGAGGTCGAGGCGCTGGTCAAGCGGCGTGCGGTCGCGACGGTGCGCGCCTCGGCGCCGGTGCGCGTCGGGCGGCTGCGTCGCGGGGCCTTCGACGAGATGTGCGCCGCGGCGCGCCCGGCGGCGTTGAAGATCATCAGCAACCTGGCGCAGGTGCTCAGCTACCGCCTGGCGGCGACCGATTGCCAGCTGGCGGCCCAGTTCGAGCTGCGCGCGCCCGGGGCCGACGCATCGATCGGCGAGGTGCGCCGGGTGTTGTACACCGCCTGGGAGCCGCCCGCCTGAGCGTCGGGGTGAGGAGCCTGAAGCGGCCTTGCTTGACCGCCGGTCGGGTCCGCGGTACGCCAGAATACGTCTGTTTGGCAAACCATGCGGCCCGCGGCCGCGAGGAGTGAGAGCCGATGATGCGTTTCGCGGTTTTGACGGTAGGCGTGTTGTGCTGTGGTCTCTGGGCCTGCGAGGAGACGATCGAGCCGAGCGAAGAGGTCGCCCCGGCCGGGATCGAGCAGCCGGCGCCCGACGCGGCCGCGCCGGCGGCTGCTGAGCCGGCGCCCGAGCCGAAGCCCGACGCCAGCGCGGTGCTGGGCAAGATCCTCGAGGCGGCGAAGGCCAAGGACGAGGAGGCCCTCACCGGTTACTTCAAGGCCGGCTTCAACGAGCCGTGGGGCGGCGAAGGGGTCAAGGATGCGATGCTCGCCGCGTTCGGCGCTGCCGTGATCGAGGGCGAGCCGGTCGTCGCCGAGGACGGCGCCTCGGCGGTGCTGAAGCTCAAGGAGGGCGAGGTCGTGCACGAGGTCGTCATGGCCAAGGAGGGCGAGGACTGGAAGCTCGACGTGGCCGCGTACCTGGAGAAGAACCCGCTGAAGGCCGCCAAGGGCAAGAAGAAGGCCAAGAAGGCCAAGAAGGCTAAGAAGGCCAAGGGGTAGCTCGCCCCGTCTCGAGGATTCTGGGGCGCCACCTCCGAGCCGGGGGTGGCGCCCCTTTTCGTTGGCGGGATAGCCGGTTGATTTCACGCCGGAACCGGATCACGCCGGCCGTTGACAGTTGCGTCGATCTTCGCTAATTGTCCGCCTCCTTTTGCCGGGGGATGCCTCCGGTGGAAGGGAGCAGCCGGCGATGGTCGTACGGGCTGCTCGCGTGGGGACTGGGGCGTCGCCAAGCCCGGTAAGGCACCGGTCTTTGGTGCCGGCATTCCCAGGTTCGAATCCTGGCGCCCCAACCAACGCGCGGCGAGGTGGGTATGGCCGAGCGCGCCATCAAGGTCTTCTCCGGGAGCTCGAACCCCGCGCTCGCCCGCGCGATCTGCGAGCACCTCGACATCCCGGTCGGCGCGCTGGAGATCACCCGCTTCTCTGACGGCGAGCTGTACATCGAGGTGGGCGAGAACGTCCGCAACGCCGACATCTTCGTCGTCCAGTCGACCTGCACGCCGGTCAACGAGCACATCCTCGAGCTGGCGATCATGATCGACGCGATGAAGCGGTCGTCGGCGAACAGCATCTGCGCGGTGCTGCCGTACTTCGGCTACGCGCGTCAGGATCGCAAGGTCGCGCCGCGCACGCCGATCACCGCCAAGCTGGTCAGCAACTTGATCACCGCCGCCGGTGCGACCCGCGTGCTGTCGCTCGACCTGCACGCCGGTCAGATCCAGGGCTTCTTCGATCTGCCGTTCGACCACCTGTTCGCGATGCCGGTGCTGCTCGAGGACATGTGTGACCGCCACCGCGGCTCCGAGACGGTGATCGTCTCGCCCGACGCGGGCGGCGTGGAGCGGGCGCGCGCCTTCGCTAAGCGGCTGAAGGGCGGGCTGGCGATCATCGACAAGCGCCGGCCGGCCCCCAACGTCGCCGAGATCATGAACATCATCGGCAACGTCGAGGGGCTCGACGCGATCGTCGTCGACGACATGGTCGATACCGCCGGTACGTTGACCAACGCCGCGGCGGCGCTGAAGGCCCAGGGCGCGCGCCGGGTGCTCGCCTACTCGACGCACGGCGTGCTCAGCGGGCCGGCGATCGAGCGGATCGAACAATCGCCGCTCGAGCGGCTGGTGGTCACCGACACCATTCCGCTGAGCGATCGGGCCCGGGCCTGCGGCAAGATCGAGGTGCGCTCGGTCGCGCCGTTGTTGGCCAAGGCTTTGCGGCGCATTCACCAGGGAGATTCAGTCAGCTCGCTGTTCGTTTGAACAGGCGAGCGTTGGGAGAGTGTCATGCCAGAAGTCACCAGCGTCATTCAGTGCAAGACCCGATCGTTCTCCGGAAAGGGAGAGGCGCACAAGCTGCGCGCCGCCGGGCTCACCCCGGCGATCGCCTACGGTGCCCGGCGCGAGCCGCTTTTGCTCGCGCTCGATCCGCACCGCTTCCGCCTGCAGCGGGCCGCGTACGGCATCAGCTTCATCTATGATGTCGAGATCGACGGCGGCGACACGTTCAAGGCATTGATCAAGGACATCCAGCTCGACCCGGTGAGCCGCGAGCTGCTGCACGTCGACCTCTACGCGGTCGACATGTCGAAGCCGATCCGCGTCGAGGTGCCGCTCGAGCTGACCGGCAAGCCGGCCGGCGCGACCGAAGGCGGCATCTTGTCGCAGCTGACCCGCCGCCTGGTCGTGCAGTGCCTGCCCGATCGGGTGCCGGCCAAGCTGACCGCCGACGTCACCGAGATGAAGATCGCCCAGGTGTTGACCACCGCGGCGATCAAGCTGCCGGAGGGGGTCACCTTCGTGGCGCGCAAACCCGAGCCGATCGCGACGGTGATCGTGCCGGCGGAAGAGGAAGTGGCGGTCCCCGAGGTCACGCTCGAGCCGGGCGCCGAGGGTGCGGTGCCGGCCGAGGGCGCGGCGGCTGCG
>JBFYZW010000753.1:0-5233 GCA_041309305.1 Deltaproteobacteria bacterium | reverse complement strand
CGCGAGTACCCGAACAAGCCCGGGGCCGTCTACGAGCGGGACGCGGAGCTGCGGCCGCCGCGCGAGGTCACCCCGGTCTTCTATGGCTGCTTCGACTGGCACTCGGCGGTGCACGGGCACTGGACGATGGTGCGCCTGCTGCGGCTCTTCCCCGACCTGCCCGAGGCCGAGGCGATCCGCGCCGCGCTCGACCGGCACCTGACGCCGGCGGCGCTCGCGCGCGAGCTCGCCTTCTTCCGCGAGCCGCGCAGCGCGACCTTCGAGCGGCCGTACGGCTGGGCGTGGCTCTTGCGCCTCGGCGCCGAGCTGCACCAGGCGCCCGGGCCGGACGCGGCCCGCTGGCGGGAGGCGGTCACGCCGCTCGCCACGCACCTGGCGGTCGCGGCAGCCGACTACCTCGAGCGGCTCTCGCTGCCGGTGCGCAGCGGCCAGCACCAGAACACCGCCTTCGCGCTCGCGCACCTGCTCGACTACGCCCGCGTCGTCGGCGACGAGGCGCTCGTCGCGCGCTACGCGGCCCGCGCCCGCGCCTTCTACCTCGCCGATCGCGCCTGCCCGGTGGCCTACGAGCCCTCCGGCGAGGACTTCGTCTCACCCTGCCTCGCCGAGGCCGACGTGATGCGCCGGGTGCTCGCGCCCGAGGAGCTCGCGCGGTGGCTCGAGGGCTTCTTGCCGCCGGCCGGCGCGCCGGCGCTCGGCCCGTTGCGCGCACCGGCGCCGGTCTCCGACCTCACCGACCCCAAGCTCGTCCACCTGGTCGGCCTGTCGTTCCAGCGCGCCTGGTGCTTCGCCGACCTGGCGAAGAGCCTCCCGCCGGCCGACGCGCGCGGCGCGTTGTTCACCCGGCTCGCAGCGTTGCACCAGGCCGACGCGCTGGCCAAGACCTTCGCCGGCGATTACGCCGGCGAGCACTGGCTGGCCTCGTTCGCGGTCTTCTCGCTGACCAGCCAGTGAGCGCTCAGTCGACCCGGTAGTCGATCACCGCAAAGACGACGTCGGTCGCGATCGTCGCGAAGGCCGGGCGGTCGCCGTTGACGCCCAGCGGCGCGACCGCGAAGGTCAGCTGACGCTCCTCGCCGTGCAGGTAGAGGGTGCGTTCGGTCGGCGGCGCGATCCAGCCGAGCGTCTGCAACGCCCCCGGGGTCGCGGCCGGGTCGGTGTCCAGCACCGCCCAGTCTTGGCCGTCCCAGGCGAGCAGCACGGCTCCGTTGGCGGTCGACTCGGCGCCGGCGCGCCATTGGAGCTCGAGCCCGTCGATGCGGGTGTCGGCGACGATGCTCAGCGCGGCGATGGTGTTCGAGTAGGTGCCGACGCTGTTGTCGTTGGCCAGCGTCAGCATGCCGTCGGCGACGTCCACGGTCACGTCGACCTCGAGGAAGCGGTCGCGATCGGTCGCGGTCCCGGAGACCGGCTCGCCCTCGACCAACACCGCGTAGCTGCGCTGGCCGTCGAGCTCCGGGCCGCTGCTGCCGAGCAGCACGCGCACGTGGTAGCGGCCATTCGGTAGCTCGTACTCCCAGGTACAGGTGAAGGCCGGCGTTTTGGTCGTCGGGCTCTCGTCGAACTGCATCGCCACGCTGGTGTCGTGGGCCTGGCTCGGCGCCGGGAAGTTGTGGTCCACGGCACGGTTCGGCGGCGGGCAGACCCCGTAGAAGCAGCCGCAGCTCCAGCCGAACCGCCGGCCATCGGCGCGGTCGCCGAAGTCGCTGCCGTCGTCGGCGACGAAGCCCACCGGCGTCTCGGCGCCGGCCGGTTGGAAGTTCACCCGGGCGACCACCGGCGGCTTGCCGCCGAACGCCGCGCCGAAGGCCACCTCGAGGACGTGCGCCGGGCGCTCGTCGACGCCGGTGGCCCACAGGTGGGTCCAGCCGTCGAAGTCGGTGCCGAAGACGAGCACCTGGTCGCGCTCCGGGTCGTGCACCGCGACCGTCCCCTCCTGCTCCCCGACGCCGGTCCCTTCCACCGCGACCTCGAGGCCGCACTGCCAGCCCGCGCCGGTCAAGCCCCACGGGCCGGCGCAACGCGGCGTCGTGGCCGGCGCGCCCCAGTCGCCCCAGCCGAACGTGCCAATCGCCTGCCGCGCCGGGATGGCCACCAGGCTGTGGCCGGCGCGCGCCAGCCGTCCCTCGAGGCTCAACGCCGACCAGCTGGTGCCGCTCGACGGCCGGACCCACAGCTCGTCGAGCACCGTGCACGAGCCGAAGCACGGCCCGGTCGCGCCGCCGTGCAGCACGACGCGCTGGTTCGCCAGGTCGTAGGTCATGCCGGCGAGCGTGCGGCCGCTGGTCGGCGCGCCGGCGGTGTAGCGGGCGGAGCTGCAGGCGGTGGCGCTCGTGCAGTTGAGTTCGAAGGTATCGTTGAACAGTGTGGTCCCGTCGTGGCCGCCGTAGATGACCATCCGGTCGCGCGTCGGGTCGAAGACCATCCCCGCGCTGCTGCGCGCCGTCGGGACGGTACCGGAGAGCGTGACCGCCTGCCAGCCGGCCCCGCCGCTCCAGCTCCACAGGTCGGGGCAGGAGTAGTTGGCCGACCGGCCGGTGCAGGCGGGGTCGGTGTTGAACTGCTGGCCGCCGAAGAGCAGCACCCGCCCGGCGTTCGCGTCGTAGGCCATCCGGGCGCCGAAGCGCGGCTCGGGGCCGCCGCTGCCGGCCAGGATCCAGCGTTCGCCGTCGAACGTCCAGGTCTCGCTCGAGGTGGTGCCCGAGGTCGACCAGCCGCCGAAGACCAGCACCTGCTGGCTGATCGGGTCGTAGGCGGCCGCCATCCGGCGCAGCGGCGCGAAGGTGTCGGGCGGGGTCGGCCAGGGGGTCGCGGGCAACCGGTCGCGCCAGTAACCGGTGCCGCTGGTGCGCAGCACGTTCTGGCGGCACGACCCGGTGCAACTCAGGCCCGCGACGCCGTCGTCCTCGCCGCGCTCGAGGGCCAGGCCGGGCAGGCGCAGGTCCGCGAGGCTCACGGTGTCGAGAAAGACGTTCGGGTTGTCCACCGCGACGCCGGGGCGCTTGCCGGCCAGGGTCACCGTCCAGCGCACCTGCCGGACGCGCGCCGGCGGCTGGGCGTTGCCGGCCCGGTCCATGACCACCACGTCCACGCTCCGCCGATCCTCCGGCGGCAGGCGGACAAAGAACGAGCCATCGAGCGCGTCGACCGACCCGACGCCGAGCAGCGGGCCGACCAGGCCATCCGGGCCGAGCGCCAGCACCAGCGCGCCCGGTTCGGCTGCGCCCGGCGCGCCGCGGACGGCGAAGAAGGGCTCCGGCACCCCCTGCGTCCCGTAGGGCGAGCGCTCGAACCAGACCGTGCCCTCGGCTTCGAGGTCGAGCGCGGCCGGTGGCGTGCGGTCGAGGTCGAACAGGCCGCTGGTGGTCCTGCTCGCCTGGTTGCCGGCCGCGTCGGTCGCGGTGGCGCGCACCGCGTAGACGCTGACGCTCAGCCCCGCGCCGAGCACCGTCTCGTAGACGTAGCGGCTGCCGCTCTGGGCGACGAAGGCCAGCGCGCGGGCCGCCTCGCCGGTGTCGGCGTCGACGACCTCGACCGCGAGCTGCGTGGCCGGGTCGAGCGGCGCGTCGAGCACGACGACAGTGGACAGCGGCGAGCCATCGCCGGCGACCGCGAGCCCGTCGATGAGGCCCCCGCCGAGCAGCGCGTCGGCGGCGCGCAGCTGGCTGCCGGGCGGCGGGGCGAGGGTCCACTGCAGGCTGGAGATCACTGGCGCGGTGAAGTCGAAGGTGATCGTGACGCCGAGCTGGCCGGCGAACGGGTTGCCGGCGGCGTCGGTCATCTCGACGCGGAGCGGGTGGTCGAGCTCGCTCTCGGTGCCGTCCGGGTTGTAGGCGTAGTCCAGCTCGGTGGCGTCGCCGCCGACGAAGGCGAAGGCGCGGCGCACGCCGAGGTCCTCGAAGTAGACCTCGGGGGGGCTCGGCAGCGGCTCGCTCACCGTCAGGTGCAAGGTGAACTGCGTCTCGGCGTCGCCCAGGGTCGGGGTCAGCAGCACCGGCGGCAGCACCGCCGGCGCGGTGAGGTCCGGGTCGTCGCCGGCGACGCAGCGCAAGGTGTTCGGGTTGCAGGTCATCTCGTTCGGGCAGTCACGGCTCGCGCCGCAGGCGATCTCGGTCGTCGACTCGACCTCGGTCGCGACGGCGCAGGCGGTCAACGCCCAGACGATCCCGGGGAACGGCAACGCAAGCCTGAGCTTGGGCATGTCCAGGAAGGTGGGGACGCGCGCCCGATCGGGCAAGAGCGCTAGACGGGGGTGCGCGATTCGCGCACACCCCGTTGGCGGTTCTTCCTCGGGCGAGGCCGCTGATGGGGATCGGGAATCGTGACCGTTCGTTTAGGGCGCGGTCGCGGCGAGGATCTGGACCACCGCGTCGAAGGTCGCCTCGGTGGGCGCCTGCAGCTGTCCGGAGGCGACCAGCGCGGCGAGCGCCGAGCGCCACTCGGGCGCGAGCTCCTCGAGGACCAGCGCGTGCAGCACCTGGGCGACGCTGGCGGCGATGGCCCGCTGCGCCGGGCGCACCGTGGTGCACTGCACGGGCGCCTCGGTGTTGCTGACGAAGGTCCAGGTGCCGCCCGGGTAGCGGTACTCGTAGTGGCCGGGCTCGCAGTAGCCGGGCACGAAGGTGCCGTCGTAGCACAGCCCGTACTCCCAGTAGCCGGGGTAACAGACCTCGTCCCAGTAGCCGCCGCTGCACGAGCCGTCGAAGTACTCCCAGCGCGAGATCCAGATGTACTGGCAGTAGCCGTCGCTCTGGCAGCGGTACTCGTAGTAGCCCAGGTCCTCCCAGTAGCCGCCGGAGCAGCTCTCCGGCACCCAGGTGTCGTAGCACTCCCCTTCGATCCAGCGGTCCGGCTCGCAGTAGGCGCCGACCCAGCGATCCGGGTCACAGACCTCGTCGACCCAGACCACCTCCGCCTCGCCGGGATCGAACGCCGTGCCGGTGCTCACCGGCACCGTGCAGCTCGCCGGCAGCCCGTCGGCCGCCTCGGCGATCGCCCACAATCCCTCCTCGGCGAGCGGCGCCGCGCCGCCGGCGGTGATGGCGACCAGCTGGTCCGGGTGCGCCGCGTTCCACGCCGCGCGCGCCGGGTCGAGCTCGAGGGTGCGGCCGAGGAGCGTCTCACCGAGCGTCCGCGCCAGCCGGGCCGAGCTCCCGGCGGCCTGGTAGGCGCGCCAGGCGACGATCTGCAGGCCGCGCAAGGTGGCCGCGTCGAGCGCCGCGAGGTCGAGATC
>JBFYZW010000752.1:0-10965 GCA_041309305.1 Deltaproteobacteria bacterium | reverse complement strand
GGCCCGGGTCGCGCCGCGCCTGGCCCGGTTGCGTGACCAGGCGGAGCGCGCCGGCTACCTCGCCCGCGGCGAGGTCGATCCGCTCTTCGCCTGGCAGGAGCACGGCCGGCCGACCGAGACCGCCGCCGGCCGCGCCGAGGTGACCGCCAACCGCGGCGGGGCCGACGGCGCCGCCGACGAGGCGCTCCCCGACCTCGACCGGCACCTGTTGCTCGATCGGCCGCGGCTGCACTGGGCGCTGGCCGAGGCGCGGGCGCATGCGGCCCACCTCTCCGCGGACCAGGCCGAGGCGCTGACCGACTGGATCGTCGGCCGGACGCTGCGCGCCGAGCGCCTGGTCGAGAAGGACGAGGCGTTGGCGCTGCTCGCCAGCCGCGGCTTCGACGTCGCGCGGCCCGAGGCCGTCGACGCGATCCGCCAGGACGCGCAGGGGGTCTACCGCTTCGACGCCGCTCGGGCGCTCGGCGATCTCCTGTCGCGTTTCACCGGCGCGACCTACGTGCGTCGGGTGTTCAGCGATCAGACCACCGCCGGGCTCGATCCGGTCGGCCAGATCACCACCGCGATCGCGCGCGGCTTTGTCGTGCCGGTGCTGGTCGGCGAAATGCGCCTGCCGGTTTGGCGCGCCTTCGCCGCCGCGGCGGTCGAGAGCGACGACGCCGAGCGGATCATCCTCAGCGATCCGGTCTCCAGCCTCGAGCTGGCGGTCTCCGCTCGGCAGCTCCAGGGCGGCGTGCTGCCGACAGAGTTCGGCCAGAAGGCGCGCGCCGACGCCTTTTTGGCTCCGGCCGCCCTCGACCTGCTGGCCCCGCCGTTCGGGCTCTCTTTCCCCGAGCTCGGCATCGAGGACCGGCTGTGAGCCGGCTCGACTACCTGGCCGAGGGGCTGCTCGACGGCGGCCGGCTGCGCCCCGACTCGCCGATCCGCGCCCGCGAGGTGGCGCCGCTGTTGGTCGAGGGGGGCGTCGACCCGGCGGTCGTCGAGCTGCTCGCCGAGCGGTTGGCGCGCTGGGCCACCGAGCTGGGTGACAACGTGGTCAGCGCTCACGTCGTGCGCGCCGGCATCGCCGATCTCGAGCTGCCCGACCCGCTCGCCGACCTGCTCGCCGCCGCGCTCGGGCGGCCGGCCGACGCGCGCGGTCTCGCGGCCCTGGCGGTTCACCTGGTCGACCTCGCCGAGGCGATGGCGATCAGGGTCTTCCTGCCCGAGCTGCCGGCCTTGTCGGCCAAGGCCGATCGCACCGGCGGCGCGGCGCGACAGGTCGGGCTGGCGCGGCACCTGAAGGGTTGAGCGGGGAGACGGGGGCGGGGCGGCTACTTGCCCAGGCGCTCGCATAGCTCGGCGAGGCCGAAGCGGGCGATGTCGAAGTTGATCGCCTCCTGGCGGATGACGCTGCCGCTCATGCCGTTGAATGGTTGGGCGGTGAGCTCCTCTTTGAGCCGGTGCACCCGCTCGGCGGCGCGGTCGCCGCGCAGGTCGTCGAGGGCGTGGGTCGCGAGCTTGCCCAGCGCCGCGTGCAGCGCGCGGATCTGCTGCGGGGAGGCGTCGGCCAGCGTCTTGGCGTCGGTCGCGTCGCGCACCTTCGCGTAGGCCGAGATCACCGTCTGGACCATCTTGAACGGCGCCGCGAGCGAGCCGCGGTCGAGGTCGGCGTCGGCGAGCTGGATCTCGACCCGCGCCTGGGCGAGGAGCTTGACCGCGGCGTCGATCGTCTCGTCGGCGCGGCGGGTGGCGGCGGTCGGCGCGCGGGAGAAGAAGCGCTGCACGCCGGAGAGGCGCCGTTGCATGCACAGGGTGTGCAGCTCGTCGAGGCTGTCGATCGCCGCCGCTGAGCCGCTCTGCTTGGCCACCTGGGCCGCCAGCGCGGCGCCGCCGTCGACGCGGCGCTCGAGGACGTCGACGCTCGCCGGCCCGTGCTCGAGCTTGAGTTTGGCCACCTTGGCGTCGAAGGCGGCGGCGAGCAAGCCCGTTGCACCGACCGGGGAGATAATCGAAACGCTCGGCATGCGTCACCTCGAGGCTATGGCCCTGGAGTCTAGCGCCCTGCCAGGATTATCGCCAGCGGCGCCGGGAGGTTGCGCGTTCGGGGCGCGTCAGGAGAGGTCGGCGGCGAGGGCCGCGCGCTGCTCGGCGGTGAGCGCCGTCTCGACGGTGAGGGCCGGGAGGTCGCTGCCGATCTTGATCGGCGCCTCGCCACCGGTGTCGAACTTCAGGTATTGCACCGACGACAGCCGGTCGGCGCCGACCTGCCGAGCGTCGTAGGTCGGGCGGACGCGCTTGCCGCTCTTGGTTTCGACGTAGAGGTGCTGCGGCAGCGCCAACCACTCGCGCAGCAGCCGGTCGCGCGCCTGTGGATCGTCGATCTCAATCAGCAGGGCGCAGCCGAGCTCGCCGTCGCCGCCGAGCACCTCGTTGTAGGTCTCGAGCTCGTGGGCGATCTCCGGCTCCTGGACGATGCGCTCGGCGCGCAGCATCTCCTGGATCTGGTAGCGGATCGTCTCGCGGTTCTCGAACAGGAAGGTGAGCACCTCGCCGACGTGGATGCGCCGCGGCGCCTTGATCGCCATGACCTCTCGGCGCAGCGCCGGGCGGGCCTTCTCGTAGGCGGTCAGGTCGAGCAGCTCGTCACGGCGTACGGGCCTCATCGGCTCAGCTTCCTTTCTCCCCGCCGAAGCCGTTCTCGCGGTAGGCGCGGGCGAGGATCGACATCGGGTGCATGGGCTTCTTCCCGGCGAACTGCGCGAACTGCACCGCCGCCAGCGGGCAGTCGGTCGACCAGAGGTCAGCGTTGGCCGCCTGCATGCCGTCGAACGCCTTCTTGCCGATGCGCCGCGCGGCGTCGAAACCCTCGACGGTCATCGCGTAGGTGCCGTCGTGGCCGCAGCACTCCATCACCGTCGCGGTGATGGTAACGCCGGGGATTTTGCGCAACAGGTCGCGGCCCTTGAAGCCGACCCCCTGGGCGCGCAGGTGACACGGTGCGTGATAGGCGATCGTGCCGCCCGGCGGCGCGCTCTTGAACGCGGTGGAGAAGCGCGGCTCGTTGCGGATCGACCAGAGGAACTCGGAGACATCCATCACCGCCGGCGCGAGCGTCGCCGCCCGCTGGCGGTCCTCGCCCTCGAGCAGCTCCGGCCAGTCGCGGCGCATCATCATCGAGCAGGTCGGGTTGACCACCAGCACCTTCGCGCCGCGCTCGACGAACGGGAGCAGCAGGTCGAGGTCACGCTTCGCCTGTCGGCGCAGCGCGGTGAGGTCGCCGTGCTCCCAGGCCGGCATGCCGCAGCAGACCAGCCCGACGACGACGCGCACGTCGACCTGGTTGTGGCGCAGCACCTCGAGGATGTCGCGGCCGAGCCCGGGGTCGTTGTTCTGGACGAAGCAGGTCTGGAAGAGCACCGCCTCGCCGCCCGGCTCCGCTTTGACGAAGCCGTTCTTCTTCGCCCAGGCGTCGAAGGTCTCGCCGGCGAACTCGGGCAGCAGCTTGTCGCGGTGGATGCCGACCACCTTCTCCATCATCACCCGCGCCGGGCGCACCCGGTTGACCACGTTGACCATGCCGAGCGACAGCCGGGCCATCCGGCCGGCCTTGTCCGGGTCGGCGAGCATCGCGTCGCGCAACGGGTGCTCGGAGCCGCGCTGCCGGTAGGCCTGCGCGTCCCAGCGGTGGACCAGCTTGGGGAAGTCGAGCTGGTACTCGTGCTTGTCCCGCGGCGTGTAGGGACACTGCACGTCGCACAGCTTGCACTGGAAGCAGCGATCCATCACCCCCTGGATCTCGGCGTCGCTGAGCTTGCGCACCTCGCCGTCGTGCTTCTGGTCGATGAGCTCGAACAGGTGCGGGAAGGCGTCGCAGTACTTGAAGCACATGCGACAGCCGTGACAGATCTCGAAGACGCGCACGACCTCGTCGCGCAGGCCTTTGGCGTCCCAGTAGACCTGGTCGGTGGGGTCGTAGGAGAGCCCCGGCGTCGGGGCATACGAGATGCGCTGCTCGCTCATCGCACAACACTCCAGGGCGGCCTCGCGGCGCGCCAGGGGGGATGGTCAGGGGCTCGGATGTCGATCAGGAGATCGACTTGAGCATCTTCTCGAAGCGGCCGGCGTGTGACTTCTCCGCCTTGGCCAGAGTCTCGAACCAGTCGGCGATCTCGGCGAAGCCCTCGCTGCGCGCCGTCTTGGCGTAGCCCGGGTACATGTCGGTGTACTCGTGGGTCTCGCCGGCGATCGCCGCCTTGAGGTTCGCGATCGAGTCGCCGATCGGCAGGTCGGTGGCCGGATCGCCGACCACCTTGAGGAAGTCGAGGTGGCCGTGCGCGTGGCCGGTCTCGCCTTCGGCGGTCTCGCGGAAGTTCGAGGCGACCTCCGAGTAGCCTTCGACGTCGGCCTGCTTGGCGAAGTAGAGGTAGCGCCGGTTGGCCTGCGACTCGCCGGCGAAGGCGTCCTTGAGGTTCTGGTGCGTCTTGCTGCCCTTGAGGTTGGCCATCGTTCTCTCCTTGCGTGGTCGAGGTGCCGGTTTTTCGCTCCCTGAGATAATGTCTCAGCCGAGGCGTGTCAATCGAGCGCCCGCTGGCGCCGGTCAGTGTTTGATCAGATACCGCTCGACCTCCCAGGGGTGCACGATGCTGATGTACTCCTGCCAGTCGGCCAGCTTCGCGGCGATGAGCTGCTCGCTGATGTGCGGGCCGAGCGTCGCGAGGACCAGCTCGTCCTTCTGCAGCGCGCGCACCGCGCCGTAGAGGTCGGGGGGGAGGTTCTCGATCTTCAGCTTCTTCTTCTCGCGCTCCGAGAGGTGGAAGATGTCCTGGTTCACCGGCGGGCCGGGGTCGCGCTCCTGCTCGATGCCGTCCAGCCCCGCGGCGAGCATCGCCGCGAACGCGAGGTACGGGTTGCACGCCGGGTCGGGCATGCGCACCTCGACGCGGGTGCCGGTGCCGCGGCGGTCGGGGACGCGGGCCAGCGGCGAGCGGTTGCGCTCCGACCAGGCGATGTTGGTCGGCGCCTCGTAGCCGGGGACCAGGCGCTTGTACGAGTTCACCGTCGGGTTGGTGATCGCGCAGAAACCCTTGGCGTGGGCGAGGATGCCGCCGATGTACGCGAGGCACAGCCGCGACAGACCGTACGGCTCGCGCGGCGCGTCGAAGACGTTCTTGCCGCTTCTGTCGAACAGCGACTGGTGGGTGTGCATCCCCGAGCCGTTCACGCCGTAGAGCGGCTTGGGCATGAAGGTCGCGTGCAGGTCGTGCTTCAGGGCGATCTTCTTGACGATGTGCCTGAAGATCAGGATGTTGTCGGCGGTGGTCAGTGCGTCGGCGTACTTGAAGTCGATCTCGTGCTGGCCGGGCGCGACCTCGTGGTGCGCCGCCTCGACCTCGAAGCCCATCTTCTCAAGCACGTTGACGATGTCGCGTCGCGCCTCCTCGCCCCGGTCGACCGGCGCCAGGTCGAAGTAGGCGCCCCGGTCGTGGGTCTCGGTGCTCGGCGCGCCGTTGTGGCGCTGGAAGAGGAAGAACTCCGCCTCGGGGCCCATCATCGCGGTGTAGCCGAGCTCGCCGGCCTTGCCGGTCACGCGGCGCAGCACGCCGCGCGGGTCGCCGACGAACGGCTTGCCGTCCGGGGTGGCGACGTCGCAGATGAGCATCGCGATCCGGTCACCGCCGTCGTGCGGGAAGATGCGCAGCGAGCCGAGGTCCGGCTGCAGGAGCATGTCCGACTCCTGGATGCGCACGAACCCCTCGATCGACGAGCCGTCGAACATGATCTCGCCGGCCAGCGCCTTGTCGAACTGGGTGTCGGGGATCTCGACGTTCTTGGCGATGCCGTGGATGTCGGAGAAGATGAGGCGCAGAAAGCGGGCCTTCTCCTCCTTCAGGATGGCGCGCACCTCGGTCGGGGTACGGGTCATATGTCCTCCGCGGGAAGTTGGGATCTGGCGATCGGCCGGCAAGGTATGACGCCGGTGGGCGCGTGGCAAGCCGTCCGGTCGCTGCCCGCCCGGCACGATCGCTGGGCGCGCCGCGCGTCCGCGAGCTGGCTCGCGTACCAGCGGAATCTCTGTCACCAGCGTTGAGACGCCTGGTGATCTCCGGGAGCTATGTGAGTGCCACGACCGGTGGCGGGGCCGTGGCCGGCGGGCCGCTCAGCCACCCTACGGCATCGGCTCGCGCCACAGCTCGACGAACAGCCCCTCGCACGAGTCGGTGACGAAGACGTGGTCGTCGGGCGTGACGAAGAGTCCGGTTAGACACTCGGAGATGCTGGCCGGAAAGTCGGCGCGCGGCGGTGCGCCGTAGATGCTCTGCACCGGGCCCTCGCCATCCACGACGCCCGCATCGGTCGCCGGCAACATCCGCACGGTGCTCGTGGAGGTGACGTAGAGATTCCCGAACGCGTCGCACATGAGGCCCCGGGGCTCCTCGACCGGGAAGGTCCAGGCGGGGGAGCCCTCGCCCGAGGAGGCCGCAGTGCCGTCGCCGAGCACCGTGGTGATGATGCCCGCGGCGTTCACCCGCCGGACCCGGTGGTTGCCGGTGTCGGCGACGAAGACGTCCCCGTTCGGGCAGCGGGTGAGCGCCTGGGGCTCGTTGAGCAGCGCCTGGGTCGCCAGGTCCCCGTCGCCGAAGAAGCCGAGCGTCTCGGGGGTGCCGAAGGGGGTCGTGACCGTGTTGGTTGTGAGATTGATGGCGCGGATGACGTGGTTGTCGGTGTCGGCGACGTAGAGGGTCCGCGCGGCGGTGTCGAGGAACAGCCCGGTGGGCCGGCGGAAACGGGCGCTCGCGGCGGTGCCGTCACCGAAGCCCGCGGCGCCTGCAGCCGCATCCCCGGCGAGCGGGGCGATGGTCCAGGTGTTTTCGTCATCCGGGTCGACGATGGTCACCGCGTGCAGGCGGTTTCGGTTCGTCTCGGTGATAAAGATGATGCCTGGACTCTCATCGACGGCGACGCCGCCGATCATGCCGAAGGTCTCGTCTCTGAAGCGGGCAAGATTGGCGAGGGCAGGAGTGTGAGGGTACCGACCCGCAACCGCCTTGAGCATATCGTCCGAGCCACGGAGTCGCTGTAGGACCCCGGAAGAGCCTCCGGCGAACAACCAGTCGCCGGAGGCGAGCGCCACGGCGCGGGGGTCCGCGACTCGTGCTTGGGCCGCCGGGCCCATGCTCTCCGGTGCCACTTGGCCCGCAACCGTGATGATGACCCCCGTATCCGCCGCTATCCTGCGGATGCGGTTGTTCTCGCTGTCCGCGACGAGCACGTTCCCCAGGCCGTCCACGGCAACGCCGGACACGAAGAGGTTGATCTGCGCGCTCGTGGCCAAACCGCCGTCGCCCGAGAAGCCCTCCGTCCCGGTGCCCACGATCGTGGAGATCAGCCTCGTCCCTGCCTCTATCTTCCGGATGTCGGGGAACTCATCGGCCACGAACACGTTCCCGAGTCCGTCCACGGCCACGCCGCTGACGAAGCAAAGCTGCGCGTTCGCGGCGACGCCGCCGTCGCCCGAGTTGCCACACGTCCCTGTGCCTGCGATCGTGGAGATCACCCACGTGTCCACGGCGATCTCCCGGATGCAGTGGTTCGAGTACTCCGCGATGAGGACGTTTCCGAGATCATCCACGGCCACGCCGCTCGGGTCGCAGAGCTCCGCGTTCGTGGCATCGTCGCCATCGCCCGAGAAGCCACACGTCCCGGTGCCCGCGATGGTGGAGATCACACCGGTCGCGGCCACTATCCTCCGCACGCGGTGGTTCGCCCAATCCGCCACCAGCACGTTCCCATCACCGTCGATCGCGATACCGGATGGGTAGTAGAGCTGCGCGCTCGTGGCGGCGCCGCCGTCGCCCGAAAAGCCATCCGTCCCCGTGCCGGCCAGGGTGGAAATCACCCCTGTCCCCGCTGCTATCTTGCGGATGCGGTGGTTGGCCGAATCCGTCACGATCACGTTGCCAAGCTCGTCCACGGCCACCCCCTTGGGATGGTAGAGCTGCGCGCTCGTGGCCGTACCGCTGTCGCCCGCAAAGCCCGGCGTCCCTGTGCCCGCAGTCGTGGAGATGACCTCCGTCCCCGCGGATACCCTCCGGATGCGGTGGTTGGACAAATCGGCCAGGAACAAGTTCCCTAGCCCGTCTACGGCCATGCCTGCAGGACCGTTGAGTTGCGCGCTCGTGGCGGCGCCGCCGTCGCCCGAGAAGGTCGGAGTCCCCGTGCCCGCAAGCGTGGAGATCACTCCCGTGCCCGCCGTGATCCCCCTGACGCGGTGGTTCTCGGTGTCGGCCACGAACACGTTCCCTTGGCCGTCCACCGCCACAGCCCGCGGTTGGTTGAGCCGCGCGCTCGTGGCGGCACCGCCGTCGCCCGAGAAGCCCGCCGACCCCGTGCCCGCGAACGTGGAGATCACCCCCGTCCCCGCGGCGATTTTCCGGATGCGGTGGTTGGACTCGTCGGCCACGAACAGGTTTCCGAGCCTGTCCGCGACGACGCCGCTGGGGTGGCGGAGCTGCGCGCTGGTGGCGAGGCCGCCGTCGCCCGAGAAGCCGTACGTCCCGTTACCCGCAATTGTGGAGATCACCCCCGTCTCTGCGGCGATCCTCCGGATGCGGTAATTGCTGTGGTCCGCTACGAACACGTTCCCGAATCCGTCCACGGCTGCGTTCGTTGGATTGTAGAGTTGCGCCAACACGGCGGGGCCGTCGTCGCCCGAGAAGCCGTACGTCCCGGTACCCGCGATCGTGGAGATCACCCCCGTCCCCGCGGCGATCCTCCGGATGCGGTGGTTGGACCTATCTGCCACGACCAGATTGCCGAGCCCGTCCACCGCGACGCCCTGTGGGTAGTAGAGCCGTGCGCTCGTGGCTTGACCCCCATCGCCAAAAAAGCCCGGCGTGCCTGTGCCCGCCACGGTGGTGATGACCCTGGTGTCCCACGCGACCTTGCGAATGCGGTTGTTGGAGGAATCCGCCACGAACAGGTTGCCGAGCCCGTCCACCGCGACGCCGTATGGATAGTTGAGCTGCGCGCTCGTGGCCTGACCCCCGTCGCCAGAAGAGCCCGCGGTGCCCGTCCCCGCCACGGTGGTGATGACGCCGTCCGGCGCCAGCCTGCGAATGCGGTGGCCTTCGGTGTCCGCCACGAACAGGTTGCCGGCGCGGTCCACGGCGATGCCTCCGGGGAGATTGAGCCCCGCCGCGGTCGCGAGAAGGCTGCCGCCAATGACCGCCCGCGCGTGCCAGGTCGTGCGCTGGCACCCGTCGCAGCCGTCCGCGGGGTTGGTATTGCCGTCGTCGCAGGTCTCGTTCGCGTCGGGCTCTCGGTCGCCGCAGACCTCGATCTTCCTGCAATCACCTCGGCAGCCGTCGCCGCTTTGCGTGTTGCCGTCGTCACAGACCTCGGTGCTGTTGGATAGGATGTGCCCATCCCCGCAGCGGGCGATGGTGCACGCCGACAGACAGGTGTCGGTCTCGACCGCGTTGCCGTCGTCACACTCCTCGGTCTCGAAGTCGGTGACCCCGTCGCCGCACGCCGACTCGCTGCAGCCATTCTTGCTCGAAACACAGACCCCAGGCGTCAACGGTGGGCCGGTGTTCGGGATGGTGCAGGCCGAGCCGTCGAGTGAGGCGAGCGCGACGTGGAAGACCGCCTCCGCGCCGCCCCCGGTGCGCGCGTCGTCGCAGCCGTCCAGCGTGCAGATGTCGCCGTCATTCACGCTCGGCGGCAGCCCCGGCGCGCAGACCAGGTTGATACACTGCTCCTCGCCGTTGCAGACGAGGCCGTCGGCGCAGTCGCTGGTCTCCTGGCAACCGGTTCCCTCGACGCAGCCGCGCGTCGGGTTGCAGTAGGAGCCTGTGCCACACAGGAGGTGGTTCACCATGACGTCGCAGCGGCCGTCGCCGCTGCCCAGCTCGACGCAGGTGCTCGTCGCGCACTCGACGTTCGCGGCGCAGGGGTTGCCGGCCGCGGCGCACATCCCCTCGTCGCAACTCTCCTGGCCGGTGCAAAAGAGCGCGTCGTTGCAGTCGGGGTCGGCGGCGCAAGCCTTCGCGAGGCGTACGGTGGCGGTCGGCGTGCCGTCGGAGCGCAAGCGCGCCTCGGTCTTCCCCCGGCCGAGCGGGTTGCCCCCGGCGTCTCGTGGCTCGACCCAGAGCACGTAGCGACCCGACCTCGCCGCGGTTACGGTGACGCTGAGCGGGAAGGTGGTCTTGTTCACCTTCACCGGCTGGAGTGCGTTGCGCGCGAAACCCACCTGCAGCGTCGAGAAACTGGTGGCGACCCCGGCCGGGTCCTCGACCGTGAGCACCGCGAACGGCGAGCGGCTGGAGCAGCTCCCGAGCAGCGCGGCGAAGGTCAGGCAGAGGAGAGCCTTGTGCATCGACGCCTCCGGCAACTGGGCGATCACCCTCGCATTCTAGCCGAAGCGAGGCGCGCGGCCCATGGTATCGGCTCGTGCCGCAGCGCGACGAACGGGCTCTCGCACGCGCAAGTGACGAAGACGTGGTCGTCTGCCAAACGGGGGTGCGCGATTCGCGCACACCCCGTTTGCGGTTCTTCCTCGGGCGAGGCCTCTCATGGTGATCGGGAATCGTGACCGTCCGTGCGGAGGACGGCGCGGTGGGACGGCGCGTGGGCCCCGGGCCCGGGAGGGGCATGCGGGGGGTCATGCTTCCCCGGCCACGCGAGTTGCTCTAGACTGCCGCCGCGGCGGAAGGCCGCGGGAGCGGAGCGCATGGCGGACCAACAGGCGGAGGCGATCGTCGTCGGCGCCGGCATCGCCGGGCTGAGCTGCGCGTCGGCGCTCAGGGCGCGTGGCGCCGAGGTGCTGGTGCTCGACCGGCGCGGCGTCGGGGGTCGGGCGGTGACCTGGCGCCTCGACGGCGGCGGCTGCGCCGACTACGGTGTGACCTTCTTCCACGGCGAGCGGCCCGACTTCCTCGCCGCGCTCGCGGCGGTCGACGCGACGCCGCTGCGGGGGTGGCC
>JBFYZW010000751.1:0-4276 GCA_041309305.1 Deltaproteobacteria bacterium | reverse complement strand
CCATCGTCGCAACCAACGTCGCCGAGAGCGCCGAGTGTGCCGGTGAGCGCAGCACCGCGCTCGCCGCCAGCCGGCGCCCCTTCGTCGACGCCTTCGACAAGGTCATCACGCCGGAGGTCGGTGTCAACCTCGCCGGTTCGGTCGAGAGCGTGCTTCTGCCGCTGGTCGATGATCAACGGCTGCCGGCCTTGACCCGCGAGCTCGCCGACGCGCTCGCGCTGCTGGTCGACGACGCGGTCGACCCGGAGCGCGCCGCCCTCGACGAGCTGCTCGCGCTGCTCCAGGGCCGCAGCCTGCTCGCCGGACGGCACCTGTTCGGGCTCGGGCAGCGCACCTTCACCTACGACGCCGGCCCGGCGCTGGTCGCCGCGCTCGCCGACCTCGGAGCCACCGAGGACCTCGACAGCACGATGGCGCAGCGCGCCGTTGACCTCGCCGGCGCGGCGCTCGAGCGCGCCGGGACCGCCGCCGACTGCCCAGGGCCGGCGCTGACCGACCTGCACCAGGATCTGCTCCGCGACGACCGGCTCGCGCCGGAGGTCGACCTCGGCGCACCGGCCTGGGCTGTGCTCGGCGACCGCCACGGCAACCCAGCCGTGCGCGTCGACCCGCAGACCGGCCGCCTCTATGCGCCGTTCGTCGACGCCGACCAGGACGGCGCCGCCGACGTCGGCGCCGACGGCCGCGCGGTGGACCTCGGCGGCCAGCCGCTGTTTCTCGCCCCGTTCGACGACGGGGAGGGCCGCGACGCCTATGGTCGCGCGCTGGCGCCGGACGGCGAGCCGCTGTTCGCCTACGTCGACGCCAAGCGCACCGGCCTGTCGGTGCTGCTGCAGTTCGCCGGCGAGGCGTTCTCGGCCGGTGTTCCGGCCGACGCGGTCGAGCTCGCTCGGATCGGCATGGGCGCGCCGATCCCCTGCACGCCGGCGGCGCCCGGTTGCCGCACTTACCCGGAGGACGACCACCCGCTCGCCGACCTGGCCTGGGCGCTGATCGAGGACCTGCGCTACCCGCGCACGATGACGCTGCTGGCCACCTTCGCCGCCCTGCTGCGCAACGAGCCGGAGACCGCCGAGCAGGTGCTGATCACCGCCGGCGATCTGCTCGTCGCCCTCGACGCCGGCGGCGTCACCTTCGACGACCCGGAGCTGCTGGCGCTCAGCGAGCGGCTCGTGCCGCTGTTCGCTGACGTCCTTGAGCAGGACAACAGCACCGGCGCGTCCACCGCGCGCCTGTTGCTCGACGTCCTGCACCAGCTCGGTCAGGACGCCCGCGACCTGCCCGAGGAGCTGCGCCTCAACCTCGCCTACGTCGCGCTGGCCAAGGACGAGGTCTGCTCGCCGGCGCCCCCCGACGAGAGCCGCTCGGTGCCGGTTGACTACGCGCTGCCGCGCCGCTACCTCGAGGTGGGGGTCGGCTGGGTCGACAACCGCAGCGCCTTCGAGCAGGCGATCGAGCTGCTCGCCGCCGCCGACTGCGGCTCGGTGCCGTTTAGCGGCGGGCAGACGGTGGCCGAGGTGGTCATCGGCGTGATGGCCGACAGCAGCCCGAGCACCGCCTGCACCATCATCGACTCGTCGCTCGGGGTGATGAACATCCTGCCCGGCGTCAGCGCCACGCTCGGCGCCGCGGCCCTCGATCTCATCGGCTGCGACGGCGACGCGGTGTGGGCCGATCTGATGGCCCTCGACGCGCTGGCCAAGAGCGGCGTGCTCGACGCCTACCTGCCGCTGGCCAACGCCTTCGACGACCGCGGCCAGCTGCGCACCTTGATCGACATCCTGCGCCTGGTCGCCGACGATCTCGGCCGCGACGACGCCGCGCCGGGGCAGAGCGTCGTGCGCCGCGCGTTGCCCACCGTGCTGGCGGTGCTCGAGCAGGGCGGGCTCGACAGCCTGTTCGACCTCAACGACCTTCTGGTCACCGTCCCGGCGCTCGACGGCGACGGCACGATGGCCGACGTCGTCGTCGACTCCTTCGCCTTCTTGACCGACGACCGACAGCCGCTGCTCACCCGGCGCGGGTGGGTCGCGGGCACCTCGCACGCGCTGCAGATCCTCGCCCCGCTGCGGCTCATGGCCCGCCGCCTCGAGCTCGCCGGCGCACGCGCCGGCTTCGCGCGCATCGTCGCCCACCTGCGCGGCTACCTGAGCCGGACGGTGCTCGACGATCGGGGCACGCCGTCACCGGCCGACGATCGCCGCCGCCTCGCCGATCGCCGGCTGCTGCCCGCCTACGAGGTGCTGCTCGCCTTCGCCGCTCGGCTGTTCGACCTCGACGCGACAACCCGCACCTGCGCCTTCGACGCGCTCAGACAGGACAGTCAGCGCTTCCTGACCAGCCCCGACCTCGCCGCCGCGCTGCGGCTCGGCGACGCCTACGCGGCCCACCCCGAGCGGGCGGCAATCGACCAGAGCGTGGCCGACGCGCTGACGCCGTCGCCATCGGCGAGCGGCGATCGCCTCGGCGCCTGGGCCCAGGTGCTCGCGGCGCTGGTGCAGCAGGCCGATCCCGAGACCCCGCGCGGCCGGGAGCTTCTGCGCTTCGGTGGCCAGGCGCTGCAGAGCTTCGCCGGCGGGCGGCTCTTCTCGACCCTCGCGGTGCTCTGGGCGGATGATCCGCACCACCTGCTCTTCGGCGTCGTCGCGCGCGCCTGCGACGCCGGCCCGACCAGCCACCAAGAGCCACCGGCGCAGCTCTTCGGCCAGCTGTGGGCCGACCTCGCCGGCCGGACCGACGCCAACGCCTGCCGCGGCACGGAGGTCTGGCAGCGCGCCGACGCCGAGCGCAGCCTGGCCCAGGGGATCGACTTCTTGCGCGACGAGCAGACCGGCCTGCCGGCGATCTACCGGCTGATCCGCCTGCGCGGCCGGGAGTAGCGGACCGATGTCGGCTCGCCCTCAACGGCTCCGCGCGACCACGGTCATCCTGATCGCCGTCGCCGGGGCGGCCGGCGTCGCGCGCGCCAATCCGACCGAGGAGGTCTTCGGCCTCAGCGCGCGAGCCAAGGCGATGGGCGGCGCCGGCACGGCGCTGAGCGTCGACTTCGCCGCGGTCTACTACAACCCGGCCGGCCTGGCCTTCTGCCCCACCGACGCGGCCAGCGTCGGCTACACGCGCACCCACCACGCGCTCGCCGTGCAGGGCGCCCCGGCCGAGCTCGACGCCGCGCCGATCGCCGACCGCAACCTGGTCAACCTCGGCTTCTGCGTCCACCTGCCGCTGCGCCTCAGCTTCGGCATCCACGCCGGCCTCGGGCTCGACAGCCCGATGGTCCTCTACCAGCAGTCGATCGACGAGCGCCCGCGCTGGGTGATGCACGACGATCGGCTCGACGGGCTGTCGCTGATGGTCGGCGGCGCCTGGCAACTCCTCGACCAGCTGGCGGTTGGCCTGACGCTCAGCATCCTCGCCCACAGCCGGATGGTGCTCGACAACCGGGTGCCGGCGGTCAGCGCCGAGCTGGTGCGCAACGACCTGCGCTGGGAGCTGCAGCCGACCGCGGCGCTCGCCGGCGGCGTGCGCTGGCAACCCTCCGACCGCTGGGCCGTGGGCGTCACCTATCGCGGCGCGCTCTACCACCGCCTCGAGGTCGACGCGGTGACCCGGATGGACGTCTCCGGCGTCGCGATCGACGTCGGCATGCTGCTCGAGAGCGTGATGTGGTACGCGCCGCAGCAGCTGGCCGCCGGCCTCACCGTCCGCCCGCTCGCCAGCGTGACCCTGGCCGCCGACCTGACCTGGTACGACTGGTCGGCCTTCGTCGGTCCGTTCGTGGTCGCGACGCCGAAGGACGACTCGCCGGTGGCGCAGACACTCAACTACCCGCCCCGCGAGGCCCCGGCGTTCCACGACGTCGTCGTGCCGCGCCTCGGGGCCGAGTGGCTGGTCGGCGAGGCGGTGGCGCTGCGCGCCGGCTACGGCTTCCGTGCCACGCCGGCGCCGGTCCCGGGCGGGGTCGGCAACCTGCTCGACGGCGACGTGCACCATGTGAGCCTCGGCGGCGGCTGGCGCTGGTGTCCGCCGCCCCCGCCGGCCGGCCACGGGCAGGGCCTCATCGCGCTGCGCGCCGACCTCTCGGCCGGGCTCGGGCTTTTGACCGAGCGTCGGGCCGAGAAGAGCGCGGCGCTGCAGCTGCGCGACTACCGCTACGGCGGCTGGTTCTTCGACGCCGGGTTGCAGCTGACCGCCGAGTACTGAGCTACGGCCCGCCCGCCTCGGCCGGCGGCGCGGCGAAGACCTTGGCGTACAGCTCCGGCCAGAGCGCGAGGCAGAG
>JBFYZW010000750.1:0-10278 GCA_041309305.1 Deltaproteobacteria bacterium | reverse complement strand
GTCTGCCTGGGCGAGCTGCGGGACGTGGTCTCGCTGATGACCTTGGCCCGCTGCATCGCCGCGCGCAACTCGCCGCTGGCGGGGGGGGTGCACGCCGCCCTCGCGCGCGTCGCGGGCGGCGCGCCGGACGGTGCCGGCGCCTGGGGGATCGCCCTCGAGATCGTCCAGGTGGCCCAGGTCTTCATCGTCGACCAGGAGCTGCGCGCCAAGTTGGAGGCGGAGCTGCGCGACCAGATCGCCGCCCGCAGCGAGTGCTCGCACATCGCGATGGCCGAGCGGATCGAGCAGGCCCGATTGGAAGCGGCGCGCCAGCGGCAACGCGAGGCCCTCGCCGACGAGCGCGCCGAACAACAGCGGGCCCGCGAGCGGGTTCGCCTCGCCGACGAGCTGGAGCGCGAGCGGATCGAAACGGAGGCCCCGCGCCGCCGGCTGGCGCTCGAGCGCCAACGCGACAACGCCGCCCTGGCGCTCGAGGTCCGCCGTCTCGACAACGAGCTCGAGGCCCTCGCCGTCGAGGGGGAGCTGCAGCGCGACCGGGCGCGGCAGGCGCTGGAGCAGGAGATCTTGCCGCAGCGCCAGGTGCCGGAGGTCGCTCACGCATTGGCCGAGATGTTCCAGGGCGCCAACCTCTCGCTCTATGGCACCGACAACGCCCTGGTTGGGACCTTGGCCCCACTCGTCGAGCTGCTCGCCGGCCGGCTCGGCGGCAAGCCGCCGGTCGGCTGAGGGCGAGCGCAAAAGGCCAGCGCGGGGATCGGCTCACCGCCCCGGCGAAGGTCGCCGCCGACTCCTCGTCCACCGCGACGGTCACCGTGTCGACGCGCGACTCGAGGATGAAGATGCGCGGCCCGTGCATGGGCGGGACGAACCCCCTCCCCCGATAGGGAACGGCGGCCCAGACGGACTGTGTGTCCTGCCCTCGAGAACGGGCACACTCTCGCCCGTCCGCAAGCCACGCCGTCAGGTTGTCAGAATCTTCTCGCCAACCGACACCCCGCGATGATATCTCCAGTGTGAGCAGCGGAAGCCTGGTTGGCTGAGATGGAATAGTGAGTCGGCTTCGCGCGCGGGTTGCAGGGGCCCTGGCGTCTTGGGCAAGATGGTTGCCAGACGAGCGAGGAGGAGGAGATGAAAGTTGCTGCCGTTTCCTTGCTGAAGGTCGCCGGTTACGATCAAGCCCGGACCATCAATCGATTCTCCGAACAGACCGGGCGGACGTTGAGTCGCGAGGAGATCAAGTACGTCAACGGGGCCATCGCGCGGCTCAGAACGCAAAACCCAGACCGGCTCCCTTGCATGTCGGCTCCGGATGCTGCCCGGCGAGGCATTGACCTCGACAAGGCCGAATGGTCGTTGCGCTGGTACGACGGCAATCGGCAGCTCAATGATCTGGATTGTGCGCTCTTCCTCAGCCAAGGTCACCTGTACCTGTTCAAACAGTTTCGTGCTCATCCCAACAGCCGTTACGGTCTGCAGCCGACCTACGTCACAGACCTCGGCCGCGTGCCGCGCATGAACTCGGCTCGATGACCACAGCCCAAGGAGACGGACGGCGGGACTCGCCGGCGCCGTTGTAGCGCGACCGTCTGCTTCGCCGGCTGTCGCTGGCAGTGCTTGTGCAGCGGAGCTATGGTGTGGTCCGACCGCGCGTCGGCAAGGACGTCGCGCGACGGTGAGCCCTTCATCTTTGTGGTGTTGGTCGTTGGTGTCACGGGGCATCAGAGAAGGCGGCGGCGGGCACTTGGGTCTGCTGCTCGTCGTGGCTGCGGCCAGCAGTTGTCGCGACCCGGCGGTCGTTTGCGAGCCGACGACCTGCGATGCCCTGGGCCTCGACTGCAGCGCCGTCGACGACGGCTGCGGCGGGATCCTCTCGTGTGGGACGTGCACGCCGCCGCTCCAGTGCGGCGGCGGCGGTGTCGCGAACGTCTGCGGTACGGCGCCGTGCATCCCCGACGCCGAAGCCTGCACTCGCGCGGGCAAGAACTGCGACGACTTCCCCGACGGGTGCGGCGGCTTCGTCTACTGCGGCGAGTGTCCACCCGGTCAGATGTGTGGCGGCGCCGCGCCGCCCAACGTCTGCGGCCCGGATAGCTGCGCGCACACCACCTGCGCCGACAGCCTCGCGGACTGCGGCACGATCGTCGACATCTGCGGCGGCGAGATCGACTGCGGCGCCTGCATCCCGCCCGAGACGTGCGGCGGCGGCGGGGTGCCCAACGTCTGCGGGTGCCGGCCGACGGAGGCCGCCGAGCTCTGTTGGCTCCACTGGGCCGACTGCGGCCCGCTCAGCGTCACCGACCGCTGCGGTGTGGCGCGCGAGGTCGACTGCGGTCCGTGCTGGGACGGCTCCACCTGCGGCGCGCTCGCCCCGAACCGTTGTGGCTGCGTACCGACGCCGTGTCCGGCAGCGGCCTGCGGTCTCATCGCCGACGGCTGCGGCGCCGAGCGCTTCTGCGGCCCCTGCCCGGCGCCCGGTATCTGCGGTCTTGCCGCCGCCAATGTCTGCGGTTGTCTGCCGACGACCTGCGCCGCGCTGGGCCAAGGCTGCGGCGAGGCCTACGACGGCTGTGGCGAGCTACTCGACTGTGGCCCCTGCAGCGGCAGCGTGCCGCGGTTGCGCCTACGGATCATGGCCGCCAACCTCTCGAGCGGCAACTACCAGTCCTACGATCCCGGCGAGGGCATCCGCATCCTCCAGGGGTTGACGCCCGACGTCGTCGCCATCCAGGAGATGAGCTATGGCGACGACTCCCCTTGGGACATCCGCGCCTTCGTCTCCCTGGCCTTCGGCGACGGCTTCTACCACGCCCGCGAGGTAGGGGACGTGCCGAACGGAATCATCAGCCGGTACCCTATCGTGGAGGCGGGCGAGTGGCCGGACAGTCGCGTCGACAACCGCGACTTCGCCTGGGCCCGTATCGACCTCCCTGGGCCGAAGGACCTGTGGGTGGTGAGCTTGCACCTGTTGACCAGCAACGCCACCACCCGCGCCGCCGAGATCGACGCCCTGCTCCCGCGCATCGCGGCGACGGTGCCGGGCGGCGATTACCTCGTGGTGGCTGGGGATCTCAACACCAAGAGCCGGGGCGAAGCAGCCATCGTCAGCCTGGCGCAGGTCGTCGTCACCGCCCCGCCGCACCCCGCCGACCAGGCGGGCAACGGCTACACCAACGCCAACCGCGACGAGCCCTACGACTGGGTGCTGGTCGACGCAGACCTCGCGGCCTTCGCGGTGCCAGTCCAGATTGGCGCGCAGCCGTTCGCCGCCGGTCTGGTGTTCGACAGCCGCGTCTTCTCGCCGCTCAGCGCCGTGGCGCCAGTGCTGGCGGGTGACAGTGGCGCCTTCAACATGCAGCACATGGCCGTGGTGAGGGACTTCGCCGTGCCGACTCAATGACACGTGAGGACCGTGCTCGGCGACGACACCACCGGGCGCGGAAGCTCCCCAGCGCCGGTGATCAACAGAGGCAGCAGAGCGACGATCATTGCAGCTCGTCGAGATGGTACACCGCAAGCACGGCCGTCCCGATCTTGTCAGCGGCGACCGCGCCGGCGGCAGGCGAAAAACGACAGAACGAGGCCCCACGCCAGCGAGCCGCCTGGTACCGCGTCGCAGCCGCAGCCCTGCGCTTCGATGCCGCCCGCGCCCGAACCCGGGTCGCCGCCGATCGGTCCGCCGTCGTCGCCGGGGCCCCCGTCGTTCGCGACCGGATCGACGACAGTGAGGGGCATCATGTTGGAGAGCTTGCCATCGTCGTTGCGCACCGAGATCGGATAGACGCCCGTGCCCGTCGCCGCGGCCACGGCTGGTGTTTGCTGAACGAGCCCGAGGAAGCCCGTGACATCCCCGCAGGGCGCGCCGCCAGACTTGCCGTGGCCGGCAGATCTGGGTACGACACAGTCCCATGCAATACACCACGACATTCCTGCGGGTGACCCTCGGCGTCGCGCTCCTCCTCGGCGCCGTAGGCTGCCAGCGCGCCGACGAGGAGGAGTACCTGACCGAACGGCAGGTCGAGAACCGCCGCCTGCGCGAAGCGCGCGACAAGGCGCGTGAGGCGAAGAAGAAGGCCGGCGACCTGCCGGCGCCGCCCGACGTCGCGGCGCCACCGGCCGACGCCAAGACCACCGCGTCGGGGTTGGCCTACAAGGTCCTGCAGCCGGGCAAAGGGACGCGGCACCCGAAGGCGACCGAGACGGTCGAGGTGCACTACACCGGTTGGATGACCAACGGCAGCATGTTCGACAGCTCGGTCAAGCGCGGCACGCCGGCCTCCTTTCCGCTCAACGGCGTGATCAAGGGTTGGACCGAGGGCCTGCAGCTGATGGTCGAGGGCGAGAAGACACGCTTCTGGATCCCGGCGGGGCTCGCCTACGGGGAGACGCCGAGCCGCCCCGGCGGACCGTCGGGCATGCTGGTCTTCGACGTCGAGCTGCTGGCCATCAAGTAGGCGGCGACCGGCGTGCTCTGCCTGCTCGCGGCGCTGCTCGCGGCTGCGCCGATGCCGGACGCGGCGCGGTCTCCGCCGCGGGTGATCCGCGTCTTCGTCGCCCTGGCCGACAATGCGACACAGGGCATCGTCCCGGTGCCGCCGCGGCTGGGCAACGGCGACGACCCGCGCAACAACCTCTACTGGGGCGCGCGCTACGGCGTGAAGACCTTCCTGCACCGGGGCGGGGACTGGCGACTCGCGTACGCCGGGGCCGGCGACGGCCCCGTGCTCGAGCAGGTGGTCTTTCGTCACCGCCGCCACGCGGTGCTCCTACTCGCCGAGGCGTACCGGGGCGCCGAGATCCAACGCGCCGTCACCGACTTCCTCGCTGCCGCCGCCGGCCGGCCGAGCGAGCGCGCCCCCGTGCCCGCGATGCCCGAGGTGAGAAGCGGCGGCGCCGCCGATCTGCTGGTCTACGTCGGCCACGACGGCCTGATGGACTTCACCCTCGCCGCACCGCCGCAGCACGCCGACGGGCGCCAACGCCCGGCGATCGTGCTCGCCTGCGCCAGCCGCACCTACTTCGCCGCGCCGTTGCAAACGGCCGGGGCGCGGCCGTTGTTGTGGACGACGGGGCTGTTGGCGCCCGAAGCGTACGTCCTCGCGGCCGCGCTCGAGGGGTGGCTGAACGACGAGACCGGCGCCGCGATCGCCGAGCGGGCTGCGGTCGCCTACGACGCCTTCCAACACTGCGGCCTGGCCGCGGCGCGCCGGTTGTTTGTCAGCGGCGAGTGAACCGCCGCCCGGCAAAGGCATGATCAGCGGCCGCCCCGGTCGTCGAGTTGGAGACCCGCTGGCAGCGCCCCTCCCTATACTCCGACTCGGGAAATCAGGGGAGACTGCTCGGCTGGTGCCGATTCCCCCTGAGCGCGCCGGTCTCAGACCCCGTCGGCCGGGTGGGCGAACAACGTGACACCTGAGACCGGGCCGTCCTGGAAGACGCACGGCGCGCGCGAGCGCGGATCGCCCTCCCCCTGGAAGGCGCCGAGGTTGGGCGAGTAGACGCAATCCTCGCCGCTCTCACACAGGCCGTTGTCGTTGCCCGCGCCGTCCTGGATCAACTCGAGGGCGTTGACCAGATAGGTTCGGCCCGAGCCATCACTGTGGCTCGGATATGCAGTGGCGGGGCACGGCTGTCCGGGGACGAACGGATCGTTGACAGCGAGGGCGACCGTGTCGGTGGCGGACAGGCGATAATCCCAGATCTGGCAGGTCTCCGACGGCCCGCACCGCCCGTATTCGAACGACCCCGCGCTGCTCAACCCCCACCCGCGCAACCCGGTCTCGAAGTCGGTCCAATCGAGGTCCGGAGAATGGGACGCCACACCGTTGCTGTCCGAGACGTTGCGGGCATCGTCGGAGGTCACCGGCCCAACGAAGGTAGCACTCAAATCCGCCGGGGTGACCACCCCGTCGAGCGTCGCGTTGACGTTGCCGTTCGGCACAACCGCGGCGACCGCCGCCGCCCGCAGCTCATTGCCGTTCGACGTGCCCACGAGCTCAAAGGCATCCGCCATCGCCCCCTGGAGGAACGTGTTGGCGTCCGAGTCCCCGATGCTGACACCAATCTGGGAGACGGCCTCGTTGTTCAACGACGAGTAGTGACTCAACGTGAATCCGGTGGTTCCCTCCATGAGCGTCATTCCTGGCCCGTACGAGCTGGCGAGCACGAGCCGGGTGAGGGTCCAGTTCGCCGGCGCGACGGCCGCTTCCAGGACGCGGCCGTTGTTGGCGCCGACGAGGTTGTGGATGACGTTGCCCTCGCCGCCTTGAACATAGAACCCGATGTGGTTGTTGTTGGTCAGTCGCAGGTTCTCGAAACGGCTGCCGACACAGTAGTGCGTGTGCAGCGCCCAGCTCAAATCCTGGAGGTTCCAGATCGCAACGTTGCGCACTGTGCTCATTCGGGACTCGAGGGTTAGCCCGAACTCCGGAGCCCGTGGCACCGCATCGCCGCGGAGGTGCCCCTCGATCCAGAGTTGATTCTGGTCCGAGAAGACGACGCACCAGTTCTCGGAGTACGGCGCTCCGCCCCACGCGCAGTTCTGTGCCGCCGCGCCGGAATAGCGCATCGTCGCGCCCGCGAGACCGACGAGCGCGACCCGCGGACGAGCGAGATAGACACCGTCCGTCACCACGTCGCCGGCGAACACGTAGATGGTGCCAGACTGATCCAGAGTCTGGACCCCGGGTCCGGTTGGCACAGCCGCCACCGGATTGGACCACCAGGTCTCGTTCGCGCTCGTGGCCACCGGTATGCCGTCGCGGCGGATCTCGAGGGCGTTGTCGCGCCAGGCGGTCGCGGTCACCAGATCCGCGAGGCCTTTGTCCTCGCGCAGTCCCCCGAGTCGCACGACCGCGGAGCCGCCCGCGTCGTCGCAACGCCAGTGGAAGGCGCCCAGACTGTCGGAGGCGGTGATGCCAGTGCAGACTCCCACGCCGACCGGAAACGCCTGGCGCAGGATACCGGCGTGAACGCAGGAGTCGGCGTCGGTAACCGCACCGATGTTGCAGGTCTGGTCCGGTTGGTCGTACCGGCTCGTGCCACCATTGTGGTTCTGCACGTAGTCGAGCCAGTTGGCGTGGCGCGGGTAGACCGGCTGCACCAAGACCACGCCGGGCTCGCCGACATGGAAGCGGAACGGCGCGTTGTCGGCGACGGTGCTCGCACCGGCGGCGTCGCGCGCCACGACCTGCGCCCGAAAGTCGCCCCCCGGGGTCAACGTGCACGCGGGGACGTCAGCGTGGGTGACGTCTTCGCCGACCTCGACCGTCGCGCATTCGACCGTGGTGCCGTCGTCGCCCAGGATCGTGATTGCGTACGATGACTCACCGAGCGCATCCTGCCAATACACACGCGGCGCGGCCACGTCCTGCACGACGGCATCGGCACGTTGATCGACGCCACCCCCAACCCCGAGGACGGCGAAGCGCGTCGGCGCCTCGGCATCGACACGGACCTCGAGCGCAAGCTCCGCCGGATGGCCGTTGCCGTGGGAGTAGTCCTCGGCCTCGAGATCGTAGGCCGCGCCTCGTAGCGCGGCGGTGGTCACCCACAGTTGCAGGTGCGCACCGGCCGACAGGCCTCCGCGAGCGTCGACCACCTCCTGCACCACAGGACCGAGATCGGGGGACTCATTCCACGCGCCCCCGACCCAGGTCAGCCCGGGTCCCGCGCCGGTCTGCCAGAGCACCTCGGTGGTGGTGAGCACCGGGCCGTTCGCCTCACCGGGGTAGTAGGTTTGGTCCTCCACCTGGCGTGCGTCCCCACTCACGTCCGCCCGCACCAAGAGCGCATCGACCGCCGTGTCCCAGGAGTCCGTGTCGATCCCCCACATGCGCAGGCGTGCATTGGCGACCCGCGCCCGCCCTGGGATCGCCCCCGGCAGCGAGAACCTCAGGTAACAGAACTCCGGATACCCCGCCCGCCACTCGCCGCACCAGACGGCATCGTTGCCCTGGCCGAAGCCAGGGTCCTCGGCCCAGAGCCAACCATCGTCCTCCGTCGCCGCGATCGCGACGGACCAGGAATCCGACCTCGCGGCAAGACGCGTGAAGATGAACAGATCGTTCTGTGCCAAACTTCGCCGGCCGCGCTCGTCTCGCGCGACCACACGCGCCCGATACGACGTCCCGTCCACGAGGGCACACCCCGCCAGGGTCGCCTCGGTCGCAACGACGCCGCGAGCAGCGCAACGCTCGGTCAGCCCGTCGTACGCCAGGACGACGACGTCATACACGGTCGCGCCGGTGGCCGCCCCCCACGCGAGCACCGGAGCGTCGCTGTTTCCGGACAACCACGCGTCGGTCTTGGCGTCCGAGCCGCCGGACACCCCCCGAATCGAGAAGACCGCGCCCAACTCGACGTCGCGGCGGTCGTACCCGTCTCGGGCGACGCAAGCCCCCAGAAACAGCGCCAGAGTCGTGCCGGCGCGCTGCAGAGAATCACCCATGAACCCCTGAGAACCTATCACATCGCGAGATCGGCGAACCCAGCGGCCACATGTTATTTTCGCGCGCGTGTGCGCCACTCCGCCGGCTTGCGCCTGACCCGCGCGGCGGAGTTGTCGCTCCCATCCGGCGGTACGTGCGCCCTCAGGGATCGAGGCGCCACAGGTCGTGCAAGGTCGCGGTGCCGCTGCCGCCGAAGAGCCAGACGGCGTCGCCGACCTGCCAGACGAGCGCCCGGGCGCGAGCCGGCGGCAGATTCGACGGCGCGGCGACGTCGAGCGCCCCGTAGCTGCCAGCGTCGTCGGCCACCTTGCTGCCAGCGATCCAACTCCAGGTGCTGCTCGGCACGTGGAAGCGCCACAGGTCGTTCAGCCGACCGCGCGTCCCCGTCTCGTCGAAGCCGTAGCCGCCGAACAACCAGAGGTCGTCGCGCCCGTCCACCCAGCCGGCCGCCCCCTCGCGCGCCCCGGGTTGATTGGCAGCGCTCGGCACGCCGAGCGTGCCGTACACGCCGGCGGTGTCGGTCGTGCTCGGCCCGGCCATCCAGGTCCACTGGCCGGTGCTCGGCCGATAGCGCCACAGCGCGCCGATGCGACCGATGTTCTGACCGGTCGCGCCCCCGAACAGCCAGAGGCTTCCGTCGGCGGTCGCCCAACAGGTGGTCGCCTGGTAGTTGCCGCGTGGCCAATTGCCCGCCGCCTCGACGCCGAGCGTGCCGTGGTTGGGCGCCGTTGGCGTCTGTGGCCCGCCGACGTAGGTCCAGTAGGTGCTCACCGGGTCGTAGCGCCACAGGTCGGCCATCGACCCGTTCGAGCCCGGGGCGTAGACGGTGTTGCCGCCGAACAGCCACAACCTGCCGGCCGCATCCAACCAGGTGCAGTGCCCGTGGCGCGGCCCGGGCAGGTTGGTCGCCGCCTCCACGCCCGCCGTCCCCCAATCGACCGCGTTGCCATCGTCGTAGTGATCCCGACCGCCGAGCCAGGCCCACGTCGCGTCCACGGCCACCCAGGCCCACAGGCCGTTGGTGGCCCGGTACGTCGGCACGACGGTGGAGATGGTCAAGCCGTGGGCCACGAGCACTCGACCGTCGGCGAGCCGGTGACCGCGCGCCTCTTCGCGGCCGGCCGGCATCTCGCTGCCCACCGTGTAGACCGGGTCGGGGTTGTCGGCGTTCAGGCCGCCGCCGAAGGCCCACAACCGGGCGCCCGGCTCGAGCCGCCACAGGTCATTGCGCCCGCGCGCGCTGCGCGTGAGTCCGCCGAACAGCCACAGGTGGCCCTGGGCGTCCCGCCAGGTCACCGACCCCGAGCGCGAGCCGGGGTCGTTGGTCGCCGCCGGTTGGTCCGGAGTCGGCCCGAGCGCTGGCGCGACGTTGGTGCTGGTGGTGCCGCCGATCCAGACGAACCCCCCGACGGTGACCGGCCCGCCGACCCGCACCAGCGGCAAGCTGAGCGGCGGAAAGTCGAGCTCGACCGGTCGGACCCCACCGGCGTCGACGATCTCGTCCGGCGCGGCGTCGAGCGGCGAGAGGACCTCGATCCCGTCGGCGTCGGCGTCGCCTGCCGCGATCGGGTAGGTGAAGAGCAACCGCTGCGCCTGGCTGCTGCTCAACGACGCCGAGCGCACGGACGCGCCGAGCTGCACCGCCAGCGATGGCTGGCCGTTGACCGTGACCGGCGCGTCGAAGTCGACCTCGACGCGCAACACGTTGCCCTCGAGGTACACCCCCGCGCCCGAGGTGCAGCGCACCGTGGTGATCCGGATCGGCACCGGTGGGTCGAGATCGGCCTCCCCTCCGGCGTCGCCGTCGTCGGCCCCGCCGCCGTCGGCCCCG
>JBFYZW010000749.1:0-9246 GCA_041309305.1 Deltaproteobacteria bacterium | reverse complement strand
TCGACGCCGGTGACGCGCCAGTAGAAGCGGCCGAGCCCGCGCAGGCGCAGGCGCAGCGTCCGGTCGGCGAGCGGCTGGGCGACGAGCGGCCGGGCAAAGCGCGCGTCGCGGTCGAGCTCGAACAGGTAGCTGACGCACAGCTCGCACGCCTCCCAGGCGAAGCTCACCGCTGTCTCGTTCCCCTCGGCCGGCAGGTTGGCCCCGGCCTTCGGGCTCATCGGGCGCGGCGCCGCGAGCTCGGCGCTGATCACCCGCGCCGGGCTCCAGACGCTGGTGCGCCCCTCGGCCGAGACGGCGCGCACGCGCCAGTGGTGAGGCGTCGCCGGGTACTCGCCCCAGACGAAGGTGGTCTCGGCGGTCTTCCCCTCGGCGACGATGCGGGTGAACGCCGGGTCTGCGGCGATCTGGACCTCGTAGGTGGCCGCGCCATCGATCGGTCGCCAGCGCAGGATGACGCGCGACGCCGAAGGGGGCTCGGCGGCGGCCGCGGCCAGCAGGCCGAGCGTGATCAAGGTGGAGAGGTTAGCGGCCATCGACGCGGATCTCCTCGTCGATGGGCTCGGGGACGCCGAGCGGTGGGGCGCGCAGCAACGAGAAGCTGGTCGGGATCGAGAAGGGCGGGTGTCGCTCCGGGGTTGCGGAGGCGCGCACGCGCCAGTGGTAGTTGCCCTCCGGCCACGGCTCGTCGACGCGGAGCTCGGTCGACGCGCACTCGCGTTGGTAGAGCAGCGGCGAGAAGTCCCGGCTGGTGGCCACCTCCAGGTGGTAGTGATCGGCGGCCGGAACCGCCGACCAGAGGAAGGTCATCGCTTGACCGGGCGGCACATAGACCGCGTCGCCGGCCTGCGGGTAGATCGGCACCGGCGCCGCTTCGCGCAGGACCATGAAGTGCCGCGCGTCGCTCTGCGGCGCGCCCTGCGCGTCGCACAGTCGCCACCAGTAGACGCCCTCGCCCGGGGCCTCGAAGAGGTAGCGGCCGGCGACGGCGTCGACCCGGGTGACGATGAGCAGCGTCTCGAAGGTGGCCTGGCGGCCGAGCTGCAGCACCAACGTCTGGCCGGCCTCGGCCTGCCAGGTGAGCGGGACGGTCGGGTTGCGATCGAAGAAGAGGCGGGCGCCGCTCTCCGGGGCGGTCAGGCGCGCCGGGCGGGTGGTCGCCGGCGCCAGGTTGCCGGCGCGATCGAACCCGCCGGCCTGGTTCTCGGTCAGGGTCTTTTCGCCCAGCGTCGTGACCAGGCGCGCGCTGCCGCCCAGCACCTCGACGACCGCCGGCTCGCCGGGGTTCTGGCGCAGGTGGACCGAGCCGGTCTCGCCGATCATGACCGCGCCGCTGGCGGCGACCGCGCGCAGGCCGCCCTCGCTGGCGCGGGCGACCAGCCCGCCCCGGCGCAGCTCGACCTCCCCGGCGAGGCCGGTGAGCACGACCAGCGAGCTCGGCTCGAGCGTCAGCTCGCCGCCGCTCGTCAGGCGGACCCGCGCGGCGGCGTCCGGGCCGGTGAACACCGCGTCGCCGTCGTGGACGCTGTCGCCGAGGCGGAGCGTGTGCCAGACGACGTTGTCGGCGGCGCGTCGCCGGGCGCCGCCGACGAGCTCGGTCACCTGGCCGGTCATCGCCCGCGCGCTCGCCGCCCGGGGCGCCTCGCGGGCGAGCAGCAGCCCGAGGACGATCGCCGCGACGAGGGCGACGCCGGCCAAGACGAAGTCCGACCGGCCCGCGCTGGCAGGGGGCAGGTGGGGGAGGGCGGTCGGGTGGTCTCCGGACGGCCTCATCGCGTCAGCTCCAGCATAGGTCAAAGCGACGTTGGGTGCCACCCGGGCTCTGTCGTTTCGGAGCGCTCGGCCGCCCGCGCGATTGACGGTCGAGGTGCGCCGGCGATATGCCGACCGCGCGGTTTTTCGCCGCCACGCCGCAGGGGGATCGCGCCATGGCCAAGACGGACTTCCCGATCTTCGATCAGCTGGCCCGCCGTGGCCACGAGCAGGTGATCTACTGGCGCGACGAGGGCAGCGGCCTGCGCGCGCTGTGCGGCATCCACAACACGGTCCTCGGCCCGGCGCTCGGCGGCTGCCGGATGTACCCCTACAAGACCGAGGAGGAGGCGCTGACCGACGTGCTGCGCCTGTCGCGCGGCATGACCTTCAAGGCGGCGGTCAGCGGCCTGAGCCTCGGCGGCGGCAAGGCGGTGATCATCGGCGATCCGAAGCGCGACAAGAGCGAGCTGCTGTGGCGCGCTTTCGGCCGCTGCGTCGAGTCGCTCGCCGGCCGCTACATCACCGCCGAGGACGTCGGCACCTCGGTGCGCGACATGGAGGAGATCCGCAAGGAGACGCGCCACGTGGTCGGCATCTCCCGCGCGCTCGGCGGCTCGGGCGATCCGTCGCCGGTCACCGCGGTGGGCGTCTTCGCCGGCATGCGCGCCTGCATCGAGGAGAAGCTCGGCCGCACCAGCTTCGAGGGCCTCACGGTCGCGGTGCAGGGCGTCGGCAGCGTCGGCTATCACCTGGTCGGCCACCTGACCCGCGCCGGGGCCCGCGTCGTGGTCGCCGACGTCGACGCCGAGGCGCTGGCGCGGGTGAGCAAGGACTTCACGGTCGAGGTCGTCCCGCCGGCGGAGATCTACGCCGTGCGCTGCGACATCTTCGCCCCGTCGGCGATGGGCGGGGTGCTCAACGCCGAGACGATCCCGCGGCTCGGCTGCGCCATCGTCGCCGGCGCGGCGAACAACCAGCTCGCCGACGAGAACGGCGACGGGGCGCGCCTCACCGACCGGGACATCGTCTACGCGCCGGACTTCGTCATCAACGCCGGGGGGCTGATCAACGTCGCCAACGAGCTCGAGGGCTACAACCAGCAGCGGGCGCTGGCGCAGGCGGAAGGGATCTACGACACGCTCAAGGCCGTGTTCGCCAAGGCGCGGGCCAACAAGGTCCCGACCTATCTCGCGGCGAACGATCTGGCGATGGAGCGGATCGAGAGCATCGGCCGCATCCGGCGCACCTACGTCGGGCCGCGCCGCTGAGGAACGCGCCGCGCCCCTCCGACGATCGGTTCTTTCTCGCGAACCTGGCGTGGGCGATCCGGGGCGCAACCGGGTGCAACCGGTTGATCCGACGACGGAAGCGACGCGGCGCGCCGGGCGCGCGTGCGTGTGGGTTCGTGGGCGAAAACCGTTGACCGTGTAGGTTCGCGGTGCTACACCCGCCTGGCTCAATCCTGCCCAAGATCGAGCGCCGCCATTTTGTTGGATGTTTGGTGTGACAGAGCGTGTGAGCCGGAGCCAGGCGTCGCCTGGCACGGCGCGTGATAGGTGGCGCGTGCCTCACTCATTGAATAGCGATCGAGGCCAGCTCGGCGAGTTGGCGTGACCGGTGCCGGCAGGCGCCGGAGAGGGAGTCGCAAGTGAGAACAACCGGTATCCTGCTCCTCGTGACCGGGTTGACCATCCCCGGGGCTGCTCGGGCCCAGGAGGAACCGGCGACCGACCCGGGGAATTCCGCGACCGACACTGCGCCGGCTACGCCCGACGCCGCGGAGGTCCAGGCCCTCGAGGATGACATGGAGGCGGCGAAGAAGAAGATCGAGGCCGCCGGGGTCGAGGAGATCGCCGCGACGCCCGTCGACACCGCCGCGCCGGCCGACAGCGCGGCGACCGAGAAGCCGGCGGCGAGCGTCGAGGACGACCGGCCGGCCAGCGTGCGGCTCGCCGAGGGCGGCGCCGCCGATCGCGCGTTCGGCGCGCTGGTCGTGCTCGACCATACGCTCGGCGTCGGCACCTTCGTGCGCGACGCGACGCTGCGGGGCAGCCGCGCCTACGTGGCGCAGAGCTGGGACCTCCGGCCGACCTACAAGTTCGAGGCGTTCGGGCACAAGCTGAAGGCCGGGGCGCGCTTCCTGTTCGAGCTCGAGCTGACCACGCCGGACAGCAACCCGGCGCGGCGCTTCAAGCCGTCGGACATCAGCGTCTACCTGCTCGACAACAACATCTATACCGAGCCGCTCACCGGGGTGACCTTCACCGGCGTCGCGCGCTGGTTCTTGCCCACCTCGTGGGAGAGCGTCAACGTGACCAACCGCTACTCGGCGCTGGCGCTCGGCGCCGGGGCCAACCGGACCTTCGGCCCGGTCTATCTCGAGTACGGCTTCAGCTTCACCAAGAACCTGAACAGCACCAAGGGGCTGCAGACGCCGACCGACGTGCCGCTGCACTCCTTCGCCGGGGCAGGCCGGCGCGGTGACGCGCTGCCTCTCGAGGTCGGCGACAGCTACGACAACGGCCTGAACAAGAGCTTCCGACTGACCAACTCGTTCGCGGTGACCTACAACTTCGACGAGCACCTGAGCGCCTCCTACTCGCTCGCTCTGCTCAACGACTTCCGCTACACGCAGGACAACGTCAACGTCGTCGACGAGTTGTCGAGCCCCTTCGCCGACGCCGGCCGCGGGCGGACCGACTCGCTCTGGCCGACCCTGGACGTCACCTACGTGCTCGACGACCTGGTCGCCAAGGTCTACCCGCTGCCGTTCAGCCTGATGGCCTCGGTGGGCCTCACCGCGCTGCACCCGGCGCAGACGCGTGACAACGGCAACCTGATCTGGCCGTTCTTCTACCAGGCGCTCGGCACCAACCGGGCGGCCAACAACTACGCCAGCTTCTACCTCGACCTCGTGGGGGTCTACTGATGACGTCCTGCACTCGATACGCGATGGATAGCGAATCACTCAAGCGGAGGAGCTCGATGGTCTCGATCAAGCGGTTCGTGGGAGCCCTGGCCCTCGCGGTGCTCGGCACCGGGTTGGGCTGCGCCGGCGATGTGGACGAGGTCGATCGCGTCCAACCGGCCTACGTCAAGAAGTCGGAGCTGAGCGGCAGCTGGTACTACCGCCGCACGGTGGTCGACACGGGTGAGAACTTCGGCGCCTACGCCTCGATCGGCACCGGCGACCTGTTCACCATCGAGCGCATCCGCTGGAACATCCAGGAGAAGGTCCTCTACGCGCACCGCGACTACGAGTGGACGCCCGGGACCGAGGGGCTCGAGGAGCCGGGCAAGACCGACTACCTCGGCACGCCGGTGGCCGCCTTCCCGATCATCGGCCACTTCGACATCATCTACGAGTACAACCCGGAGACCGGTGAGCGCTCGAACGTGCGGGTCGAGAACGCCAGCGACCGGCAGTGGTTCGAGCGCGAGTTCATGCGCGTCGACTGGTCGAAGAACGGCAACCCGAACCTCGACTTCATCATCCCGGTCGACTTCCTCGACGAGAACCGGGTCGGCGGCGGCGACTTCTACGTCCACGAGGACGACGCGACCAACCCCTGGCGCGCCCGGGTGACGCCGGAGCGCGGCTACATGGACTTCGTCGTCGACCACATCGTCGTGCCCGATCCGTACACCTGCCTCATCGACTACGAGTTCGACGTCTACGACGCGCTCAACTGCGGCGAGAGCGAGATCCGCGTCCGCCACGCCTTCTCGCGCGTCGACGACGCGAAGCAGGCCGGCTACGACCCGCTCTACTACCCGGACAGCGTGCCGCTGACCGAGGTCGATCCGGTCTCCGGCCAGCGGGTCGAGATCACCGACCCCGACACCGGCGAGGTGGTGCGCGAGCCGATCTTCGAGCGCTTCAGCTTCTACCGGCTCGAGCGGCTGACCTACGATCGCGAGCGGGATCTGACCGAGACCGGCCGGCTCTACCGCATCCTCCGCTTCGACATGTGGAAGCAGAGCGTCGACGCGGCTGGCAACGTGATTCCCTACGCGCAGCGCCAGGTCGAGCCGATCGTCTACCACATCAACTGGGACTTCCCGGAGAAGCTGAAGGCCACCGCCGGCGAGGTCGCCGCCGAGTGGAACCGGGTGTTCAAGCAGGCGGTCGCCTCGATCCAGGGCCGGCCGTACGATGACGGCCGCTGCGGCGGCGGCACCGATCCGGACTGCGCCATCCCCGACGTGTTCATCCTCAAGGAGAACGCCTGCAACCCGCAGAACCTGCACAACTTCCTCAACCGCCACCCGACGGTGAAGGAGCAGGCCGAGGAGGCGATGGGCAAGGCGTTGTCGCGCAAGAACAAGAGCGGTGACTACGTCGTTGCTTGGCCGGGCGCCGAGGCGGTCGAGCTCGACCTGCTCGACAACTGGTGCGCGGCGGCCGAGTACTTCTCGCGCGACATGGGCGAGGACGCGTTCACCTGGGTGCAGGAAGGCGATCCGCGCTACAACATGTTGAACTACATCACCAAGATCACTCCGAGCGGCTTCGCCGGCTACGGCCCGATGCTCGCCGACCCGGTCAACGGCCGGATCGTCACCGCCACGGCCAACATCATGGGCTGGACGATCGAGAACGCCGCGACCCGCGCGCTCGAGTACGTCGACTACATGAATGGGCTTCTGACCCTCGACGACCTCCTGCTCGGCCACGACGTGCCGCTGCTCGAGGGGGCGGAGAACTACAACCCGCGCGCCCACACCTACGCGGTCGAGGACGCGCTGCGCCACAGCAGCGACACCGTGCCGGCCGAGCACCTCGCGGAGCTGCGCGCCCGGATGCAGAGCCTCGGCGCGACGCCGGCCGACCGGATGGTGCCGCTGGAGAACAGCAGCTACTACGCCGAGCGTATCGCGCGGGTGCAGGGCACCGACCTCGAGCGCGAGTACCTGATCCGCCCCGAGGACCTGATGCTCGCCAGCCGCGGCCAGTGGGCCCCGGGCATGCCGGTCAGCGACGAGCTGTGGGACCAGGCCTCGTTCTTCACCCGCCGAGCCGAGCGGATGTCGCGGCGGACGCGCACCGAGCGGCTGTTCAGCGAGCACACCTTCTGCACCCCGCTGGCGCTCGACAGCGCGCTGGTCGGCCTGGCGAAGAAGCTCGAGGACGTCGCTGACCGCGACGCGCGGCGCGACTACATCCTCAAGGCCTACTTCAAGGCGGTGGCGCTGCACGAGATCGGCCACAACGTCGGGCTGCGGCACAACTTCGCCGGCTCCTACGACGCGCTCAATTACATCCCGACCTTCTGGGACCTCGAGGCCTCGACCCTGTCGACCGACGAGAAGCTCGAGGCCGGCCAGCCCGAGTTCACCTACAGCTCGATCATGGACTACCACGGCAAGATGAATGGCGACTGGCAGGGTCTGGGCGCCTACGACGCCGCGGCGGTCAAGTTCGGCTACGGCCAGATGCTCGAGACCTTCGCCGATCCGACGGTGACCGGCGGCAAGACGATGAAGCGCTGGCTCGAGCAGCACGACTACCGGGAGCTCATCGGCCCGTCGGACATCGACGGCTTTGAGGACAACCACCCGCCGTACTTCAGCTCGGTCGATCAGATCAGCAACCGCGAGGACGTGCGCTGGGATTGGAGCACGGTGACCGATCGGGCGCAGGTCCAGACCCTGCTCAACCGCGAGGTCCCCTACCTGATGTGCTCCGACGAGTACAACCAGGTCACGCCGATTTGTAAGACCTTCGACTTCGGCGCCAACCAGCGCGAGGTGCAGGCGGCGGCCTACGTCAACTACAAGAACTACTTCATCTTCAGCCGCTTTTTGCGCAACCGGCTGACGCTCGACTGGAACCGCGCGTTGATGCGCGGCCAGCTGGCGTTCATGGAGACCAACCTGACCTACAAGTGGATGTACTACTACTTGAATCAGGATCTGAACGGCTTCGGCCAGAGCGATCGCTTCGCCGATATGGCCACCGCGACGGCGCGCGGCCTGAACCTGATGAGCGAGGTGCTCGCCTTGCCGTCGCCGTCGGTCTACCACCGCTGTGTGCTGAACGAGGGGACGCCGCAGGAGGACACCCTCTACCGCACGAGCGGCTGGATCGACTGGGATCCGCTGGTCGACCCGACGATGGGGCTCGGGCCGGACAACGATCCGGCGAGCGGCGTCACCGAGGTCTGCTACCTCGACGACGAGCTGGACGTGAACCTGGGTGAGGGCTTCCCGGTCTTCTTCGGCTTCAGCGAGGACTACGTCCTGTGGACCTTCACCTACCTCGGCACCTACTGGGACAAGATCGCTGCGCTCGATCAGATGACCGATCCGTACGCCTGGTTCCCGCGCGTCAACCACGAGGAGGACTTCAGCACCTACTCGGTCAGCCTCTACCGGCTCTACCCGGAGGAGGTGAACGACATCCTGCTCGGGCTGGTCGAGATGGACCGCCGGTCGCTGGCCTCGCAGTTCGACGTGGTCAACCACCACGACGCGGACCTGGTGCCGCGGGCGATGGTGCCGATCGAGGGCGTCGACCCGACCAAACCGAAGGTGCAACCGTCGCTGGTGCGCAACATGCAGCTCTACGCAGTGCTCTTCGGCATGGCCTTCTTGACCTCGCCGCTCGACGAGACGCTCGACTTCTCGAAGCACACCCGCGTGGCGATCAAGGGCAGCGCCTACGACTTCGCCGCCTTCGATAGCGTGCCGGCGGCGGATCGCGCCGAGTGCATGCTGCCCGAGTCGGGCCGCACCTACCGGGCGCTGCGCACCGCCTCCGAGGGCAGCCGCATCGACATCGCCTTCAACTTCGTCGAGGAGTGCGAGGTCTGGGTCGACCGCTTCACCGCGGCCGAGCAGATCTACCTGACCGAGAAGGCAACCCTCGACGCGATGAGCGAGAGTGACCCGGGCTACGCGACGCAGGAGGACCTGGTCGACGACCTGCGCTACGAGCGCAACCGGGCCGACGGGGAGCTGCGCACCATCGAGCAGCTGCTCATCTACATGAACCGGATCCAACAGATGTACGAATTCGGCGTCGGCTACTGAGGAGGGCGACGATGAACAGCTCACCAATCGCAACTCAGAGCCGCAAGGGAGTCATCACCATGCGTCAATTCGTTCTCAGCGCGACCCTCCTGGCCGTCGGCCTCGCGCTCGGCTGTGCCCGCGACGTCGAGCTCATCGACCGCACCCAGGCCAACAAGGTCGAGAAGTCGATCTTCGACCCGGCGCAGGAGTGGTTCTTCCGCGCCACCGTGGTCGGCACGCAGTTCAACCAGGGGCTCCTGTTCGAGGGGCTCGAGGGCGAGATGGACCGGATCCGCTGGCGGATCGAGAAGGACCGGTTGATCGCCTACCGCAGCTACGAGTGGCTGGAGGGCGCCGAGCAGACCACCGGCACCGTCCACTTCGAGGGTGCGCCGGTGGCGGTCTTCGCCATCCTCGAGCACTTCGACGTCCAGCGCGGCTACAACCCGGCGACTGGCGAGCAGGACAACGTGCTCG
>JBFYZW010000748.1:0-11536 GCA_041309305.1 Deltaproteobacteria bacterium | reverse complement strand
CGCCGACAGCTCGGCGTCGGTGAGCGCGAGCCCCGCCGCGCGGGTGGCGGCGAGCGCCAGCGCCGCGAAGCCGGAGGCCGACGACGCGAGGCCGGCGCCGGTGGGGAAGTCGTTGCGGCTCTCGACCCGCGCGCGCGTCTCGAGCCCCGCCAGCTGGCGGACACGGTCGAGGAAGGCGACGACGCGCGCGACCTCGGCCGACCGCGCCTCGCCGTCGAGCAGGACCTGGTCGGCGCCGAGCGAGCGGTCGAAGGCGACGCGGGTCTCGGTGCGCAGGCCGGCGAGCGTCGCCGAGAGCGAGCCGACCGCCGGCAGGTTCAACGCGGTGTCACGTTTGCCCCAGTACTTGACCAGGGCGATGTTGGCGCAGGCGCGGGCGCGGGCGGAGCTCATCGCCAGGTTGTATCAGAAGGCGAGCGCCAGCGAAGCGCCTCGGCCGGTGAAGCCGACCACGAGCGGCAGCTCGCGTCGACGCAACAGATACGGCAGGACGAACCCGGTGGCGCCGCCGACCAGCGAGCCGGCGATGACGTCGGTCGGGAAGTGGAAGCCGCCGATCGCCCGGCCGCCGGCGGTGAAGGCGGTGAGCGCCACTGCGCCGCCGACCGCCGCCCAGCGCCAGGGCGAGTCCGGGTGCCGCAGCCAGAAGGTCGTCGCCCAGGCGGCGCCCAGCGCCGCGGCGGTGGTCGAGTGGCCGGACGGGAAGGAGAGCTGGTGCTCGACGGTTTGGATCCCGCCGACGTCGGCGTAGGCGGTCGGCCGCGGGCGGCGGAAGGCGAACTTGCCCAGCTGGGTGAGGGTCGTCGCCAGCGCCGTCGCCTCGGCGACCACGACCACGTCGACGACCAGGTCGCGCCACGGCTCGGCGCTGCCGGCGGTCAGGCTGTCGGCGGCGAGCGCGGCGGTCGCCCCGACCGCCATCACGCCGACCGAGATGTCGGTGGCCAGCAGCCACGCGTCGCTCTTGTCGCCGACCACCAGCCGGTCGAGGGCGTTCAGGTCGTCGGGATCGCAGCGGGCCGACCCCGGCGCCGGCGTGCAGGCCAGGCCCCCGGGCAGGGTGTCCGAGACCGCCAGCTTGAACAGCAGGCCGACCCCGGCCATCGCCCCGGTCGCGACCAGGTGCGGGGCGAGCTCGAGGTCGTACGGCGTCCGCGCGCCGCCGTCGACCGGCGCCGCGACGGCGGCGAGGAGCATCACGGTCAGAATGGGCACCCGAGCACCTCCCTCGGCCGCTCTCACGCTCAGCGGTCGAACTTGAAGCGGTAGATATAGAGCACCAGGCCCCAGACCGGGATGAGCAGCACCAGGTACCAGAACGGCTCACGCCGATAGCGGTAGCAGTCGTAGAGCATGGTGCCGACCAGCGCGAGGTAGATGATGCCGGCCAGGCGGATCATGGCACCCTCCTCGTCTGTCAGGTCACCTGCATCGCGTTGCGGAAGCGTTGCCGGTCCCCCTCGCCGACGCCGAGCGAGAAGGTCAGCCGGTCCCGGCCGTGAAGCGTGACCACGCCGGTGAGGTCCGAACGCCGGGCGATCTCGGCGAAGCTGGCGCGTAGCCGCGGCGGGACGGCGCCGCTGCACTCGACCAGCTGGCCGCCGACGAAGCGCAGGCGCCGGGCGCCGAGTCGCCGGGCGACGACGAACGCCAGCGCGATGACGGCGACGACGAGCAGCAACCGCACCATCGCCCGGGCATACCAGCCACCCCGGCGTCGGACAAGGCCGGCCCTTGCCGCGGCCGACGGCGTGGCAATTCGCTTGACATATCGTGACCGGTTGCGTAACTAGGCGACCCCCGTCCCTCGTGGCGGGACCAACCACGGTTCGCTCCCGTGCGCGTCCCCGGACGGTCAAAGCCAAGGAGGCTCACCATGAAGGAGCGGAAGCTCGGTATCCTCGGCCGCAAGGTCGGCATGACTCAGGTCTACGACGCCCAGGGCCAGCTGCTCGGCGTCACCGTCCTCGAGCTCGGCCCCTGTGTGGTGCTGCGCAAGCGCACCAAGGGGCAGACCGAGAAGGGCGGCAGCGATGGCTACACCGCGCTGCAGCTCGGCTTCGACGCCAAGCCGGCGAAGAAGGTCACCAAGCCCGAGGAGGGCACGCTGAAACCGGCCGGCGGCAACGAGAAGGCCCGCCGGTTCGTGCGCGAGCTGCGCGTCGCCGAGCCGACGCTGGCCCGCTTCGAGGTCGGCGGCGAGGTGACCTTGAAGGACCTCGAGCTCAAGCCCGGGGACCTCATCGACGTGGTCGGCCGGACCAAGGGCCGGGGCTTTCAGGGCGTGATGAAGCGCCACAACTTCCGTGGCTTCAACTCCAGCCACGGCACCCACGAGTACTTCCGCCACGGCGGCTCGATCGGCTGCCGCAAGTGGCCGGGCCGGGTCATCAAGGGCCGGCGCATGCCCGGACACATGGGCGACAAGATGCGCACGACGCAGAACCTGCGCGTCGCCGAGGTCCGCGCCGACGAGAACCTGCTCTTCGTCCAGGGTGCAGTCCCCGGGGCCAAGAACGGCTACCTGATCGTTCACCCGGCGGTCAAGAAGCACCCGAATCCCTGAGCGCGGCGCCCCGTTGGGGCTTGCCGCTCCCCCTCCGCGTGCGCAGTCTACGGCGCGAGCTGAGCGTTGTGCTCAGTCGCCTACCCAGTCGTGGAGGGGTCTCATGTCGCTGATTGGCAAGCCCGCGCCGATGTTCAAGGCCCCGGCGGTGATGCCGGACGGCAGCTTCAAGGACGACTTCAGCCTGGCCGACTACGCTGGCCGGCCGCTGCTCCTGTTCTTCTACCCGCTCGACTTCACCTTCGTCTGCCCGACCGAGATCCTCGAGTTCGACCGCCAGCTCGAGGCGTTCAAGGAGCGCGGCGTCGAGGTGATCGGCGTCTCGGTGGACAGCAAGTACAGCCACTTCGCCTGGCGCAACACCCCGATCAAGGAGGGTGGCATCGGGCCGATCCGCTTCCCGCTCGTCTCCGACCTCTCCAAGCAGATCGCCCGCGACTTCGACGTCCTCTCCTCGGACGGGACGATCGCGCTGCGCGGCACCTTCCTGATCGACAAGAAGGGGATCGTGCGCCACGCGGTGATCAACGATCCCGGCCTGGGCCGCAACATCGACGAGGCGCTGCGCATGGTCGACGCTCTGCAGCACCTCGAGCAGCACGGCGAGGTCTGCCCGGCGAACTGGCGCAAGGGCGGCCGGGCGATGAAGGCCACCGTCGCGGAGACGACCCGCTACCTGCGCGAGCAGCTCGCCGATTGAGTACGCGAGGGGCCCGCCCGCGCGCCGCCGCTCACGCCGGCCCGGTCGGCAGCAGCACGACGAGCAACAGCACCGCGACGATCAACACGAAGGCGACCACGCCGACGATGATCCACTCGACCGGCGTCGCCCCCTTCGGCTCGGCGAGCAACGCCGGATCGATCGCGTCGTAGTCCTCCTCCGGCATCGCCGCCGGCGCGGCGACCGCGCTCGGCTCCGGCTCGGCCTCGGGCAGCGCCTCGCCGCCGGCGCTCTGCTCACCGCCGTCGGCGTTCGGCGCGCCGAGGTGCGACGGCTCGCCCTCGTGCTCCTCCGGCTCGGGCGGGTCCTCCATGTCGAACCCGGGCACGTCCTTGAGCGCCGCCATCAGCTCGGCGTTCGGATCGACGTAGACCAGCTTGATCGGGCCGACGGTGATCTCGTCGCGATCGTGGAGACGGCGCGGCTTGCGCACCAGCTTGTCGTTGATCAGCACCCCGTTCTTCGAACCGAGGTCGTGGACGGTGAAGCCGTTCCAGTCGCGCTTGATCTGCGCATGCCGGCGGGAGACGTTCGGGTCGTTGAGGATGAACTCGCACTCCTTCGACCGGCCGATCGCCCACTCGCTGAGCGAGCCAGCGAAGGAGAAGCGCACCCCCTCGTCGGGGCCGTTGAGCACCCTGAGGTAGGGCCCGTCTGTGGTCGCGTCACCCAGACGGCCGAGGATCCCCTGCACCGCCTTGGCGGCGATCGCCTGCGTCCCCTCGCCGGTGTCGGCCGAGGCGACCCGCTCCGATTCGATCGTGCAGGTGATCTTGGCCCGGGTGAGCTCGAGCACGTCGCCGTTGCGCAGGACCTTCTTCTCGCCCTTGCCCAGCTTGCGCCCGTTGAGCACCGTGCCGTGGGTCGAGCCGAGGTCCTCGACCGTGTAGACGTCGTCGTTCAGGCAGATGCGCGCGTGCTGGCGCGAGATGGTCGACAACGGCACCTGGAAGTCGGCGGCCGCGTCGCGGCCGATGGTCAGCACCCGATTGTTGGACTCGTGCTGCAGCGCCCGCGGCGCCTGTCCCTCGATCTCGATGACCGCCACCAGTCGGATCACGACGCCGGTGTCCCGTCCTCGCCCGTGGGCAGGCTCACTTGAACTGCAGCTCCTGGATGCGCTTGACGCACCACTCGCGGTCCTTCTCGTACTTCGCCTCGCGCACCAGGTCGATGAACTGCTGGCACATCTGGATGGTCTCCTCGGCGCGCAGCATCCGATCGAGCACGCGGGCGGCCCGGTAGTACGCCGGGAGGTACTTTGAGTCCAGCTTGATGCAGTTGCTGTACTCATTGAGCGCCCGCTCCCACAGCTGCTCGTCCTCGTAGATGCGCCCGAGGCGGAAGTGCAGCTCAGGGTCGCCGGGGTTGTTGCGCAGCTCGGCGATGACCTTCTTGATCGCGCCGTCCTGAAGCGCCAGGCACTCGTAGCTCTCGGTCAGGTTCTTGCGCGCCTCGAGGTAGTCGGGGTTGATCGCCAGCGCCTTGGTGCAGGCGTCGACCGCGTCGGCGCAGCGGCCGAGCTTGTAGTAGGTCCAGCACAGGTTGTAGAAGCCCTGCGCCGAATCCGGACAGGCCTCGGTGACCTTCTGGAAATGGGCCTTGGCGTCGTTCCAGTCCTCCTTCTCGAGCGACAGCACGCCCAGACCGATGCGGCAGTCGCACTCGCCCGGGTCGATCTCGACGCACTTCAAGTACTCGGCGCGCGCCTGCTCCGGTTTGCCGGTGTACATCAGGCAGGTGGCGTAGTTGCGTCGCGCCGTCTGATAGCCGGGGTCGATCTCGAGCGCCTGCTTGAACGCGTCACACGCGGCGCCGTAGTCGCGCCGGTCGAGGAAGATCGCGCCGAGGTTGTTGAGCGCCTCGGGGAAGTCGTTCTTCAACGACAGCGCGGTCTTGAAGTTCTCGATCGCCCGGTCGACCCGGCCGCGGGCGTGCTCGATCATGCCGAGCAGGTTCCACGGCTCGGCGCATTTGGGGCAGAACTCGATCGCCAGGCGGCAGCGCGCCTCCGCCTCGGTCAGCTTGTCCTGGCCGAAGTACTCGGCGCAGAAGTGGGTGTGCTCCTCGGCCTGCGGCGGCACGACGTTCTCGACGCAGAAGGCGCACGAGGTCGACAGGAGGACGAAGACGCCGACACCGCCCAACAGGTGGGCGACGCGGCGGCGGGAGGTGGTGTTGAGCTTGGGCATGGCGTCTCGGTTGGCGTACGGGGTTAACGGCGGTCCACGAGGGGGATTGTTTGCCGCAATCCGGGGCGCTGTCAATTCCGGGCGGCGGTTTCGCCCGGCTCGGGCCGGTTTGACTTTTGCCCCCTCGCGGTCTAGCACTTCGACATGGCCCGCACCGCCTTCGCCACGTTGCTGTCGCTCGGCTGCCTGATCCTGGCGCCCGCCCAGGCGGCGGCGCAGTACAAGAACACCGCCTTCGGCTTCGACGCCGGCTTCTGGCTGATCCAGAAGCCGGAGATCACCGACGAGGCGCGCCGCAACGCCAACCTGCGGCCGCTCAGGCTCTCGGCCGGCGGCCGCTTCGGCGGTGAGACCAACTTCAAGCTCGATCAGGATCACTGGTGGTTCACCGGCCGCGTCAACGTCGCCTTCCTCCAGTTCGCCGGCGAGGACGACTTCGACCAGGCCGCGCGCGAGGCGCTCGGGACGCTGATGGGGGTCCAGGGGAGCATCGGCATCCGCTACGTCATCTTGACCGACAAGTTCCGCCCCTACCTGCAGCTGGCCCTCTCCTACCTCAGACTGTTCAGCTTCACCGAGGCGGCCGGCGCCGACTGCGCCGACGTCATCTGCGACAGCGGCACCTACGCCTCGAACTACCTGCCCCATCCGAACGTCGGCGGCGTCCACCTGCAGCCTGGCTTCGAGGTGATCATCGGCCGCGACCTGGCGCTGCAATTCTTCGCCGACGTGCAACACTGGATCGTGCTCGGCGCCGCGGACAACAACTCGGTCGTCCTCGGCATCGGCATCCTCTTCTTCACCTGAGCGAACGCGCTCGGGAGGCCCCCATGCACAGGCTGCTGCTCGTCGTCCCGTTGCTCACCGCGCTCGCCGCCTGCGGCTTCACCGACGAGGGCGGCGGTACACGCACCCTGATGGTCAACGCCCGGCTGACCTACGAGGTGGACGACAACGCCACGCTGGTGCAGATCCGGGTCGAGAAGGACGGCCTGGTCGTCCCCGGCGCGATCGTCGAGATCCGCGACGCCGACGCCGAGAAGAGCTACGTGGTCGAGCAGGAGGTCCTGCCGGACGGCGAGTACAACCGCGTCGACGGCGAGAACCACATCCGCGGCTACCTGCGCCGCATCGAGCTGCGCGTCGAGTCCGACCGCGACCGGGTCGAGGCCAAGCTCGAGGGTCCGGGCAAGCACCGGGTCTCGGCGCCAGAGAACAACGCGGTGCTCAAGCTCAAGGACCTGGGCGACAACCTCGAGGTGGCCTGGTCCACCGACGACGGCCTGTCGGCGCAGGAGGTCCAGATCCGCGTCGGCGATCACACCCAGACGATCACCGATTGGGACGACCCGGGCAGCTACGACGTGCCGGCCACGGCCCTGGAGATCGGCGACGAGCACGCCCGCGTGCTGCGGCGCAACCGCATCCGCCTGGCCGGCGGCAGCGCCGGCTCGGTGCTGCTGCTCGAGTACGAGGCGCGCAACTCGTTCGTGCTCGAGTGAGCGCTCACTTGGTCTGAATCTTCCCCTTCTTGACGTCGAAGAGCAGGGTCTGCGGCGCCTCGGCGCTGACGCGGATGGTCTTGCGCAGCTTCTTGCCCCGCCCGCGCACTTCGATGTCGTGCTCGCCCGGAGCGAGCTTGAGCACCTTGCGGGTCGCCTTGCCCATCGGGGTGCCGTCGACCAGGATCACGCCGACGCCGCCGCGCACGTTCACGGTCACCTCGACCTCGGCAGCGGCCGGCGAGGGATCGGCGGTCTTGCCCTTGCCGTCGCGCTTGCCCTTGGCCGGGTCGACCGGCTGCTCGATCGGCGGGTTCTCCCCCTCGGCCGGCGCCGGGCGGATCATCAGGTAGCCGGCGAGGATCACCGCGACGCCGGCGAGGATGCCCGCGGCCATGTACAGCCAGCGGGCGTTCGACCGGGTGATCGCCGGCTGATCGGTGGTCGACGGCCGGACCGAGATGCGGCCCGAGTCGGTCATCACGAAGCCGCTGATCGCGCTGACCTCGTCGTTCTCCGGGTCGACGACCTTCAGCCGCTCGCGCAGCTTGTTGGCCAACCCCTCGTCCTTGTCCTTGATGGCGATCTTCAGGCGCTGCAGCAGGTAGCCGGTCGCCCGCCGCCGGGCCAGATGGCCGTAGCCGACCGGGTCGCGCATGTAGTCGCGCAGATCGTCGCGCAGATCGGAGACCCCGTTGACCTCGAGCACGCCCTTGAGCCCCTCGCGCAGATCCTCGGCCGAGCGGAAGCGCTTCTTCGGCTTCGCCTGCAGGCAACCATCGAGGATCTTGCAGAACTCGTCGGAGAGCAGCCGGTTGTACTTGCGCGCGTCGGTGTACTTGCCGGCCACCGCGGCGCGGAACATCTCGACCGGGCTCTGGCCATCGAACGGCAGCTCGCCGGTGGTGACGTTGTAGAGCAAGGCGCCGAGCGCGAACAGGTCGGTACGCGGACCGAGCGACCGGTTCATCATCAGCTCGGGGGCCATGAACCCCGGCGTGCCGATCACGTCGGTCTTCTGCGACCAGCCGTCCACCGCCGAGTCCTCGCGGATCGCCTTGACCACGCCGAAGTCGGTCAGCACCACCCGGCCGGCGGCGTTCATGAACACGTTCTCGGGCTTCAGATCGCGATGGATGATGCCCGCCTCGTGCGCGACGTGCAGCGCCAGGCAGAGCTCGTGGCCGAGCGCGGCCGCCGCCGGTTCGGGGCAGACCCCCTTCTCGTTGATGATGTTGAACAGGTCGTCGCCGTCGAGCTTCTCCATCACCAGGTAGAGGTGCTCGGACTCGTCGCCGGAGTAGTCGTAGATCTCGACGATATTCGGGTGCCGCAGCGCGGCGATCGCCCGGGCCTCGCGGTTGAAACGCTCGCGCGCCTTGGCCTCGCGCGCCAGATCGGGCGAGACCACCTTCAACGCCACCTCGCGGCGCAGCTTCGGGTCCCACGCCGCGTAGACGCTGCCCATCGCGCCCTTGCCGAGCAGCGAGCGGATCTCGTAGCGATCAATGACCTGCGGATCGGTCACAGCGCGATACTAACGTGGTCGGACTTAAAAGCAAGACGGCCGCGACGGCGCCGATCGCGCGCGCCCTCCCCGGCTCAGAGATCACAACCGCGGACGAAGCGGCCGGCGGCGAACAGCTGGTTCAACACCTGCGCCAGCTCGCGGTGCCAGAAGCACAGCTCGTCGGCGCGCAAGAGGTAGCCGTACTGGTAGACGGTCGGGTTCGCCTGGCGGGTCAAGAGCCGCTCGGCCAGCGGATCGTGCAGCCGTCGGTGGCGCCGTGCGACCACCTGCTCCGCCGCGGCCAAAAGCGCCTCGGCGTCGGCGAGCCGACCGGTCGCGTCTCCCCCGTCGAGTCCGTCGAGCAGCGCCCGCAGCCACAGCGTGACGAACCGGGCCCGCCCGGCGGTGACGCGCAGGCCGTCGGCGAGCTCGGCAACGAACGGATCCGCGGAGCGCTGGTCGAGGCGCTCGCCCCGCGCCGCGAACGCCTCGAGCTCGGCGGCGAAGGTCTCGAGCGGGTCGAGGGCGGCGGCGCGCAGCGCGGCGCGGCCGGCCGGATCGAGCGCGGCGATCTCCTCGACCAACGGGCGGCGGGGCTGCGAGACGATGCCGAGCAGATCACCGAGGTCCATCAGCACGTCCCGGCCGGCGAGCCACGGCGCGAGCCGCTCGCCGATCAGCGCGCGGTATTGCACCCGGGCGACCTCGGCGAGCAGGGCCGCGATCCGGTCACCGCGCGGGTACGGCGCGAACATCTCGCCGTACACCTCGTCGATGGTCGCCGGCAGCGCCCAGTTCATGCGCAGCGTCGCGTAGTCGGTCTGCCAGTAGCCCCACTCCCACCCGGACGAGAAGAGCACGTGGCTGTCGAGCCGCGCGCCGGCGGCCCGCAGCTCGGCCAGGTCGCGGTGCCGCGACTGGACGTAGACCGGCAGGGTGGTCGGCACCGAGTTGTCGAAGGCGATCCAGTAGGCCGACTCGGGGAAGTAGCCGACCGGCTCGCCGGCGGCGAGGCGGGCAAGCAGGAAGGCGCGGTGCTCGTCGAAGGCGTCGTGGTGGTAGGCGCCGCCCGCGTCGTCGAACAGGTTGTAGTACATCACCGTGTGCACCCACGGCTCGATGCGCGGGTCGGCGAACTGGACCAGGAAGTAGTAGATCAGCTCCTGGTCGCGGTAGGTGACCCGGACGTCGTCGCCGACGTGGATCACCGCGCTCAGCTCGGCCGCGGGGGCCTGGGATTCGAGCGTCGTCGAGACCAGGTTGACCGCGCCGATGAAGTCCTCCGGATCGGCGGCGGAGAACTCGCCAAACGAGAGGTTGTAGTGATCGAAGGCCAGCCCGTCGGTGACCAGCGCCAACCGCTCGGCGATCTGCGGCGCCAGCGGCTCGTCGGGCAGGTCGACCAGATCGAAGGCCTGCTGCAGGTTCGAGCGGCCGAACAGCTGGATGCCGAGCCCGCAGGCGACCCCGCGGCGGTGCGCCGCGGCGAGGATCGCCGCGGTCTGGTCGCGCCAGGGCCCGAGGCGGCCGGGCTCGCGGACGATGTCGTCGAGCGCGACCCACTGCAGGGTGTTGCCGCGGTTCTTGACCAGCCAGTCGATCGTCCGCCGCGCCCGGGTCACGCTGTCGGGCTCGCCGGCCCAGAAGTCGTAGAGGCCCTCGATCGGGTGCAGCGTGTGCAGGTGGAGCCCCCGGCGCGCGGTCTCGGGCTCGGCGCGCGCGCCGAGCAGCGCCACCTCGGCGCCGGCGCGTAGCCGCTCGGGCACGTGGGTCGCGAAGGGGTGGAAGAAGCGCAAGCCCCACGCCTCGAGCAGCGCCGCCAGGCCGTACTGCAGGCCGAGCGGCGCGCCGCCGCGCACGACGATCGCCCGGCCGTCGCTCGTCAGCGTGTAGCACTCGGCGCACCCGGCGTCGGCGATGAGCGCGACACCGAGGCCGGCGAAGCTGCGCGCGGCGAGCACCGGCTCGTCGGTGACGGTCAGCTGCAGCCCATCGTAGGGGGTGAAGCGAACGAAGTCGCCAAGCGCGTCGCCAAGCGCTGGCGCCGCGAACACGCCGATCTCCGGCCGCGCCGGCTCACACGCGCCGAGGAGCCCGACGAGCAGGATCGCCCCGAGGAGGCGGTGGGGGGCAAAAAAGAAGGGCGGCCACTCTCCCCATTGAGAGCGACCGCCCCTATCCCTATTTAGCTCCGCCGGACCTACCACGAGCCGCCATTTTATTCTTCTACAAGTCCGACGACGCTCAAGGTGGTTATCGGCGGTGACCGGCCGGTGTTGCGTCCGCTGTGCGATCATCTTTCACTCACGGTTGCGCCGCCGCGGCAGCCAGAAGAGTTTCCTCTTCGATTTCGAGAAGTTGGGCCAGAGATCCTGCCCCGCGCACCAGGCCCACGCGGGTGGAGAGCTGCCAGAGCGCCCCGCCGCGCCAATGCGGACCGAGCTTGACCGCGTCCTTCGCCGAGGTGACCACGGCGTCGGCCTTGGCTCGCTCGGCGCGGGCGGCGAGCTGCTCGGCCATCCGCTCGTCATACCGAACGTGATCCGGGAAGACCGCGCGCTCGACGAGCTCGGCGCCGAGCGCCGCGACGCTGGCCGCGAAGTCGTCCGGGCGGGCCAGGCCGCAGGCGACCAGGACCCGCCGTCCGGCGAGCTGGTGCGCCCCGCCGGCGAGGTCGGTCACCGCGCCCGGACGGGCCTCGCTGACCACCAGCAGCGCGTCGGGCGCCAGCCGGTCGCGGCCCGGGAGCTCGCCTCCGGACGCACCGCGGCGGTAGTGCAGCCAAACCACCTGCGCCCGGCGCAGGCTCGAGGGGGGCTCGCGCAGGCTGCCCCAGGGCAAGAGGTGGCCGTTGCCGAACGGCGCCTCGCCGCGCAGCACGACGATGTCGAGATCGCGCGCCAACGCCCGGTGCGAGAAGGCGTCGTCGAGCACCGCGACCGCGCAGCCGAGCTCGGCGAGCGCCGCCGCGCCGCGACGCCGATCGGCACAGGCCACCACCGGCAGGTCGAGCGCGCCGGCCAGCATCGCCGGCTCGTCGCCGAT
>JBFYZW010000747.1:0-3670 GCA_041309305.1 Deltaproteobacteria bacterium | reverse complement strand
GGCCGACGCGGCGGAGGTGGCCGAGGCGGCCGGGCGCGAAGGCGAGCTGGCCGCGCTCGCCGGCCTGGTCAGCCGCAGCTCGGTGATGCGCGGCGTGCTCGAGCGGGTGCGCGCGGTCGCGGCGGTCGACTCGACGGTGTTGCTCACCGGCGAGACCGGCACCGGCAAGGACCTGGTGGCCCACGCGATCCACGACCTGGGCAGCCGGCGCGGCGGGCCGTTCGTCGCGGTCAACTGCGCCGGCCTGACCGACTCACTGCTCTCCAGCCAGCTGTTCGGGCACCGGCGCGGCGCGTTCACCGGCGCGACCCGCGACCACAGCGGCTTCTTCGAGACCGCGAACGGCGGCACGGTCTTCCTCGACGAGATCGGCGACATCTCGCCGGCGGTGCAGACCAGCCTGCTGCGCGTGCTCGAGGAGCGGGAGGTGATCCCGCTCGGCACCAGCACGCCGCGGCCGATCGACGTCCGGGTGGTGGTCGCCACCCACCGCGACCTGCAAGAGGAGGTCAACGCCGGGCGCTTCCGCGCCGATCTCTTCTACCGCGTCCAGGTGGCGCGCATCGCCTTGCCGCCTCTGCGCGAGCGGCCGGCCGACATCGTGCCGCTGGCGCGCAGCTTTTTGCGCCAGCGGCAGGCCGGCAGCGCGGCGCGCGGCCTCGACCCGCGCGCCGTCGAGGTGTTGCTCACCTACCCGTGGCCGGGCAACGTGCGCGAGCTGAAGAGCGCCATCGAGTACGCGTTGATCGGCTGCGCCGGCCCGGCGCTCGGCGTCGACGACCTGCCGCCCGAGATCGTTCAGCACGCGCGCCGGAACCCGGGGCTGCGCGGGGTCGGCGGCGAAGAGCGGCGCATCCTCCAGGCGCTCGAGCTGGCGCAGGGCTGCCGCGCCGAGGCGGCGCGGATGCTCGGCATCAGCCGCTCGACCCTCTACCGCCGGCTGCGCCGCCGTTCTGGCCAGGCGCGCTGAGCGCGGCGCCGGCGCTGAGACGGCGACACAGCTGGCACAAACCGGAGAACGAACCGAGGATCGTCGAGCAGACCGGTGTGATCGCGCCTGATCGGTGTTCGCCCGCTCGCCGGCTCGGTGGCGGCGTGGCACACCTGTCGCGCGCCGGTGACACACCGACTGCTCCGCGCCTTCGGCGCCGCCGTCGCGCGGCCGACCGACCCGTCATGATCTCGTGCGCTTCGCCGTGCGCGCGCCGGCCGGCGGTGGCTGGCACAGGCGGTGCAATCGGATCTCCATTCGGGCGAGGGAGGTTGAGGTGTGCTCCTGGAACGGCCAGCGACGGGAGACGTGCTCGGCGAGGGAGAAGGCTAGCGGCGCCGTTCTGCGGCAGGGAGCAACCGCGCGCGTGGTCACGCCGTCAGCCGCGCGGTGGCCGCCCGGGCGACCGGCCTGGGCGGCCCACCTCCGGGCGTCCACCGCCAGGGGGAGCTTCCGACGAAAGGAGCAGCGATGAACTTCGCCGCGGCCGAGTGTCGCCGTGGGGCACGCGTCTGCCCCGCCGGCGCCGAGGTGTTGCTCGACGATCCACAGGCGCCGGTGATGATGCGCGTCCACGACCTCGCCCGCGACGGCGTCTACGTCGTCGGCGCGACGGTGCCCGAGGTCGGCGCGCGGCTGCGCATGGTGCTGCTCTTGCCGAACCGGCCGCCGTTGATGGTCGAGGGGCGGGTGGTCCGCCGATCGCCGCCCAGCGCCCAGCCAGGCTTCGCGGCGCTGATCGAGCATGTGACTCCCGACAGCCGCCGCCTGCTGCACGAGGCGGTCTTCGCCGAGGTGTCCGGCGCGCTGCGCGCCCACGGCGCGCACGTGCTGGTCATCGAGGGGGCGCCGCACGTCGGCCGCCCGCTGTGCGCCGGGCTCAAGTCGTGCGGCGCCGAGGTCTCGCTCGCGTCGACCGCCGTCGGCGCGATCAACTGGCTGCTCGCCAACCGGCGCCGGGTCACCGCGGCGATCATCGGCACGCCCTATGGCTCGGCCAACGCCCGCGAGCTGGTCACGCTCCTGCGCGATGAGCTGCCCGACCTCTGGCAGGTCATCCTGGTCAAGCGTGGCCGGCGCGGCGTCGTGCCGCGCGGCCCGGACACCTCACTCGGCGTCGCGGTGCTCGAGCCGCCCTGGTCCCCGTCGCGGCTGGCGAGCCTGTTGCTCGCCGCCCACCAGCGGCCGGCCGGCTCAGCGCTCGAGCAGCGCCAGCAATTCCTCCGGCCGGTCGAGCACCGCGGCCGCGCCGTGGTCGCGTAGCTCCTCGGCCGGGCGGAACCCCCAGGCGACGCCGATCGGGCGCATGCCGGCGTTGCGGGCGGTGTCGATGTCGATGCCCGAGTCGCCGACGAACAGACACTCGGCCGGCGCGCGACCGAGCGCCGCGGCGATGGCCAGCGCGGCGGTCGGGTCGGGCTTGTGGGGCACCTCGGGGCGCGCGCCGACTACCGCGGCGAAGAGCGGCGGCAACAGCGCCGCGACCAGCCGGGTGGTGAAGTCGTGCGGCTTGTTGGACAAGATCGCCATCGTCACCCGCCGGCGGGCGAGCGCGTCGAGCAGCGCGGCGACGCCGGGGTAGGGGCGGGTCTGGTCGAGACAGCGGCGTGCGTACTCGGCCCGAGTTAGCGCGATCCCGCGCGCGAGCTCCTCCGCGCCTCGCCGGTCGGCCGGCAACGCCCGGCGCACCAGCTCGCGCACCCCGGCGCCGACGAAGTCCCGGTACGCGGGCAGCGGGTGGCCCGGCGCGCCGAGCTCCGCCAGCGCCGCGTTGACGCTCGCCCCAAGGTCGGCGAGCGTGTCGAGCAGCGTCCCATCCAGATCGAAGATCAAAAAGGGGTCAGGAACCTTTCTCATCTTCACAGCCGGTGCCAGACGAGCAGGCCACGCGACGCGTCGCAGCTGATGAGCGCGATGAGCAGCTGTCCGCCGCGCGAGTAGCGGACGCGGAGGAGCTCCCCGTTGCTGCAGTCGGCCTGCGCCAGATCGACAGACAGCTCGCCCAGGCTGGTGTGGTCGCCGGTGGAGAAACGCTCCAGTTTCGTCTCGGGATACCGACCGGAGGCCATGTGCGCGCTGTCGGGCGAGAAGGTGGCGCTGCGCGGGTAGGCGCCGACCTGCCACTCGCCGAGCGAGACGAGGTCGGTCGGTCGGAAGTCGGTGAGCGAGTACGCGGTCGTCCCGCCGTTGCCGGCGCCGCAGGCGAGCACCAGGTGGGCGCCGTTCGGTGAGACCTCGAGGTCGCGGCAGTTGTCACCGGCGTTGACGGCCTGTGCCCAGGTGTAGACTCGGGTCGCCGGGTTGACGGTGAAGCGGCGCAGCTGGCCGCCGCTGCCGCCGACCCGGTGGGTGAACAGGTTCCTGCTCATCGGGTCGTAGGCGATCATCTCCTCGAGCTGGCTGTCCGGATCGAACGAGATCACGTCGCCCGAGCAGCGGTCCAGCTGGCGCAGCGCGAGCCAGGTTATAGTCTCGGCCACGGCGAAGGCCTTCCCCGGCGGGCCGACCGCGAGGTCGGTGATCTCGAGGCCGAGGTCGGCGAACGCCTGGGGCCCGTCGCCGCTCTCCTGCATCGCCACCACGGCGCCGCCCACGGCGACCCAGATGATCCCGTGCGCGCCGTCGGCGGCCATCGCGCCAGGGGGGGCTGAGAGCTCGGGAAGCTCGACGCGAGTCTCG
>JBFYZW010000746.1:0-3680 GCA_041309305.1 Deltaproteobacteria bacterium | reverse complement strand
ACGATCTGGCGCTGGCGCCGCTCGGCGGTCCGGCGACCGGCGGTGAGGTGCTCGAGCTGACCGCGATGACGCCGCCGGGCGGCGAGCTCGGCTTGGCGGCGCTGCCGCCCGGCACCGGGCCGGGGGTGGGCGCGACGGCCGAGCCGGTCAAGCCCTGGTACATGCAGTGGTGGGCGTGGACCGCGGCGGCGGCGGTGGTGGTGACGGCGGTGACCGTGACCGCGGTGGTGCTCTCGGGCGGTGACGACGGCCCGAAGACGTTCGTCGATTGCGAGTTCGCCGCCCGCGATCGGACGGTCTGCTTTGACACCCCGCAGCCGGCGATCCTGCAGTTCTGAACCGGCCGCTTTACATCCGAGACGCAGTTGGCTAAGAACACGCGCGGGCCAAGGTAGCTCAGTCGGCAGAGCAGCTGATTCGTAATCAGCAGGTCGTCGGTTCGATTCCGATCCTTGGCTCCATCCCTCCTCAGCTCGGGGTGCTCGCGGCTGTTGACCCGCTCGGGGGAGGTGGATATGAGAAGCCGGCAGTGTTTTCGGGCGCGAGGATGACGACGGGTGGCGTCAGCCAAAACCGGTGGAGTGACACGCGATGATGGCGTATCTGGCCGAGTTCTTCCGCGAAGGCGGATTCTTCATGTTCGTCAACCTGTTCATCCTGACGGTCTCGATCGCGATGATCATCGAGCGGACCATCGCCGTCGGCTTCCGGTTGAACCTGAACGCCAGCGCCTTCATGGCGCAGATCCAGAAGCTGATCCTGAGCAACAACGTCGACCGCGCGATCAAGATGTGCAACGCCGCGCCGAACGCGGCGCTGGCGCGGGTGATCCGCTCCGGCCTGACGCGCAGCAACCGTGGCCCGCGTGAGGTCGGTCGGGCGCTCGAAGAGACCGTGCTCGAGGTGCAAGGGCAGATCGGCAAGCGCATCCCGGCGCTCTGGTCGCTGGCCAACGTCGCGACGCTGATCGGCCTGACCGGGACGATCACCGGCCTGATTCGCACCTTCCGCTCGCTCGGCGCCGCCAGCCCCGAGATGAAGCAGCTGATGTTGTCCAAGGGTATCGCCGAGGCGATGAACAACACCGCGTTCGCGCTGATGATCGCGGTGACCTGCATCATCGCCCACATGATTTTGCACAACAAGGCGAAGGGGATGATCGAGGAGGTCGAGTACCACGCGCTTCGGCTCGAGAACATGCTCTTCGAACGCGCGATCGGCGAGACCAACCCGTTGAGCCGCGGCTGAGCCGAGCATGAAGCGTCGCGTCCGTCAGGAGGAGCATGTTGGCGAGCTCAACATCATTCCGTACCTCGACATCGTCGTTAACCTGGTGATGTTCATCCTGCTGTCGATGGCGGGCCTGATCACCCTGGGCGTGTTGCATGTCGACACGCCGAGCGCCGGTGGCGGCGACGCGGCGATGGCCAACCCGGACGAGGGGCCGAAGCTCCTGCTCACCGTCGGCGTTACCAACCGCGGCTTCTACGTCGCCGGCGCCAGCGGCGTGCTCGAGGGCCTCGCCGATCCGGCCAGCGCGATGGACAAGGAGCGGCCGCCGACCCTGCCGCTCAAGAACGGTCAGTACGACTACGATGGGCTGACCCGCCTGCTGGTCGAGATCAAGACCCAGCTGGAGCAGAAGGGCAGCGACGAGAAGACGGTGATCCTGGTCGCCGAGATGGACGTGCCCTACGATGTCCTGATCCGCACGATGGACGCGACCCGGGAGCAGATCACCGTTCACGAGGCGCAGGTGGCCCGCAGGGTCCTCTTCCCGCAAGTGTCGCTCTCCGCGATGGTGCATTGAGGGTTCGTCATGCAACCGCCGGGCACAGCCTACGAAGAGCCGCACGACGACGAGGAGCAAACCGAGCGCGACCGGCGCAAGTATCGCTCGGCGCGGCGCAAGGCGCGCGACAAGGAGAGCGAGATCTCCGAGCTGAACATCACCGCGATGATGGATATGATGACCATCATCCTGGTCTTCCTGCTCAAGAGCTATCAGGCCTCGTCGACCAACATTGCGATGACCGAGGCGCTGACCGTCCCGACCTCGACGACGCAGCAGAACCCGCAAGAGGCGATCGTCGTGATCATCTCGGCGGTCGACGTGGTCGCCAACGACCAGAAGGTCGCCACCGTCGTCGGCGGCAAGATCCCGGCCGAGTACCGCGAGGGCAAGCGCGAAAGCGCGATGCTGATCGAGCCGTTGCTCGCGGTGCTCGAGGAAGAGGTGAAGAAGCAGAAGTTCATCGCCAAGTACAACCCGAACGCGCCGTTCACCGGCCGGATCAACGTGGTCGCCGACCGGCGTATCCCGTACCAGACGGTGCTCGCCGTGCTCTACACCGCCGGGCGGGCGGAGCTGAGCCAGTACCGGCTGATGGCCTTGAAGGTCGAGTGATCGGCGCCGCTTTTTTCGTGTTTCCCCGCTTCCGCGTTACACCTGAGCATGCGCGCGTCACGCGAGTGACGAGAGAGCAGGAGGGTGGTCATGCGGAGTTACGAGCCCCACGAGTTGGACCAGGCGCGGCAGGCCTACCGGCAGGCGATGCGCCGCTACGGTGAGGACCGCTCGCCCCAGGCGCGCCTGGAGTGGCTGCGCGCCCAGCGGCGCCTCGCCGAGGCGGTCTGCGCCCAGCTCGGCGTCCCGCTCTGAGCTCACGTACTTTTCTCGCACCTTTTTCTCCGCCCCGTCCGGGGCCATCACGATAACCCGTCGATATCATTGACTTCTGCTCGCTGATCTCCTCGGCTGTCCGGCGCACTTTTTTTTGCCGGCGATCCGGTCTCTGGTATCGTGAATGTCAACATGTCAACAAGGTGACGTCGGGTTGCGCGACCCGCCTTCACCTGGCGTTGCATCGGAGGGAGCCATGCTAGCCTTGCCCGCGAGCGAGCCGTTCTCCACCTACAAGCGAGCGACCTTCTACCTCCGGCCGGAGCAGATCCGGGCGGTCAAGCTCTTCGCGGTGACCACCGAGCGGCCGATCTCCGAGGTGGTCCGCGACGCGATCGAGCAATACCTGCAGCCCTACGCCGAGCTGCTCGCCGAGCGCCAGCGACGCTGGCCGGTGGCGATCGCCGATGACCGGCAGCTGTCGATGTTCGTGAGCGACCGCAACGTCTGAGCGACAGACCCCTTTCCCCGAGGAGCGTCCATGCGTGACGAGACACGGCGTGAGTGGGACGAGGCGCACGAGCAGTTCGCCGCGGCGGTGCGTCGCTACGGCGCGTTGGGCACCGACGAGGCGCGTGAGACCTGGGTGAAGGCCACCCGCCGGCTCGCCGAGGTCGAGGCGCGTGCGCGGGTCACGGTGTCGGCGCGGCGCGCGCGCTGAGCGCGGGGCGGTCGCTCAGAGCCTGAGCGTCAGGCCCAGCCACCCGCCGCCGTCCGCCGGCCAACCGGCGACGGTGAGCTCTTCCCCTTCGTCGAAGTCAACGAAGAAGAACGCGACCGTCGTGCCGACGGCGCAGGCCGCGGTCGCGGCCCAGAAGATGTTGGCCAGCCGGGCGCGCCCCTCGGCGCGCTCCTCGAGCGCGACCAGGCGCTGGCCGTCGACCACCCCGGAGCTCTGGGCCAACCGGTTGAAGTCGTTCTCGGCGGCCCGGGCCAGCAGCGCCGCGGTGAGCCCGCCGGCGGCGGCCGCGGCGGTGACGCCGACGCCACTCCAGAA
>JBFYZW010000745.1:0-21621 GCA_041309305.1 Deltaproteobacteria bacterium | reverse complement strand
GGCCGCGAGCGATGCGCTGATCGCCGCGCGCGTCGCCGACCTGCCGGCCGACTCGGCGCGGCGCGCCCACCTGGCGTTGCAGTGGGCGACCCTGATGGGCCTGCGCAACCACGCGGTGCTGCTCGCCGACGCCGCGCTGAGCGTCCGGCCCGAGAGCCTGATGCTGCGCCAACTCGCGGCGATGGCGCTGTGGCGCCACGGTGAGCGCGAGCGGACCGCCGACCTGCTCGACGGCCTGGTCAGCGCCGCCGGCGCGGCGCTGCCGCGGTTGGCGTTGCGTCGGGCCGGCTATCTCCGCCAGCAGAACCTGCTCAAGGAGGCGCGCGGCCTGTTGCTCGGGCTGCGTGACGACCGGCCCGACGAGCCGGAGATCTGGCTCGAGCTCGCCGAGCTGTACGAGCGCGAGGGCTGGCGCGAGGACCAGTGCCTGGCGCTCGAGCAGGCGAGCCGCTGGCGGACGACGCCGAGCACCGCGTTGGCGCGGGCCGGCTGTTGGCGCAAGCTCGGCTTCGCTGCCCGCGCGCGGCAGATCTACACCGAGCTGCGCCGTGACCTCCCCGGGCTCACCGGCGCGGTCGCGGCCCTGGCCGACCTGGCCCTCGACGAGCAGCGCCTGAGCGAGGCGGAGAGCCTGGTCGGCGAGCTCTGCCGCCTGGCGCCGCACCAACCGTGGGTCTGGCTGCGCCTGGCCGAGGTGCGGCGCCGGCGCGACGATCCGGCCGGGGCCGCGCAGGCGCTGGCCCGAGCGCGCGAGCTCGACCCCGACTCGCCCGAGGCCTACCGCAAGGACGGTGAGCTGGCGCTGCTCGGCGGTGACGCGGGGCGGGCGGTCGAGGCCTGGCGGCAGGCGCTGGAGCGCGACCCGGCGAACGAGAAGCTGGCCAACCGGGTGGCCTTCCTCGCCCCCGAGAGCAAAGCTGCCTGGGAGGTCGACGTCCCCGACGAGGCGGCGATCGCCGCGGCGGTGGCGCAGCGCGAGACGGTCACGCTGCTCCCCGGGGCCGACGTCGTCGATCTGCTCGACCACGAGGTGACGCGCCTCAACCCGGACGGCAGCGCGACCAGCGTCGTCACCCAGGTGATGCACGCGGTCAACGAGTCGGGGCGGGACAAGCTGACCCGGGTGCCGCTGCGCGACGATGGCCGGGTGCGGGTGCTGCACGCCTACGCCGTCGATCCGCAGGGCGAGCGGATCCAGGTCTCGTCGGTGCGCAACAACGAGGCGCGGTTCCGCGGCCTGCGCAGCGGCTCGACCGTCGTGCTGCAGTTCCGCCACGACGCCGATCCGGTCGGCTACCTGGCCCGGCACGTGGCGCGCGGTTGGTGGTTCCAGGGGCCGGCGCGGCAGATGCAGCAGAGCAGCTGGATCGTCTGGGCGGCGAAGGGGACCAGGGTGCACGAGTGGCAGCTCGGCAGCGCGAAGTGGAGCGAGGAGCTGCGCGGTGACGAGCTGCGGTTCGAGTGGACCGCCACCGACCTGCCGCCGATCATCGGCGAGCCGATGATGCCGACGATGGGCGAGGTGGCGGCGAACCTGCTGTTCTCCACCGTGCCGGATTGGCAGACCTTCCTCGAGTGGGAGAAGTCGCTCCTGCACGAGGTCTTCCGCGAGACCGAGAGCCTCAAGGCGCTCGCCGAGACGATCTTCGCCGGCGCCAGCGAGCCCGCGGCCAAGCTCGATCGGCTGCACGACTACGTGATGAAGGAGATCCGCTACCAGCAGGACTACGAGAACCACATCGCCGGGGTGAAGCCACACCCGGCGCCGATGGTCGTCGAGCGCGGCTACGGTGACTGCAAGGACAAGGCGGTCCTGTTCATCACGCTCGCCCGCCTGGCCGGTATCGACGTGCACTTCGCGGTGCTGCGCACCCGCTCGCAGGGACCGCTGCGCGACCAGGTGCCGATGCAGCAGTTCAACCACGCGATCGTCTACGTGCCGGAGCAGCCGGGCATCCCCGCCGGTCGGTTCTACGATCCGACCGCCGACGCGCTCGACTGGGGCAGCCTGCCGTTCGACGACCAGGGGGTGACCGCGCTGGTGCTCGACCCCCGGCGCGGCGAGTGGACCTGGCGGCAGGTGCCGTTGCAGGACGCGGCGCACAACACGCGGGTCATCCGCGGACGGCTGCAGCTCGGCCGCGACGGTAGCGCCACCGGGCAGTTGACGCTCGAGGGGCAAGGCAACGAGGCGTCGTTCTATCGCCGCCTGGCCCGCAACGCCGAGCAGCTCAAGCAGGCGGCGCAGATGCTCGTCGGCCACGCCTTCCCCGGCGCCGAGGTCAAGACGGTCCGCCCGGTGGAGGTGCAGGACCTCTCGGTCCCACTCCAGCTCGAGCTCGAGGTCGTCTCGCCCACCCACGGGCGGATCGCCGAGCGCGAGCTGCGGGTCGCCTTCCCACGCCTGTGGGCCCCCGAGGGGGTGTTCCGGCTCGCCGAGCGCAAGTACGCGCTGGTGATGGGCCCGCCGATGGCCTCGCGCTGGATCACCGAGCTGGCGCTGCCCAAGGGGGTCGCGGTGAGCAAGCTGCCGCCCAGCGCCGTGGTCGACGCCGAGTGCCTGCGCTTCACCCGCAAGGTCAGCCAGAGCGGCGGCGCGGTGATCGTCGAGGACGCGCTCGAGACCCGCTGCGAGCGGATCACGCCCGAGGCCTACGCGACGCACCGCGCCCAGGTCCAGGAGATTGTCCGCCTGTACCAGGAGGAGCTGGTGCTGCGCCTGCTCGACCAGGTGTGACGGCGTGGCGCTCGATCCCCACCTCGACTTCGCGCCGGTGCTGTGCGGCGCCGGTTGGCGCCTGGTGCCGCCGGGCACGCCGGCCGTACCCGGGCGGATCGATCTGGTCCTCGAGCGCGGCGCCTTCGGCTCCGGTGAGCACGAGACCACCGCCGCGTGCCTGACGCTGCTCGAGGAGCTGCCGCGGCTCACCGGGGCCCGGGTGCTCGACTTCGGCAGCGGCACCGGTGTGCTCGCCCTCGCGGCCTTGAAGCGCGGCGCGGCCCGGGCGGTCTGCGTCGACATCGCCGCGGAGGCGGTCGCCCTCGCGCGCCGCAACGCGGCGCACAACGGCTACGCGGACGAGGTGGAGCACCTGTGCGGCACGCTCGCCGACGTCGTCGAGACCGGCTTCGACCTGGTGCTCGCCAACATCTACGCCGACATCCTGCTCGCCGAGGCCGAGGCGCTCATCGCGCGCACCCGACCCGGCGGGTTGCTGCTCCTCTCCGGGGTGCTGTGGCAGGACAACTTTCCGGTCAAACAGGCGTACGAGCGCGGCGGCTGCGTTGTCGAGCGCAACCTCTTCCACGACGAGTTCACGACCTTGCTCTTGCGCCGCGGTTGATCCGGGGGCGGCGCTACTGCTTGGTGACCGACCAGGTGCCGACGCCGGTGACGCTGATCGTCTGAGCGGCGCCGGTGTCGGCGAGCCAGGTGCCGGCGCCGGTCGAGCCGGTGAAGTTCCCAGCGAACGCGCCGAGCGTCGCGCCGTTGCAGTAACAGCCGCCGGCGCTCGAACCAGGGCCACAGGGCGGCGGGCAGACCACCGTGGCCGGCCCATTGAGCGACAGGCCGTACTCGTAGCTCACCGCACCGGAGGCGCAGGCGAGGTCGGCGCGGTTGATCTCGCCATAGTGTCCGCTCTCGCCGTTCCAGGTGCCGGTGAGGTCAGCCACGCCGCTTGGGCCGCTGGCGGCGATGATCAGTGTCAGCGTGCCGTTGAGCGGCGAGGTGCCGCTGAGCGTGCCGACGTAGGTCCCGAGGTAGGCGCCGCAGTCCGCCTCGTCATCCTCGCCGCAGCCCCCGGCGCTGGTCAGCGCGAGCGCGAGCCCCATCACGGCGCGAGTCTTGCTCATCGAGTCCTCCCGGTTGACGTCCGACGCGCCCGCGCATCATAGGCGGGTGGCCTGCTCGACGCCAGCGGTGAGCTGCTCGCGGCCGCACGCGGCGGGCCGGCGATCAGACGACGAACGGGATCAACGCCCGCCGCTCGGGCGGGTAGTCGGCGAAGTGGGCGCGATACCAGCGGTGGTGGGCGAGGGCGCGCGGGGCGAGGTTGGCGGCGGTGAAGGCGGCGAAGGCGAGGCCGGGCAACGACCAGGTGGCGAGCGCCCAGCCGCTCCACTCGACGATCTCGCCCAGGTAGTTCGGGCAGGAGATCCAGCGGTAGAGGCCGCCGTGGGGGATCTTGTAGCCGGTCTCGCCCGGGGCGCGCAGCCGGTGCAGCACCAGGTCGGCGTGGCGGTTGATCGCGTAACCGAGGGCGAAGAGCACCACGCCGGCGACAAAGCGCGGGTCGGCGAGCCACGCGAGCCCGCGCTCGGGCCCGAGCTGGGCGACGAAGCGGCCGTTCAGGTAGCCGTTGCCGCAGTTGAAGGCGAAGCCCAAGAGCGCCGCCGCCCAGGTCATCTGCCGCGCGCCGCCGCGCATCTGGAACGGGAAGAGGAAGGCGCGGTGCAGGTAATGGGACAGCCACAAGAGCACGAACAGCAGCGCCACCAGGTTGCCCTGGCGGTCGCCGAGGACAAACAGCCCGAGCACCAACAGCGGCGAGGGGGCCTCCATGAGCACCCAGCCGAGCCGCCGGTCGAGGGTGGGGCCGAAGCCGGCCCGCGTGTAGCGGCCGTACGGCGCCGGGACGACGAGAAGGAGCACGAAGACCAACGGCGCCAGGGCCAGGTAGGCCCAGGTGATAAGCTCAAACAGCCGGGCCTCGTTCATCGGCGCTTGCGGCGCGGGCGTGGACGGGCCGCGCCGGCCGGGCCCTCGTCCTCGGCGGTCACCGCGCGCTTGATCCGGTTGAACAGATCCGCGCCGGCGGCGGCCGCGCTCGAGCCGAAGTCGCGCACCGCGGTGAAGAAGGGGTCCTTCGACTCGTCGAAGCTCTCTTTGTAGCTCGCCGCGGTCGCCTTGACGTTGTCGACCCAGCTCGTACGCGGCGCCTGGTCGCGGCGTGGGTAGTCGCCGCGCAGGATCTGGTCGTAGCCGCCGGACTCGACCCAGCGGCCCAGCTCGGCGACGCGCAGCACCGGGAACGGGTGCGACTGGCCGAGCAGGAGCACCAGCTTGAGGACGCCGTCGAGCAGGTTGCCGCCGGCTTCGTATTCGGCCGCCTGGGCGCGGAACTCCTCCAGGCTCATCTGGTCGGCGCGCCGGCCACCGGCGAGCTTCATGTCGACCCGCTGGGCGACCTCGAGGTCCTGGGCGACCAGAAGGCCGGCGCGATCGGCGGTCAGCTCGGCCTTGCGGCTCCACTCGAGCAGCGCCAGGTTGATGGCCAACAGCGCGTAGGCGCCGCCGGGCAGGCCCAAAAAGGCGTACCAGAAGCGCAGGAGCAGGAGCAGCAACGTGGTGTAGAGCGCGTGGCCGCACAGCACGTGGCCGAGCTCGTGGCCGACCACGCACTGCAGCTCGTCGTCGTCGAGCATCTCGAGCAGGGAGGAGGTGACGATGATGAACGGCTTGTCGACCCCGATCGCCGCGGCGTTGGCGAAGAAGCGTTGAGCGACGAACAGCTCGGGCGGCTCGGCGACGTCGAGGATGCGGCAGGCCTCGCGGTAGCGGGCGTAGAGAGCCGGGAACTGCCGCTCGCTGACCCGCACCGCCGAGGCGAGGAAGAGCAGCCGCAGCCGCTTCTCGCCGATCGCGCCGAGGAAGCGGCGGGCGACCCAGTCGAGGCCGGTGATCTTGTGCAACGTGGCCAGCGCCGTGCGGTCGAGCGGGTGCTCGAAGGCACGCGGGGAGATGTCCGGGAAGGTCCGCTTATCCATGGTCGTCTCCGCGCGGTCAGCGATCGTCCTCGGCGAGGACGATCACCCGGTCCGCCTCGGTGAAGGAGAGCGCTTCGCTCTTGTCGGCTGGGTTGATGAGCGGGTTGCCGCCGGCCTTCAGGTAGCCGAGCGCCGTCTCGCCGATGCTGCGGGCGCGGGCCATCAGGTCGTAGAAGGTGACCGTCTCCTGCGGGCGAGCGTAGCGCAGCGCGTTCTTCAGGTAGATCTCCGAGCCCTCGGACGAGAAGAGGTCGCTCCACACCGCGTTCATCGCCCGGTTCTCGCTGATGTTGGCCAAAAGCATCGCGATGATCTCGTTCGACACGACGTAGTCGGACGCCTCGGCGACCTTGGCCAGCTCCTTGGTCCGCGGGTCGCGGATCTCGCTCAGCACCGGCCGATCGCGCACGTCGTGGCTGCGCTGGATGTCGCGGATGAGCAGGAGGCTCAACAAGGTGCGCGCGTCGACCTCGTCCGGCGTGCGCGCCTCGGTCTCGTCGGCGAGCAGCAGGACCGAGTCGTACTGCTCGACCTTCAGCGCCTCGAGGTCCTTGCGGCTGGCGAGGTTGGCCTGCGCGTACTTCAGCTTGGTCTTGCTGAGCGCGGTCACCCCCTCCTGCTTGAGCCGCTCGGCGAACTCGGGCTGGTTGAGGGTGGAGACGATGGTCAGCGTGCTGCCCTCGGTCGCGTAGGCGTCGAGCTCGCGCAGCATCACGCCGATGTCCCGCCGCCAGCCGAGGAAGAGCATGTTGGTCGGCGGCGGGCTCGGGGCCACCGCCATCGGCGCCGCCGATGGCTGCCACTGCGCCGGCGGGGCCTTGATCGCGAAGGTGTCGTCGTCCTCGGCGAGGATGAGCAGCTCGTCGCCGGCGGCGAGCACGGTCTCGTCGGGCGGGTTGATCCATAGCCGTCCCTCGGGGCGGGGTGTCGCGAGCACCAGGCCGCAGATCACCGCGTCGGGGAAGAGCGGCCAGACCTCGGCGAAGCGCTTGCCGGTCAGCGGCGCGTAGCCCTGGACGTAGAACTCGCTGCCGGCGAAGCCGAGCAGCGAGCCGTAGGTCTGCGCCAGGCCGTTCTGGCGCGCGGTCTGGACCATCAGGCGGCCCATGATGTCGCGCGGCAGGACGACCTCGACGTTGCCCTGGCCGATCATCTCGACGATCGGCTTGTTGGCGCTGTCCATGATCTCGACCGTGAGGTGCCCCTTGAGCTCGCCGACGCCGCGCTGCAGCGCCAGCACGGTCTTGATCGCCCGCGTGTCGCTCTCCTCGGGGGCGCGCGGATCGCCGAGCACGACGACGCTGCGCGCCTCGGGCGCGTTGACCTTGTGCAACGCCAACACGTCCGTCGGCGCGCCGGAGCGGCAGACGATGATCGTCGTGCCGGTGTCCGGGATCGTCCGGCTGATCTCCTCCTCCATCTCCTGCTTGTCGCGCTCGGCGAGGATGACGATCACGCCGCGGCGTTGGTTGCTGTTGGCGGCGATGATCTCGCCGAGCAGCGCGAAGATCTTCTCCTCCCAGCCGAGGATCAGCGTGTGGCCGGTCTCGACCACCCGGCTGCGCCCCTTCTTCAGGGCCTCGAGCTTCTCGCCCAGCGACTCGGAGACGATGCCGAGGAGTAAGGCGAAGACCAGCATGCCGGCGATGGTGATGAGCAGCGCCACCAGGCGGGTCAGGTCGGTGTCGGCGTCGGCCTGGTTGCCGGTGTCGGCCAGGTAGAGCCAGGCCATCCACCAGCCCTTGAAGATGTTGGTCCGCTCGACGATGAAGCTGTAGATCGTGCCGCCGATCAGGATGACCAGCACCGAGACCAAGGCCAGCATGACCAGCTTGGCCAAGGGGTTGAGCGACATCAGGTTGTCGAGCCGGTAGGCGAGCTTGTCCCGCCAGGTAGGCTTGGTGTGCGCCATGACTCCGTCTGGCGCAACTCGGCCGCTCGGTCAAGCGGCGGTCAATCGATCGGGTTCGCTGCGCCGGCCAGCGTCTGGTGGATCACCACCGGGTCGACCTCGAGGCGGTCGGCGATGTTGACCATCGCCGCCAGCTCCAGGTCGTCGACCTGGCCATCGGCGGCGGCGATGATGGTCAGGTGCTGGATCAGGCGGGCGCGCTCGAACAGCGTCGCGGTCTTGACCACCTCGGCGATGCAGCTCGACAGGTCGGCGCGCAGCTTGTCGAGCTCCGGCTTCTCGATCGTCTCACCGACCATGTCGGCGCCGAGCAGCGCGCGCAGCGCCAGGACCTCCTTCTCGACGATCTCGTTGTTCGCCGCGGCGACCCAGACGCCGGCCAGGTAGAGGAGCTTGCGCAGATCCTTGGAGACGACGGTCTTCTCCTCCAGATAGCTCGGCTCCATCAGCCGGAGGTCGCGGTCGATGACCGCGGCCACCTCCTCGTCGGTCAGGCCCTCCGGCGCCTTGCCCAGGGCCCGCCGGTAGGCCTGCGACTTGGAGAAGGCGACCAGCGCGCGGACGCGCACCGGGCTGTACGGGTGGGTCGAGAAGCAGTCGAGCGTGTCGTCGTCCTCGCGCGGCTCCTCGCGCGCCTGCGGCGTCGAGGCGAGCGAGTCGATCTGCGCGGCGAACGACTCGAGGTCGGTGCGCACGCGCGGCGAGGCCATCCCCGAGGCCAGCTTGAAGAAGGAGCTCGCCCCGGCCTCCGGGTCGCGCGTGCAGAGCAGACCGATCCGGTCGGCGCTCAGCTCGGCGGTGCGGCACCAGAGGTAGAGCTCGAGCCCGGTGGCGTGCCCGACGATCGGGCCGGCGTAGTCGGCCACCTGCGCCAGGTAGGGCATCGGCAGGCCGAGGTGGTCGTACGCCGCGTGGCCGAGCTCGTGGCCGATGACGAACTGCAGCTCGGCGGCGGAGAAGAGCTCGAGCAGCCGAGATGACAGGCCGATGATCACCGGTCCGGCCGGGTTGTGCAGGCAGAAGGCGTTGAACATCGGCTCCGGCCGGACGTAGATCTCCACCGGCCGGGTGAAGCCGATCGTCTCCTTGCACTGCTGCAGCGCGTCGGCGACCTCGGGGGCCATGCTCCGGGTCAGGCGCAGCGCGTCGGTCAACAGCCGCCGGCGGGCGCCGAAGCCGTAGCCGCTCGAGCGTTGGCGCAACTTCTTCAACGCCTGCTGGACGCGGCGCTCGGTGTCGAGCTTGGCGCGCAGCTCGCGGTCGCGGTGCGTCTGCACCGCCTTGATGTCGATGCTCATCGCCGGGGTCAGATCGCGTACTTCAGGGTCAGGACCTCGAGGATCTTGGTCGCCGTGCCGTCGTCGATGTTCATCACCCGCTGCATCGTCTCGAGCATTTCGTCCTCGGCCTCGGCGATGTCACCCGAGGAGAGGGCGATGTCGGCGGCGAGGACGAACAGCTTCTTGCGCACCGCCTCGCTCTCGATGTCGGCCAGCGCCTTCGCCGAGTCCTTGACGCTGTCGTAACGGTGCAGGACCTTGTGGGCGTTGCCCATCAGCTCGTCGAAGTCCTTGCCCTCGAACTCGGGCAGCGTGTTGAAGAACGCCTCGAGCGTGGCGATCTCCTTGGCCTCGATGACGCCGTCGGCGCCGGCCATGCACATCATGCCGTGCAAGAGCAGCACGTCGTCGCTGGCCTTCTTGTTCGCGGTCGAGCCGGTCGCCATCTTCGAGAGGATGCCCATCGTCGTCTCCTGTGGGTGAGGTGCGTCGCTTCCTCGCGCGGTCGCGAGGACGGAATCCTAGAGCGATCCGCCGGCCCGGTGCAATAGGGGGCCGGGCCTGATAGGTGGGGGCCCTGGAGGTGGGCATGACGCACGGCGCGATGGTCGAGAGTCTGGTCGGCGGGCGTTGGCGCGCCGGCAGCGGGCGGCGCCTGCCGGTGGTCGATCCGGCGCTCGGGGAGCCCTTCGCCGAGGTCGCGCTATGCTCGGCCGACGAGGTCGGCGAGGCGATCGGGGCGGCGACCCGGGCCGCCGCCGCCTGGCGGCGCGTGCCCCCGGGCGAGCGGATCCAGCACCTGTTCCGCTTCAAGGGCCTGCTCGAGCAGGAGCTCGAGGCGCTGGCGCAGGGGATCACCCGCGAGTGCGGCAAGACCCTGGCCGAGGCGCGCGCCGAGGTGCGCCGCGGCATCGAGAACGTCGAGGTCGCCTGCGGCATGCCGGCGCTGTTGCAGGGCTGGGTCAGCGAGGACATCGCCGCCGGCATCGACGAGCTGATGATCCGCCAGCCGCTGGGCGTCGTCGCCGCGGTGACCCCGTTCAACTTCCCGGCGATGATCCCGCTCTGGTTTCTGCCCTACGCGGTGGCCACCGGCAACGCGTTCGTGCTCAAGCCGAGCGAGCGGGTGCCGCTCACCGCGACGGCGCTCGGCCGGCTGGCCGAGGCGGCCGGTTTCCCCGCCGGCGTCGTCCAGGTGGTCCATGGCGACAAGCAGGCGGTCGACGCGCTGCTCGACCACCCGGACGTGCGCGCGCTCAGCTTTGTCGGCTCGACGCCGGTGGCCCGCTACGTCTACGCGCGCGCCGCGGCGCAGGGCAAGCGGGCGCAGTGTCAGGGCGGGGCGAAGAACCCGGTGGTCGTGCTCCCGGACGCCGATCTGGAGATGACCACGCAGATCATCACCGACTCGGCCTTCGGCTGCGCCGGCCAGCGCTGTCTGGCCGCCGCGACCGCGATCACCGTCGGCGAGGCGAGCGGTCGCTTCAGCGAGGCGCTGTGCGCCCGCGCCGCCGCGCGGCGGATCGGCTCGGGGCTCGACGCCGAGGTCGAGATGGGGCCGGTGATCTCGGCCGAGAGCCGGACGCGCATCGCCGGGCTGGTCGACCAGGGGCTCGCCGCCGGGGCCCGGCCGCTGGTCGATGGGCGCCGCGCCGCGGTCCCTGCCCATCCGCGCGGCTTCTTCCTCGCGCCGACGGTGCTCGGCGGCGTCGCGCCGGACAACCCGCTGGCCGGGACCGAGATCTTCGGCCCGGTGCTCTGCCTGACCGAGGTCCCCGATCTCGACGCCGCGATCCGCCTGGTCAACGACCGGGCGTACGGCAACATGGCGAGCCTGTTCACCTCCAGCGGCGCCGCGGCGCGCAAGTTCCGCTACGAGGTCACCGCCGGCAACGTCGGTATCAACCTGGGCGTCGCCGCGCCGATGGCCTACTTCCCCTTCTCCGGCTTCAAGGAGAGCTTCTTCGGCGACCTGCACGCCCAGGGCCGCGACGCGGTCGACTTCTACACCGACAAGAAGGTGGTGATCGAGCGCTGGCCGAAGGAGTGGTCGCGGCGGTTCTGAGCCGGGAGCCGTTGACCGGGGCCGCCTGGATGCGACGCCGTGGCCGGCGGCCCCACCTGGACCAGGGTGGGGAGCGGTTGCGCGTTGGCCGTCGTCGCGTGCTATGATGCTGGGAGGCCCACGGCGGTGGTTCGGGAGCGCCACGCCAGGGCCGAGGCGGTCGGAGTGCTCAAGCTGGAGGTCGTGTCTCCCTTGAGGAAGGACCAGAAGCACGGGGTTCCCCGCGCCCGCCGGTCGACTTGAACGGGATGGATGAAGCTCAGAACCTGCTCGACGGGCTGGATCTCGACCTGCCCGAAGGGTTGCTCGCCGAGAGCAGCGCCCCGCCGGATCCGGCGAGCGGGGCGAGCTTCTTTGGTCCGTACCAGTTGATCCAGGAGGTGGGCGTCGGGGGTGTCGCGCGGGTGATGCGCGCCCGCCACATCCACCCGCGCTACGCCGAGACCACCTTCGCGGTGAAGATCCTGCACGACGAGCTGTCGCGCGACCCCCAGGTCGTCGGGTTGTTCCGCGGCGAGGCGTACGTGCTGGCGATGCTCAACCACCCGAACATCGTCCGCACCTTCGAGGCCGGGGTGCAGGACGAGCGGCTGTTCATCGCGATGGAGTATATCGACGGCCGGGACCTCGACGGGCTGGTCGAGCGCTGCAAGCGCGGCCGGGTCAAGATCCCCATCCCGGTGGCGCTGTCGATCATCGGCGACGTGCTCAAGGGCCTCGACTACGCTCACGGCCTGACCGACGCCGACGGGCACCGGCTCAACCTGGTGCACCGCGACGTCAACCCGGCCAACGTCTTCCTCTCCTACGACGGGCGGGTGAAGCTCGGCGACTTCGGCGTCGCGGCGATCGCCGCCGGCCGGGTCGAGCGCAGCCGCGAGCTGGCCGGCAAGTTGGGCTACTTCGCCCCCGAGCAGCTCGCCGGCGATCCGGTCGATCAACGCGCCGATCTGTTCGCCGTCGGCGTGATGCTCTTCGAGGTGCTCTGCGGCGCTCGGCTGTTCGAGGGGGACGACACCGACGTGGTGATGCGGCTCAACAAGCGAGCCAAGATCCCCAAGCCGTCGAAGGCCAACCCGACGATCTCGCCGGCGCTCGAGGCGGTGATGCTCCGGGCGCTCGAGCGGCGGGCGCAGGATCGCTACGCCACCGCCCAGGAGATGCTCGCGGCGCTCAAGCCCTTCATGCCCAAGACCCCGGGGATGTCGCTCGCGGTCGCGGCGCTGATCCGCAAGGTCTTCATGCGCGAGCACATCCAGGAGCTGCAGCTGCGCGAGGGGCTGGCCGGCATCGGGCCGGAGCGCGGCTCCGGTCAGCTGGTCGCGCTGTTCACCCGCGACGAGCGCGCCCAGGCGGCCTTCAACGAGCTGCTCTTGTCGCGCGGCTATCGGGTCGAGACGCACGTCAGCTTCGAGACGCTGGCCGAGTCGGCGCGCTCGGGCAACCCGCCGAACCTGGCGTTGCTCGACGTCTGCTCCGACGGCTTCACCAGCTACGCGGTGCTCGCGGCGCTCGGTGAGTGCCGGCGGCCGATCCCGGTGGTCGCGGTCAGCGAGGGGCTGGACGCCGAGTGCATCCAGGCGGCCAACGCCATCGGCGCGGTGGACCTGTTGTTCAAGCCGTTCAACGTCGAGCGGGTGCTCTCGGCGGTGCGCGCGGCGGTGACCGGCGCGGCGCGGGTGACCAACCCGATGGCCTACGAGCAGGGCGGCATCACCGAGATCAAGCCACGCATCCTGGTCGTCTCGGCCGACCCGCAGCTGGGTGTCAAGCTGACCGGCGATCTCAGCCAACGCGGGTTCGAGGTCGATCTGTCGCCGACGCCGGCCGAGGCGGTCGAGCGCTGCCTGCACGCCAGCTACCAGGCGGTGGTCTACGACGCGCACCCGGCCGCGCCCGGCGACCGCCTGTTCGCCGGCCAGTTCCGCGGCCAGCCCGGGATGGGGTTGGTGCCGATCGTCTACCTCGCCGACCCGACCGCGCACGCCGTCTTCGCCGGGGTCGACGCCGATCGCAGCGCAGTGCGGCCGCGCAAGGACTCGCCGGTGGCCCTGGCCGAGACGATCAACAACCTGCGCGCCGACGTCCGGCTGGGGCGCACCTTCGTGCGCTACACCGTCACCTTCCCGGCCGAGCTGCGCTACGGCGGCCGGGCGGTGCCCGGCGAGGCGGTCGACCTGTCGCGCGGCGGCGTGATGCTGCGCTGCGAGCAGATGCCGCCGATCGGCACGGTGGTCAGCGTCGCGCTGCGGCCGCCCACCAGCGCCGGCGTGATCGAGGTCAACGGCCGGGTGGTGCGCGTCGATCTGCCCAAGGAGGGCGAGCACCACCTCCCCGGCGTCGGCGTCGAGTTCGAGCGCTTCGCCCGGCGGGGTGAGTCGGAGCTGATCGAGTACCTCGGCACGTTCGGCGCGCCGAGCAAGCCGCGACAAACAGTGATCCTCGGTGCGCCGCCGCGCAAGGGCTGAGCGCCGAGGCCGGCGCCGCGACGGCGGCCGGGAGACGGAAAGACCAGGATGATCTCTCTCACGCGTCCGCGATCGGCCGGCTGGCTGCTGCTGGTGACCCTTGCCTGCCGCGCCGAGCCGGCGACCGCGGGGCCGGCGGTCGAGCTGCCCCGCGCCGGGACGAGCTATTACGGCATCTACCTCAAGGGCGCGAAGGTCGGCTGGATGCGCACCAGCGTCGTCGTCGGCCGGGAGGTCCGCACCGCGGTCCAGCTCGAGGGCTCGGTCGGCGGGATGGGGGCGGTGTCGCGCATCAGCCTGAACGAGGAGCGGCGCTACGCCGCCGCCGACGGGCGGCTCCTCGGCTTGAGCTTCAGCCAGGCGGCGGCGACCGGCGCGGTCAAGGTCAGCGGCGAGCGGCGCGGCGAGCTGCTGCGCCTGCGCATCGACGCCGGCGGCGCCAGCCAGACCCAGGAGCTCCCGGTCGCCGAGTCGCTCGCCGACGTCGTCGCGGCCGAGCGGTTGGCGCGCCGCGCCGAGGTCGGGGCCCAGGCGACGGTGCGGCGCTTCGACCCGTCGCTGCAGCGGGTGCTCATCGCCGAGCAGCGGGTCGCCGCGGTCGAGCCGCGCGCGCTGGGCGGGGTGACGGTCAAGACCGTGCGCATCGACACCCGCTACCCGGAGCTCGGCGTCGAGGAGTCGAGCTGGCACGACGACACCGGCAAGGTGCTCGAGTCGCAGGTCGGCGGCTTCTTCGTCGCCCGGCTCGAGGCCGAGGAGGAGGCCAAGCGGCTCGACTTCCACCAGGACGTGCTGGTCAGCGCCGCGGTGCGCCTGCCACGGCCGATCGACGCGCCCGAGCGGCTCGCCGGCCTGCGGCTGCGGCTGCGCGGTTTCGGCGAGACCCTGCCGCCGAGCTCGGCGCGGCAGCAGGTCCGGCGCGACGGTGAGGTCGTGGTCGTCGAGCTGCGCCGCGACGCACCACCGCCGCCGACGTCGCTCGCGCCGCGCCGCGTGCCGCCCGGCGCGGACCTCGAGGCGACGCCGTTCATCCAGGTCGACGCGCCCGAGATCCAGGCCGCCGCCGCCCGGGCCGCGGCCGGCGCCAGCGACGCCTTCGCCGCCAGCGCCAAGCTGGCCGCCTTCGTCTACCGGCACGTGCGCGACGAGTACGTGCCGGCCTACTCGAACGCACTCGAGGCGCTCAAGAGCGGACGCGGCGACTGCACCGAGCACGCGACGCTGTTCGTCGCGCTGGCGCGGGCGGTGGGTCTGCCGGCCCGGGTGGCGGTCGGCGTCGCCTACTGGCCGCCGGGCGGCGGGCTCGGCTGGCACGCCTGGGCGGAGGTGCGCGTCGGCGAGCAGTGGATCGCGGTCGACCCGACCTGGAACCAGCCGATCGCCGACGCGACGCACATCAAGCTGGCCGACGGCGGTCCGGCCGAGCAGGCGCGCATCGTCATGCTGCTCGGCCGGCTCGAGGTCACGGCGATGGAGCTGCTTTGAGGCGACCGGCCGGGGCGGAGGTGTTCGGCCTCTACGTCCACGTGCCGTTCTGCGCCTCGCGCTGCGTCTACTGCGACTTTCATAGCCAGGCTGACGCTGCGCCGCCCTGGTCGGCGTTCTTCGCCGGGCTCGCCGGCGAGCTCAGCGCGCGCGCCGCTGCCTTCTCCGCCTGGCGCTGGACCTCGCTCTACTTCGGCGGTGGGACACCGTCGCTGGCGCCGGTCGAGCAGCTGGCGGAGCTCATCACCACGGCGCGGCGGACTCTGGGCGACGTCGCCGAGCTCGAGATCACGCTCGAGGCCAACCCGCAGGACGTCGACGCGGCGCGGGCCGCCGCCTGGCGGCGCGCCGGCATCAACCGCCTGAGCCTCGGCTGGCAGACCAGCGCCGATCGCTTCCTGCGGCTGCTCGGCCGCCGTCACGACGCGGCCGAGGCGCGCGCCGCGGTGCAGGACGCGCGCGCCGCCGGCTTCACCGACCTCAGCCTCGATCTGATCTTCGCGCTGCCCGGCCAGACGCTCACCGACCTCGACGCCGATCTCGACGCGGCGCTGGCCTGCGCGCCGGAGCACGTCTCGCTCTACGCGCTGACCTACCACCCGGGGACGCCGCTCGATCTGGCGCGGGCCCGCGGTGAGGTGACGCCGGCGGACGAGGAGCTCGAGGTCGCGATGATGGAGCGGATCGGCGCGCGGCTCGGCGACGCCGGCCTCGCGCAGTACGAGGTGTCCAACTTCGCCCGCGCCGGGCGACGCTCGCGGCACAACAGCCTCTACTGGACCGGCGCGCCCTACCTCGGCCTCGGCCCGTCAGCGCACAGCTTCTGGCGCGACGGCTGGCGGGCCGGGCGGCGCTGGGAGACGCGCCGCGACCTGGACGGCTACCTGCGCCACTTCGGCGCCGGGGCTGCGCCCGGAGCGCCGGCGCCGGGCGACGCCGGCTGCTCCTGGGTCGAGTCGCTCGCGCCGCGGCAGCTGATGCAGGAGCGATTGCTCTGCGCGCTGCGCACCTGCGACGGCATCGACCTCGACGAGCCGGCGCTCGAGCCCTTCACCGCCGAGCTCGGCGCGCCGGTGTCCATCGCGCTGGAGCGGGGCTGGGCGACGATGCGCGCCGGGCGGCTGGTGCCGACCGCGACCGGGTTGCGCTTCGCCGACGCGCTGGCGGCGTTGTTCTTCTGAGTATCGGGGGGACCGCCCGCTTGAACCCACTCGGCGCATCTGCGACATAGAGCGGAACTCTTCGCCTGGAGTTCGCGATGAGCCTCTCACTGGTTCCGATGGCCCTGGTCGCCGTACTCGGCGCGGCGCGCGGGCCGGCCCCGACCGCGATCGCGGTCTTGCCGGTGGGCAAGGATCCGACCGCCGCGGCTTTGCCGGCGGTGATCGACGAGGTGGTGCTCGCCGCGGCGCAGTCGGCCGGCAACTTCCGGGTCATCGGGCAGAGCGATATCAACGCGCTGCTCGGCCTCGAGAAGCAGAAGGACCTGCTCGGCTGCGCCGAGCAGTCGGGCTGCATGACCGAGATCGGCGGCGCGCTCGGCGTCGACAAGCTGATGAGCGTGAGCGTCAGCCGCGCCGGCAAAGACTGGGTGGTGACCGCGAAGTTGATCAATGTCCAGACCACCGAGGTCGACAACCGCCTGGTCGATTTCATCGGCGGCGACGTCGACCAGCTGCTCAAGGCGCTGCCGGTGGTGGTCAAGCGCCTGCTCACCGGTACGAAGAGCGAGCTCGCCTTCGGTGGCGGGGTGCAGATCTCCGTGCCGCGCATCGTCGTCGGCGAGATCGGGGTCAGCGGCCTCGGGGAGATCAACCTCGAGGCCGAGCGCGCGCTCGAGCGGGCGCTCGACCAGATGGAGAGCCCCGGCGCCTCCCCCGAGGACAAGGCGCGCGCCTGGTGCGCGTTGGCCGAGCTCAAGGGGAACAACCCCTACCAGGCGAAGGGGGTCGAAGGCTGCCATGCCTGGCGCTCCTACGCCGACAGCCTGCGCCGCCTGACCGAGGCGCTGGCCAAGGACTACGAGACGCTGATCGGCTACCTGGCGCTCAAGCGCAAGAGCGCCGAGCAGAAGACCGCGGCGGTCGACGCCTTCCTCGCCGCCTATAGCACCGCGCGTGACGACGCGCGGGTGCGGACGGTCGAGCAGGTGCGGGCGAAGGTAGCGCAGGGGGAGGCGGTCGAGCTGGTGCTCGACGACGACGGCGACGGCGTGCCCAACAGCGTCGATCAGTGCCCGACCGCGCGCGGGCCGGAGCGCAACGCCGGCTGTGCCGAGACCGACGCTGACGGGGACGGGATCCTCGACCGCCAGGACAACTGCCCGGACGAGGCCGAGGACCGCGACGGCTTCGCCGACGAGGATGGCTGCCCAGACCGGGACAACGACGGGGACGGGATCGCCGACGGCGAGGACGCCTGCCCGGATCGCGCCGAGGACGGGCGGGCCGGCGGGCCGCCGGACGGCTGCCCGGGTGGTGCGATGGAGGTGGCGATCTTCGGCGGGCAAGCGGACGGCATGTACATGACCGTCAGCGCCGCGGTGCCGATGGGGACGGGGACGGATGGGACGACGATGATCGGGGTGGGGATGGCGATGCCGGTCGACGCGTTGTTCTTCGACCTCGACTTCCGCTTCGGCACCGAGGCGCGAGTCGACGCCGACGGCGACGAGTCGACGCCGCTGGAGATGTACATGTCCACCGGCCTCTGGCTGCTCAGCTTCCCGCGCGCCGACGGCAACGTCTTCTCGCCGGTGAACCTGGCGGTTGGCGGCTTTTTGGCCATCGCCGACGACGAGTTCTTCGGCGGCCTGACGGTGGTCAACCACGTCCGGCTCGGCTGCCAGTTCGCCCTCGGCTTGCGCTACAACCAGCCGCTCGTCCAGGCCGAGGCGCTCGAGGTGCCGGCGAGCCTGAGCGTCGAGCTCGGCCTCAACCTCACCGGCGACGGCTGCTGGTGAGCGCCGCGCCGCTGATCCGCGAGCTGCGCCCGGCCGATCTGGCGCCGCTGTGCGCGGTGCTGTGCCGGCTGCCTCTGCTGCAGCGCTACGGGCACACACCGGCCGGGCTGGCCGAGCGGCTGCGCGCGGCCGGGGAGCGCGGCGAGCGGCTGCTGGTCGCCGAGACGACCGGTCCGATCGGCCTCGGGTGGTTCAGCCGCGACGGGACGCTCGGCGTCGGCGGTTACCTGCGCCTGATCGCGGTCGCCGAACCGGCGCGCGGCACCGGCGCTGCGTTGCTCGCCGCCTTCGAGCGCGAGGTCTTCGCCGCCAGCGCCCACGCCTTTTTGCTGGTCTCGGACTTCAACCAGGACGCGCAGCGCTTCTACGAGCGGCACGGCTACCAGCGGGTCGGCGCGCTCCCGGGTCTGGTGCTCGCCGACGTCAGCGAGCTCATCTACTGGAAGCGGCGGCCCGCGTCGGCGGCAGACAGCAGCGGTTGACCCGCGGCGGTTCGTCGGCGAGCAGCTGCCCGACCGTCACCAGCTCGAGCCCACGGGCGCGCAGGCCGGTGATCACCTCGGGCAACACCGCGGCGGTGTGCTTGCCCAGGCCGTTGGCGTGCAAGACGACGATCGAGCCCGGCCGGACGTTGTCGATGATGTGCCGGGCGAGCCGCTTCGCCGAGATGGTCGGGTCGGAGTCGCCGGCGGCGAGATCGAAGTTGACCGGCAGCACGCCGAGCTCGCTGCAGACGTCGAGCAGGCGCGGGCTGTACTCGCCGAAGGGCGGGCGGAAGAAGTCGGCGGGGCGGCCGGTCAGGCTGACGAGGATCTGCTGGTTGGTGCGCAGGTCTTCGCGGATCACCTCGGCCGGCAGGCGTTGCATGTGGGCGTGCGCGTAGCCGTGGATTGCCAGCTCGAACTGCGGGATGGCGGCGAGCGCCAATGTGTCCTCGGCGTGGCGGAGCATCCAGTATCCGCCGAGGAAGAAGGTCGCCGCGACGTCGTGCTCGAGCAGCGCCTCGACGATGGCCACGTCGAAGGGGCGGACCTTCGCCGAGCTGCAGGCGTCGAAGGTCAACGCCACCAGCGGTCGGTCGCGCGGCCCGGAGTTGACGATCGCGGCGGGCAGCGGCGGGCGCTCCGGCAGCGGCATCAGCCGGATCTGCTCGAGCTCGGGCGCGAGGATCCGCCCGTCTGGCCCGAGCGGTGGCAGAAACGGCTCCTCCTGGTGCGGCCCCTCGAGCGGGGCCACCGCGCCGTCGGGGGCCATCGCCTCGAGCGGCAGCCAGCAGGTCTGGTCCTCGAGCGGCGGCGGCGGGGCGCAGGCGGTGAGCGCGGCGAGCACTGCTGCGCCACCGAGCCGGAGCTGTGGTTGCGAGGGCACCGTCGCCGATCCTAGCCGGAGGCGGCGCGCTGCGCGAGTTCCCGGCTGCTCAAACGGGGGTGCGCGATTCGCGCACACCCCGTTTGCAGTTCTTCGTCGGGCGAGGCCGCTCACGGTGATCAGGAATCGTGACCGTCTGTCAAACGGGGGTGCGCGATTCGCGCACACCCCGTTTGCGTTTCTTCCTCGGGCGAGGCCGCGCCTTGGTGATCGGGAATCGTGACCGTCCGTTTAGCGGCCGCGGCGCTGGCGGATGCGCTCGCGCAGCGCGTCGCGCTGCAGCGGGCTGAGGGAGCGCCAGCGCTGCAGCTTCTGCAGGAACTGCTCGCGCTCCTGGGGGCCGAGGCGCATCATCCGGCCGAAGGCCTGGCGCAGCTCGGCGCGGCGCTCGGGGCTGAAGCCCTGGTAGCGGCGGTAGCTGTCGAGGATGGCGGTGCGCTCGCGCGGCGGCAGGCGCCGGAAGGTCTGGAACTGGGCGCGGATCTCCTGCTGCCGCTCGGCCGGCAGCGAGCGGAAGCGCTGCAGCCGCTGGCGCAGGCGGGCCTGCTCGGCCTCCGGCAGCGCCTTGAAGCGGCGGTAGGCCTCGCGCAGGCTCTGGCGCTGCTCCTCGCTCATCGCTTCGAAGCGCTCACGCGCGCTCGCGCCGCCGTCGGCGGCGGCCGGCTGGCCGGCGCCGAGGGCGACGAGGAGGAGGAGACCGGCGAGCAGGTGGCGAATCATGGCTTCACCTCCCCGGCGACGTCGAGCTCGGCGGCGTCGAGTTGGGCGAGCAGCTCGAACGCCTCGACCTCCTCGAGGCGGCTGAGCACCGCCATCTCCTCGAGCAGCTCGAGGTGCATCGCCAGCTCGAGGTCGTCGGCGGATAGCTCGGCCGGGGTCGACAAGGTGAGCACCAGCGCTGCCACCGCCGTCCCGCCGGCCAGCGCCGCGCCGAGCCAGCCGAACCGGCGCCACGGGGCAGGCCGAGTGACCGCCTTCGCCTCGGCCAGCCGGGCGAAGAAGCGGGTGTCGAAGCCGGGCCGGGGCTCGAGCGGCGCGTCGGCGGCGAGCGCCGCGGTCAGGGCGGCGAGCTCGGCGGCGAAGGCGCGGCAGGTGGGGCACCCGTCGAGGTGGGTCTTCACCTCGGCGGCCGGCTCCTGGCGGTGGTCGTGGGCCCAGCTGAGCGCGTCCTGGACATCATGGCATCGCATGGCTCACCTCGTTCTCCTTGCTCGGCAGCACGTCGCGCAGCTCGTCGACGAGCAGCTCGCGACCGCGGAAGACCAGCGACTTGACCGCTCCCTCGCTGACGCCGAGCGCCGCGCCGATCTCGCGGTAGCTCATCCCCTCGTAGTGCGCGAGCATGATCGCCGCCGCCTGGCGCTCGGGGAGCTTGGCCAGCGCGGCGCGCAGCCGCTCGCCGAGCGCGTGGCGTGCGGCCTCCTGGTCCGGGCGGAGGCCGAGCGGCAGCTCGGCCGCCTCGGCGTCGCGGTCGACCAGCCGCCGTTCCTTGCGTTCGAGCAGGTGGAAGCAGTGGTTGGTGGCGATGCGAAACAGGAAGGTCGAGAAGCGGCTGCGCGGCTGGTAACGCCTGCCGGTGGCGTAGAGCTTGAGGAAGGTCTCCTGCGTCGCCTCCTCCGCCTCGGCGGTCGAGCCGAGCAACCGGCGCGTGTAGTTGAACACGCGGTCGCGGTAGGTGCGGTACAGGGTCACGAAGGCCTCCTCGTCCCCGGCGGCGAACGCCTGCATGCGCAAGGCGTCCGGGTCGCTCGTGTGATCTGGGTCACGCAGGTTCAAACCGGTGACCCCCCGAGTTGGTTGCGCCGCCTCATCGAACGTCCTCCTCGTCGGTGAACAGGTCGAATACCTGAAGCAGATCGAGGAGGAGCAGCACGTCCAGGTCGCGGAGCATCGCCTCGTCCTCGGACGGGAGCGGCGGAGGTGTGGGCGCGGGTGCGACCGGCGGCGCCGGGGGCGGAGGCGCAGGCGGCGGCACCGGTGCCGCGTCGGGCTCGGCGGGCACCTGGGCTGGGGCAGGCGTCGAGGCAGGCGCCCCGGTCTCGGCCTCCGCCGGCGGCGGCTCGGCGCGCGCCTCGGCCGCGAGCGCGGCGAGCACGCATCCTCTAATGATCCACGCGCGCACGCGCCATCCCCAGCAGCCGATAGGCCACCCGTTGTTGGACGAAGAAGTTGCCCGGCCAGAAGAGGTCGGCCTCGACGCCGAGCGTCAGCCAGCCGCCGAGCTCCACCGCGTTGACCAGGTCGGTCTCGAGCCCGTAGACGCGGCCGCCGCCGCCGAGGCCGGGCAGCGGCGGTAGATCGGAAGAGCGTCG
>JBFYZW010000744.1:0-7072 GCA_041309305.1 Deltaproteobacteria bacterium | reverse complement strand
CGACCCGCCGGCGCCGCACACGGTCAGCCACACGAGCGCGGCGCGCCACCGGCGCCCACGATTAGTCCTCACGCAGCACCTCGACAAATTCGTCGTCGAGGATCTGCAGCTCGCGGCGCTGCTCGTTCACCCGACGGCTGATCTCGTGTGTCTGTTGCTCCTTGAGCGACCAGGCGATGTCGACCAGACCGACGTCGGCGCGCAGGACGATGTCGCGGAAGCGCCCCTGCACGTCGACCAGCGAGCCGCGCGCCACCTCACCGATGATCTGCTGGGCCTCGGCGCGCGCGCGCGCCATCGCCTGGCGGTGCTCGTCGAGCGCCTGACGCTCGCGGAACACGTCGGCGCGTAGCGCCGCGGAGCGATCGTCGACCACGCCGCGCAGGCGGGCGACGACGGTCTCCAACTCGGCGCGGTAGCGGGCCACCAGCTCGCTCTGTTGCGCCAACGCCTGACGCTCGGCGGCGGGTAGCCGCCCGGCGGCCCGGTCGAGGATCGCCCGCTCCTCCTCGAGGGTCGCCTGGTAGCGGGCCCGCAGCGCGTCCTCCTCCGCCTCGGCCTGGCTGGTGATCGAGACCTTGGCCCGCTCGCGCTCGATCTCCGCCTCGATCTCCGCCTGCAGCTGCTCGAGCGCGCCGACCTCGCGCTCCTGCTGCTCCAGCCGGGTGAGGTAGTCACCGCGCTGGCCGACGGGCAGCTGGTCCTGGTTCTGGTTGATCCACACGCGCAGCGCGTTGAGCTGCGCCCGCATGCTGCCGACGTCGTACTTGAGCCGGAAGGCCTGTTGCTGCAGGGCCATCATCTGGCGGCGCGCGGTCTGCAGCCGATCCTCGTACTCCTCCCGCCGTTGAGGCAGACGGGCGTAGGCCGGCGCCAGCCGCTCACGCTCGGTGAGCACGCGCGCCAGGTCGGCGCGGTCCGCGTCGCTCATCCCGTCGCGCAGCAGCTCGCGCTCGACGGTCAACAGCGCGCCGGTGACGGTGGTCAGCCGGTTGCCGAGCTCGAGCGCCTGGGCCATCCCCTGCTGCAACCCCGGGAAGTAGGCGATGCGCTGCTCGCTCTCCAGCACCGCGAGCAGCTTCTCCCCCACCGCCTCGGCCTCGGCCAACGACCGCTCGCTCTCCCCCAGCCCGTCGAGCACCGCCAGCGCATCGCTCAGCCGCCCCTCGGCCCGGGCCCAGGTCACCGCCAGCGGCGGCAACAGCCCCCGCCCCTGGCCGGTGGCGCGGTTCACCGCCGCGAAGTACGCATCCGGGCTGACCGCCTGCGCCGCGACGTTGGCCAGCTCGTCGCGCGCTGGCTGGTAACGCTGCACGACCTCGGTGAAGGTCTCGGCCGCCTGGTCCATCTCGCCGAGCCGCATGCGGATGTTGCCGAGCAGCAGCCGCGCCTCGGGTTGGATCGGGTTGTCGTCGGCGCCGAGGATGAGGATCTCCAGCGCGTTCTGCGCCTTCTTGAACTCGGCGGCGCGCTCGGCGTCGCTGGCCGCTTGCTCGGCGGCGCGCACATAGGTCCAGGTGACCTCGTAGAGCGCCTGCTCGAACTCCGGGCTCTGGCGCGGGACGGCCTGGTAGGCGTCGAGCGACTCGCCGAACTTGCCCTGCTCGAGCAGGATGCGCCCCCGCGCCATCGCCGCGAGGTGACGCACCCGCTCGGCGTTGGGCGATCGTGCCTCACCCTCGGCGACGCGGGCGAAGGCCGCCGCCGCGCCGTCGAGATCGTTGGCCTGGAGCCGGGCCATCGCCGCGAGGTAGGCGGCCCGGACCCCCAGCTCGTGGTCGGCGGGGATGGCCGCCAGCGCGGTCTGGGCCTCGGCCGGCCGCCCCTGGCGGAGCAAGCTCTTGGCCCGCAGGTAGGCGATGCTCGGCGGCAGCTCGCCGCGCCCCTCGAGCACCGCGATGTGCTCCTCGAGGCCCTGCCACTGACGCGTCCGGTCGGCGATCTCGATCAGCCGGCCGATCGCCGCCGGCAGGTGCGCCGAATCCCGCCGGGTGACCAGCTCGTGGAAGAAACGCCGCGCGGAGCGATCATGGCCGATCTGGAACAACGACTCGGCCAGGAAGTAGAGCGCGCGCGGGTAGAGCGGCTCGTTGGCGTGACGCGGGTCGGCGACCACCTCATAGAGCACCAGCGAGGCGCGGCTGAAGTCACCGAGCAGGTAGAGGATCTCGCCGTCGCTGAGCCGCTCAGAGAACGAGCGGCGGCCGGCCAGCGCCGCCGGGTCGGCGTACTGCTTGGCCAACGTGCCCACCTGCACGCCGATCGCCGCCACCTCGTTGGCCAACGCCGACAGCTCCGCGGCCGCTCCGGGCGCGGACCACAACGCCGCGGCGCCGAGCACGACGGCGCCGGCGAAGCGGCGGCGGCTGACAATCGCCTTCGGCATCGTCCAAACGGCCCTCAGTTGCTGGTCGCGGGCGCGGCCTCACCGGCGGGCGTCGCGTCACTGGCGGCGGACGGTGGGCGCAACAGCTGCGCCGTCTCGAGGTCGTAGCGCACCGCCGGGCGATCCTTCAGCTCGGCGGTGATCCCACCCTGCTCGTGGCCGACGATCTTGACCCGGGTCTCCTTCCCCTCGACGGCGTCGAAGGTGAAACTCGACTTGACCTTGAAGGTGTACCCCTTCAGGTAGCTGAACACACCGAAGCCGTGACCCTTGTACTCCAGGTAGACCGAGATCTGGTGGTTGCCGGGCGCGATGCTGCCGTTGAAGATCTCCAGCTCCTCGATCGCGTCGAGCTCTTCGCCAGTGTCGACCCGGTTGAAGATCGGCGCGCCGTCGAGCGCGTACTGCGCCCGCGTCAGGCGGAAGGTCGAGCCCATCTCGTTGCGGTGCACCAGCACCGCCTTGGCCCCCGCGACCGCGCCGTGCAACACCACCTCCTGCAGCTGGATCAGGCGCGCCTTGCTCTGGAAGATCTTCTCCTTCAGCTCGTTGACCCGCTCCTCGATGTTGCGCAGCTTGAGGTTGAAGCCCTGCTCGGTGGGCGGCGCGGCCGGCTCGGCCGTTGCGCCAGCCGCCGGCGTCTCGGGCGCCGTCGTCTCGGACGCTGCCACCGGCTCAGCCGCCGCCCCTGGAGCCGCCGCCGGCTGAGCCGTCGCCGCCACGACAAGGCGAGCCACCATCACCACGATCCCGACGCCCAGCGCCACGCGTAGACCCGTCATACCGACTCCCTCGGCAGGCCGGCGACCCAACGAGCCGCGACGGCCCCCTCCCGGATGCAGAAACCCGAATGGGCGTCGGATGTTAGCCCTCGCCGTCGGGCAGGTCAACGGCCAGCGCCGGCCGAGGATTGCCAAGGTGAGACCAGTGCCGATAGGATCGGTTCATGCTGCGCCACGGCCGGCTCTCCAGCACCATCGCGCTGCTCGGCTGCGTCGCGTGGCTCTGGCCGACCACCGGCGAGGCGAAGCGCAAGCGCCCGGGCGCGCGCCGCGGCACCGTCGCCGTCTTCCCGCTCGCGCCCAACCCGGCGGTCCCCGAGGACATCCGCCGCGAGTTCGACGGCCTGATGCACGGCAACGCCCAGGCGGCGGGGCTCACGGTCCTCGCCGGCGTCGCGCTCGACCATCGCCTGCGCGAATCGGCGAGCGGCGCGATCGCGTTGTGCCGGGGCAACGCCGGCTGCGTCGCCAAGCTGAGCAAGCGCTTGCGCGCCGACGAGGTGGTCTACGCCACCGCCAACGTCGCCGGCGACAACGTGACGATCGCCGTCTTCGTCGTCGCGGCCGGGCGGGCGCGAATCGACCGCAAGGCCAGCTTCGCGGTGGCGATCAAGGAGGAGGTCGAGGATGCGGTGGCCGGGATCTTCCCGACCATCTTCAAGCTCCCCGCCCCGGGGGCGAAGCCGGCGGCCGACCCGCTCGCCGCGATGGGCGACCTGGACCTCGAGCCCCTGGCCGGCGCCGATCCTCTCGCCGCTGCCGATCCCCTCACCGCGACGCCGATCGCCCCGCCACCGACCGATCCGGTGGAGCTGAGCGATCCCCTCGCGCTCGACTCCGACGACGAGCCTCCGCCCCCGGTGAACCCTGACCAGCTGATCGATCCACTCGAGGGCGAGCTCGACGACGAGCTCGGCCCGAGCCCGCCCGGGCTGGCGATCACCCCGCCGCCCCCCGCCGGTCCCTCGACGCCGTGGCTGATGGTCAGCTCGATCGCGGTCGGCGGGCTCGGGGTCGTCGCCGCCGGCACCGGCGGTGGCTTCGGCATCCAGTCGCTGGTCCTGCACAACCGCGCGACGCCGAGGAGCGTCCCGCAGCGGCTCGCCGCCGACCGGCAACAACGCAGCGAGGCCGCCGCCGACCGGGCGAACATGATGTACCTCTTGGCCGGGACGATGGCGGTGGTCGCCGGTGTGATGCTCTCGCTCGACCTGTTCGTCTTCGATCAGCCAGGCGCCGCCCCAACGCCGAGTGGCGCGAGCATCTTCACCTGGTAACGATCGGACGCGGGAGCCCGGCGCTCAACCGCCCTTCTTCAGCTCGGTGAGCACCAGCTTGGCGATCGCCTTCAGGGTGTCGAACACGCCGTTCCCCTGCGTCGCCGAGGCCTCGAAGTCGGGCACCTGGCGGGGGTTGAGCAGGCGGCGCAGCTCGCCCATCTCGGCGGCGTTGGGCAGATCGCGCTTGTTGTACTGGATGACGAAGGGGATCTTGTCCAGATCGTAGCCCTGCTCGGCCAGGTTGGTGCGCAGGTTCTCGAGCGACTCGAGGTTGGCCTCCATACGCTCGATCTGGCTGTCGGCGACGAAGACCACACCGTCGACACCCTTGAGGATCAGCTTGCGGCTGGCGTCGTAGAAGACCTGCCCCGGCACGGTGTAGAGATGGAAGCGGGTCTTGAAGCCGCGGATCTCGCCGAGCGACAGAGGCAAGAAGTCGAAGAACAAGGTCCGCTCGGTCTCGGTCGCGAGAGAGATCATCTTCCCTTTCGCGTCCGGATTGGTCTTGTTGTAGATGTACTGCAAGTTGGTCGTCTTGCCGCACAAGCCCGGCCCGTAATAGACGATCTTGCAGTTGATCTCGCGCGAGCTGTAGTTGATGAAAGACATGGCTCGCTATTTCTCACTGAACAGGTTGTCGATGTCGTCGTCCGTGATCTCCGCGAACGGCGTGCCCTGTGCCTGACTCTGCGCCTTGGCGATCATCGCGTTGAAGATGTGCGTCAGCTCCTCGCTGGCCTTCTTCACCCGCAAGCGCACCAACCCGAGACTCGAGCGTTGGTCGAACATCACCACCAGGATGGCGCGCTGCGCGACGATCGAGAGATGCAGATTGTCGCGCTCGCCCTCGTGGAAGACGTTCGGGAACTCCTTCTCACCGATGAGCTTCGCCAACCCCGAGGTGGCGGCGATGTTGCCCGCGGTCAACGACGCGAGCGAGGTGGTGTCGAGGTTGTCGATCTCGCCGTGGCTGGTGATGTACTGCCCGTTCTTGTCGACCAGCAGCACCGCCCTGGCGTTGGCTTCGCGGGTGAGGCGCTCGCAGATCGTCGAGATCTGCTTGAACTCCTCTTCGTACAAGACCATCTGCTGGTCGACCATGGTGCTCTGGCTCCCTCAATACAGCGACAGCGCGACCGGCTACCTCTGCGATCTGAATTGAATAGCAGACCCTCTGACTTGCAAGCAAGCGCTCGTCAATACTCCCGTCGTTCGGTCAGCGCACGACCGAGCGTCGCGTGATCGATGTACTCCAGCTCGCCGCCCAGCGGAATGCCGGACGCGAGCCTGGTCACCCGGACGCCGAGCGGCCGGATCAGCTTGGCCAGGTAGAGCGCCGTCGCCTCCCCCTCGACGTCGGCGTTGGTGGCCAGGATCACCTCGGAGACCTGCCGCGCACGCACCCGCGCCAGCAGCTGGTCGACGTGCAGCTCCTCGGGCCCGACGCCGTCGAGCGGCGCGAGCACGCCGTGGAGCACGTGGTATCTCCCCCGGAAGGCGCCGGTCGCCTCGACGGCGCGCAGATCCGGGACCCCCTCGACGACGCACAGCTGCCCGACCTCGCGCCGCGGATCGGCGCAGACTCGGCAGAGCGGGCCTGCGCAGATGGTCTGGCACTCGCCGCACAGGCCGACCTGCTCGGTGACCGCGACCAGGGCGTCGGCGAGATCGCGGGCCTGCGACGTGGCGCCGGCGCGCCCGCGCGCCTCACGGATCAGATGGAAGGCGAGCCGCGTCGCGCTGCGCTCGCCGATCCCGGGCAGCCGCCCGAGCTCGAGGATCAGGCGCTGGATCGGGTCGGGATCAGTCCCGGCGTGCTCAACGTCGGTCATGATCCAATCCCAGCGCCCCGAGATCGAGGCCGAGCCCCTGGGCCAGCCCGCCGAGCTTGGTGCGCAGCTCGGCGCCGACCTTCTCCGCGGCCTGGTTGTAGGCGGCCCGGACCAGATCCTCGAGCAACGCCTTGTCGCCGGCGCGGAACACCTGCTCGTCGATGGTCACCTCGATCGCCTCGTGACGGCCGTTGAGCACGACCCGCACCATGCCGCCGCCGGCCTCGCCGGTGAGGCGCAGCTTGGCCGCCTCGGCCTGGCTCTGGCCCAGCTGCTCGCGCACCTGGTTGGCCACCTGCATCAGTTGATTCCAGTCCATCGTTGCTCTCGTCCGGTGGCGCTCAGTTGTTGTCCTCGATGCGGGTGGCCAGCGGGATGACCTCCTTCACCTCGCCGCCGAGGATCGAGATCGCGTTCTGCACCGCCGGGTGCTCCATCGCGCCGGCGCGGATCTCGGCCTCGCGCTCGTGCCGCCGCGCCTCGTCGCTCTCGGCGATCGTCGCCACCGGAGCGTCGCCGCGCAACGCCGTCAGCTTCAGCACCACCCGCTGGCCAAACTGCTCGGCGAGCAGACGCTCGAGCAGCGCCTGGTTCTCGCGCTCGTGCGCCGACTCCCAGTAGAAGGTCCCCGGCTGGTAGCCGACCTCGACGCCGTCGGCGCTGAACGCCAACGGCCGGCCGTGCTCGAGCACCGAGGCCAGCGCCGGCCGGTGACGGCGGACGAGGTCGACCAGGCCGCTCCAGCCGACCGGCGGCTGCGTGCTGGTCAGCGGCGCGGGGGCGGGCGCGGCG
>JBFYZW010000743.1:0-7651 GCA_041309305.1 Deltaproteobacteria bacterium | reverse complement strand
CGATCTCCCGCCCCCGCCGCGCCGCCTGGCGGGAGAGGAGCAGCTCGAGGCGGTCGCTGTGCAAGAGCACCACCGGCGCGAGCCCGCCGGCGCGGCGCTCGGCCGCCGGCACCGACCGGTCGGGGTCGAGCTCGTCGAGCAGCGCGACCTCGGTGACGAACAGCCCCCGGGCCCACAGCTCGACCCGCGGGTCGGCCCCCAACCCGACGACCCCCTCCGCGTCCGCGGTCGAGAAGGAGAGCGACGGCGGGTCGAGCGTGAACGGCTGGTTGAGCTCGACGCCATCGCAGACGACCGGCAGCGGCGCCGGCCGCCCGGCGCGGCGCAGGAACCGACAGTAGCGCGTCAGCGCGGCCGACGCCCCGGCGCCGACCTCGACGCTCCGGCGCGGCCGACGCAACGTGATGCGCGTCCCGGGCGACGCGAGCGTCGGGACGGCCTCGCGCTCGACGAGCTCACCGGTGAACGAGCGCGCCCACACCTCGGTGGCGGTGCGCGACTCGACCTCGATGCGCGTCGGCTGCCAGCGCAGCACCGACCAGAAGCCGACGCCGAACCGGCCGGCGGCGTCCCGATCCTCCTCCTTGCTCGAGGCGTAGAGGCGGAAGAAGAAGCGCCGCGCGTGCGCGAAGCTCATCCCCGCGCCGTCGTCGGCGACGCTCACCCACTCCTCGCCGCCGTCGGCGCCGGTCGTAACCGTCACCCGGCCCGCCCCGGCGTCGCGAGCGTTCTGCGCCAGCTCGCGGACGAAGACCCACTCGTCCTGTCCATAGCGGGCCGCCTCGGCGAGCGCCCGGGCGAGGAAGCTGCTCGGTTCAGTCATCGGCGGGGCACAGACGCCCCACCCGTCAGTGTAATGGCCGGCGCGTGCCGAGGCCAGGTTATCGGCGTGCGCCGGCGCGCCACCCGTCGACCACCTCCTGGTAGAGCTCGACGGTGCGGGCGGCGATGCTCGTCCAGGAGAAGTGCTGCTCGACCCGCCGGCGACCGGCGGCGCCGTAGCGGCGCGCCAGCTCGGGGTTGGCGAGCAGCTGGTTGACCGCGCTGGCGATCGCCGCCGGCTCGCCCGGCTCGACCAGGATGCCGGTCTCGCCGTCGACCACGGTCTCGAGGATGCCACCGGTGCGGCTGGCGACCACCGGGGTCTGACAGGCCATCGATTCGAGGTTGATGATCCCGAACGGCTCGTAGACCGACGGGCAGACGAAGACCCGCGCGTTGGCGTACAGCTCGACGTACTGGTCCTCACGCAACAGCGAGTTGATCCAGACGATGCGCGGCTGGCGTGCGATCTTCGCCGCGATCTCCGCCTCGAACTCCTTGGTGTCCGGGGCCGAGCTGCAGATCACGCACTGCACGTCGCCGGCGATCGCCGGCACCGCGTCGATCAGGTGCTCGATCCCCTTCTGGCGCGAAACTCGACCGACGAAGAGCACGTAGTCACGCGCGATGCCGTAGGCGCGGCGCGTCGCCTCGCCGTCGACCGGGCGGTAGAGCTCGAGATCGATGCCGTTGTGGATCACCGTGACCCGCTCGGGCTGGACGTCGAACAGGCGGAGGATATCCGCGCGCGAGTGCTGCGACACCGCGATCACGCGGTCGGCGCCCTCGAGCGCCTGCCGCTCGGCCCAGGTCGAGAGCCGATACGAGTAACCGAGCTGCTCCTCCTTCCACGGCCGCAGCGGCTCGAGGCTGTGCACGGTGCAGACCAGCGGGATGTCGTAGAGGATCTTCGCCCACAGCCCGGCGAGCGAGGCGTACCAGGTGTGGGTGTGCACCAGATCGGAGTCGATGGTGTCGCGGATCAGCGACAGATCGGTGGTGAACGTGCCGAGCGTCTGGTTGAAACGCGGCTCGTCCCCCTCCCACATTCGCTCCCAGGCGCGATAGCCGCGCACCTTCAGGTTGCCGTCGTCGAGCGTCTGCTCGCCGAAGCAGCGCACCTCGACGGTCATGCGCTTGGCCAGCTCCCGGGTGAGGAACTTCACGTGCACGCCCGCGCCGCCGTAGACGTTGGGCGGGTACTCGCGGCTGATGATCGTCGTCTTCAACATCGTCGACCTCAGTAGCGCGGCGTGCGCACCGTCGTCCCGGAGGCGATCGGCTTGGCGAGCTCGGCGGCGGCCCGCGGGTAGATGATGCAGTTGCGCCCGACGACCAGCCCGGGCGGGACGCGGACGTCCATGCCGAGCACCGTCGCGCCGCAGGTGAGCGAACGGGGTTGCTCGTCGTTTGGCGCGGTCACCGGGCCATCGCCGACCCGGGCGCCGGCGCCGATCACCACCCGCTTGTCGGTGACCACGCGATCGACGACCGCGCCCTCCTCGACGACGGTGCCGTTCCATAAGATCGAGTCTCGGACCACCGCGCCGCGGCCGACGCGTACGTCGGGCGAGAGCACCGACCGCTCCACCGCGCCGGCGACGACGCAGCCGCCGCTGACGATCGCGTCGATCAGCGCGCCACCGGGAAGCAGGCGCGCCGGTGCGGCCGGCGCCGCGCGCCGCTCCATCGCGTTGGTGCGCACCTGCCAGCGGTTGAGCTCGACCCGCGGCTCGGCGCCGAGCAGCTCCTGGTGGGCCTCGACGTAGGCGTCGAGGGTCCGCGCGTAGTCCCACGGCCCGTGGTGGACGAAGCCGTAGCAGCGCCGGCGCTCGATCAGCCCAGGCAGGATCTCGTCGTAGATCTGGTACGAGCGCGGCGCCGCCGCCGCCTCGGCGTGACGACGCAGCTCGTCGACCAGCACCTGCCGGCGGAAGACATAGACGGTCATCGACGCCAGGTTGCTGCGCGGGTGCTCCGGCTTCTCGCTGTAGCTGATGATCCGCCCCTCGGCGTTCAGCTCACCGATGCCGAAGCGCGACGGGTCATGGTCGACCGGGGTGAAGGCCAACGTCGCGTCGGCCGCCTTCTCCATGTGGAAGCGCAGCAGCGGCTCGTAGTTCATCTGGTAGGCGTGGTCGCCCGAGACGATCAGCACGTCGTCCGGCTGGTGCAGATCGAGGAAGTCGATGTTCTGGTACAGCGCGTCGGCGGTGCCGCGGTACCACTCTGCGCCGTGCGGGCCGACGTAGGGGGGCAGGATGCGCACGCTCCGCCCGGTGCCGACGAAGTCCCAGGCCAGCCCGATGCCGATGTGGTCGATGAGCGAGGAGGGCCGGTACTGGGTGAGGATCCCGACGTTGGCGACGCCGCCGGTGACCGCCAGGTTCGAGAGCGCGAAGTCGATCATCCGGTAGGCGCCGCCGAAGACGACCGCGGCCTTCGGCCGACGGAAGGTGAGCACGGACATCTCTTCGGCGCGCCCGCCGGCGAAGACGATCGCGACAGTCTTGCGCATGGCCGACTCCTCTGGCCGTCGCCACGAGCTCACGCGCGGCCGGTGAAAACTTACGGGAAGGCGATCAGAGGGTCAACGTCGCGCTGGCGACTGCCTCAACCGAGGGGCAGGTGTCCGTACTTGCTGCGCAGCGCCTGGTAGTGCTGCAGCACCTTCGTGGCGTAGAAGTCGCGGATCGCCTCGGGGAGGCCGCCGTGTTGCTGCATGATGTAGCGGGTGGCTTTCGGCCCGCGATTGTAGGCGGTCAACGCGACGTCGAGCCGCTTGAACTCACGGTTGAGCAGCGCCAGGTAGCGCGTGCCGAGCTTGACGTTGAGCTCGGGATCGAAGCTGTGCCCGTCCGGCCGCTCGAGCGCCAGTCGTTCGGCCATCCACTCGGCGGTGTTCGGCATCAGCTGCATCAACCCCTCGGCCCCGGCGACGCTGACCGCGTAGGGATCGTAGTAGCTCTCGATGTGGATCACCGCGACGTAGAGCAAGGGATCCCAGCCGAGCGCCTCGGCCTCTTGGCACAGCGCGCGCGCGGTGCGCAGCACCTCGACCTCGTCCATCGTCCGGTTGAAGCGCAGCAGCTCGAACGCGACCGCGTCCTCCCGGGTCAGGACGACCACCGGGCGGACGAGGCGCAGGTCGAGTCCCTCGAGGAAGGCGGCCGGATCCCGCTCGGGCAGGAGCACCTGGGTCTCGCGCAGGCGGAACAACGCGGAGAGGTCCTCGGCCGAGGCGGTGTGCGCCAGGCCCGCGGCCAACGCGAAGAGGGCTACCGCCGCCGGCGCGGCCAGCCCCCAGCGCGAGTGGCGTTCTGAATCGGCCTCACCCATGTTGACCTCTTCCCGGCGAGCCCGCCGAGCGTTGCCCCTACACCCCGGGTCCGACTGTTTTCGGCCACCGGCCCCGGCCTGTTGCGATCTAATGAGATCGACGCACTGACCGACCGACCTCTTCAGACGATCGGTAGTACCATTCCCTACATTGTCTTACATTGACCGCCTCGCCGCGTCAAGGCGGGAGGTGGAGTCAATTGGCCTTGGAGACCTGTTTCTTAATGTTTTCGAGCTTTTTCTTGAGAGATGCCACCTCTCCCTCGAGCTCGCGCAGGTCGGCCTTCGTGACCAGTTGGAGGTTGCCGAGGAGCTTGTGAACCTTGTCTTCCACACGCCGCTCAATCTCATCACGATAGTCCGAGAGCGCAACCACCGCGTCGCTGGTGCGCAGCCGCTCCCACAGGGAGTTGGCCGCCAGCTTGCCGAGCACGTCCTCGAGGCGCTTTTTGACCTCCGCCGGCGCCAACCCCTTGTCCTCGACGAGATCGCGGACTGTCTGGACCACGCCGTCCTGCGCCTCCAGCAGCTCCTTGGCCCGCTTCTGCAGCTTGTGTAACAGCTCCTCTGCCCTGTCCTTCGCCGTCGTGGCCATGCAAAAACCCTCCAGCGGCTCTGGTGGCCGCCGGGGCTTCATAACACACCGCGTCAGAATGGCAAGTCACCCGGGGGCTGCCCTCAGGGCACCCCAACGAGCGCGAGCAGCTCGGCGGCGACCTCGGCCGGATCGACGCCGGTGGCCACCGCCAGCTCGGTGCTCACCAGCCGCAGCGCGTCATCCAGCAGTCGCTGCTCGGTGAGGGAGAGCTCCTGGTCCCGCCGGATGAGCAGCAGATCGCGCAGCGACTCGGCGGCGAGCCACAGCGAGCCGCTGGCCAGCTTCTCACGGAAGGTGCGAAACCGTTTGGTCCAGGCGGTGCCAACCTGGCTGCGTCGCCGGCGCCGCAGCAGCGCCCAGATCTCCGGCACCCGCTCCGCGCCGATCACCGCGCGCAGGCCGAGGCGGGACAGCTTGTCCTCGGGGACGAGCAGCTGCAGCCCGCTGCCGAGGATGCGAAAGCGCCAGAACACCTGGCGGACCCCGCCGATCTCCTGCACCGAGGTCGCGACCACCTCGCCGACACCGTGCGGTGGACAGACGACCTTGGCCCCGACCGCCAGGTCAGGCCCGTCCGCCGCCTCGAGGATGCGTTGCTCGCTCGCCGCGATGCGGCGCGAAGATGAATGCGCGACCACGACCCACCTCCTACGGCTGGTGTGCGAGGCTCGGCAGGTTGGTCGGTCCACGACCGCGCGGTGGGAACAGGCGAGGTAGGAGAAGGCCCACACCGCCGCTACACGGACGGTCACGAGTCCCGATCACCAAAGCGCGGCCTCGCCCGAGGAAGAACCGCAAACGGGGTGTGCGCGAATCGCGCACCCCGTTTGGCGCTCAGCCCAACGGCAGCAGGCGGACCGGCGTGTCGTAGTAGACCGCGCCGCCACCCGCGTCGGTCTCGCGCGCCGGTAGGAGCGCGTTCGCCGCCCGGCCGGCGCACAACCACCCGCCCTTCGCGGTCAGCGCGACATCGCGGCGCTGACGCGGGTCGAGGCGCACGCGGACGACCAGCTCCCCGTTCGCCGACTCGAGGCGCGCGAGAGCGCCGTCGCCGAGCCCCCCCGCGGCATCCGGGTGGACGACGACGACCAGCGGCTCACGTTGCGCGGCGGCGCCGGTCTGTGAGCACTGCGCCTCCCGCTCCGAGATCGCCAGGAGCAGCAACGGCCGCTCGGCGGTCGGCCGCGGCGGCTCCGGATCGGGGGCGGCGATCAGGTTCACCCGCCCACTCGGGGTCGACACGCGTCGCTCGGCGAACAGCACCGTGGGGGCGAGCGGGTTGCGCACCGCGCCGCGCCCGAGCGCTGCCAGGCTCGCGCCCCGATCGGCGACCTTCGCCAGGAGCCGCTCTTTCCACACCCCGACCTCCACCGCGAACTCGGCGCCGAGCCCGACCCGCGCCGCGAGCGCCTGGATGATCTGGTAGTCGCTCTTGACGCCTGGGGGCGGCGGCACCACCGGCCGCACCTCACCGAGCCAGTGGTGACCATAGGCGCCGACCAGATCGTCATCCTCGAGCATCGTCGTGGTCGGCAACACCAGGTGCGCAGCGCGGGCGGTGTCGGTCAGAAACGCGTCGACGACCACCGTGAGCTCGCGCGTCGCGAGCGCCCGAGCGACGGTCGCCGAGTCGGGGAGCATCGCCACCGGGTTCGCACAGCTGACCCAGACGATGCGCACCGGTGGGTCGCTGGCGGCCAGGATCCCGGCCCCGAGTGTCGCCTCGGGGATCCGCCGTGGCGCGTTGTCGGTGAGGAACGAGAGGTCGAACGCGCCACGGCGCTTGAAGTAGAACGAGACCCCGCCGCCAGGCACGCCGAGGTTGCCCGAGATCGCGCCGAGCGCGTCGAGCACGCGCACCGCGGCCGCTCCCTGACCGCGGCGTTGCAGGCCCCAGCCGACCAGGATCGCCGCCGGTCCGTCGGCGTAGGCGGCGGCGAGCGCGACCAGCTCCGCCGGCGGGACGTCGGCGAGCGCGGCCCACGCGGCGAGCGGCCGGGCGAAGCAAGCAGCGCGAAACTCGCCGAGATGATCACACCACTCGGCGGCGCGCGGATCGGCCCGTCCGTGCTCGAAGAGCCAGCGGGCGACGCCGAGGGCGAGCGCGACGTCGCCACCCGGGCGGGGCTGCAAGACCAGATCGCACAGCGCGGCGCTGCGGTGATGCACCGGATCGACGAGCACCAACCGCGCGCCGCGGGCGCGAGCCTCCTTGAGCAGCGGCACGAGGTGCAGGTTGCTGACCAGTGGGTTCTTGCCCCAGAGCACGATGGTTCGACTGTGGCGCAGGTCGAACAAATCGTGGCTGTCCTCCTCACCGAAGTCGACAAGCTGCGCCGCGTCGCCGGCGCCCGAGCAGATGTCGCCGGCCTTCACCGCCGTCGGACCGAACCGGGCGAAGAAGTGATCGGTCAGGTGCTTGAGCAGCCCGAGCGAGCCGCCGCTGCGGTAGCTCAAGATCGCCGCGCCGCCCGACTCGGCCCGGACCGCGAGCAGGCGCTCGGCCGCGTACGCCAGCGCCTCGTCCCAGCCGATCGGCGCGAAGCCCTCGCCCCGGCGCACCAGCGGGGTGGTCAGACGATCCGGATCGTACTGGCGGTCGAGGAAACGGTTCGTGCGGTAGCAGAGGAAGCCACGCGTCACCGGGTGGTCCGGATCGCCCTCGAGGCGGACGACCCGGCCGTCCTCGACCGTCGCGACGATGCCGCAGGCGTCCGGGCAATCGCGGTTGCAGGTCGTCCGGACGCGCATCGCGCCTCACCCGCGCCGGCGCCGCGCCGTCCACGCGGCGAGCAGGGCGAGCGCTCCCCAGACGAGCGGCGGTGCCTGGCTCCGGCAGGCGCACCCGCCGGTCAGCACCAGCGGCTCGTCGGACGCCGGATCGGCGCGGCG
>JBFYZW010000742.1:0-4765 GCA_041309305.1 Deltaproteobacteria bacterium | reverse complement strand
CGCAGGGCAGAGCCCGCTGCCCCGAGCTCGTCGTTCAGCGCCGCGCCGCGCTGCTCGAGGCCTCGGCGCGTGAGGCGCTCGCCGAGGTGGCGCGCGCCGTCTCACCACGGGTCGAGCTGGGCGCGGACGAGACGAACGCCTGGGCCTTCTGTGACGTCGCCGGTACGTCGTCGCGCTGCGGCCCACCGCTGGAGCTGGCCCGAACTCTCCGCCGCGCCCTCACGACGGTGGGCCTCGACGGTCGGGTCGCGCTGGCGCGCACCAAGCTGCTCGCGCGCCTCGCGGTCAAGGTCGAGCTCGATCCGCCAATCGTCCCGCCCGACGAGGCCGCCGAGCGCCGCTTCCTCGACCACCTGCCGCTCGCCGCCCTGGAGCCCGAGCCGGAGCTCGGCGCGATGCTCGCGCGCTTCGGTCTGTGCCGCGTCGCCGACCTCTTGGCCTTGCCGGCCGGCGAGGCCGCGAACCGACTCGGACCGGAGGGCGCCCGCCTGCTCGCGCGCGCCCGCGGCGAGGAGCCGGTCGGGCTGCAGCCGACGCCGGAGGTCAGCCGGCCGAGCGAGCGGCAGGGGCTCGACGACCCGCTCGACAACCTCGCGCCGCTGCTCGTCGTCCTGCGCGGGCTCATCGATCGTCTGATCCGGAGGCTGGCGCTCGGGGGCCTGTTCGTCGCGGCGCTGCGCCTGACCCTCGACTACGAGGCCGGCGGTCACTACCTGACGACGCTGGCCGTCGGCGCCCCCACCCGCGACGCCCAGGTGCTCGTCGCGCTGCTGCGCCTGCGCCTCACCGAGTCGCCGCCCGAGCAGTCGGTCACCGCCGTCGAGGTGAGCGCCGAGCCGTGCGCCGGCCGCATCCAGCAGCTCGATCTCTTCGCTCCCCGCGGGCCGTTGGCCGCGGAGCTCGCGCTGACGATCTCGCGGCTCGCCGCGCTGTGCGGTCCGGAGAGGATCGGCGCGCCGCTGCCCCTCGACAGCTACCAGGAGGACGCCTTCACGATGGGGCGCTTCGCCGACCAGGGCCAGGCCCCGCTGCCGGCGCCGCGCTCCCTGGCGCGCGCGCTGCGCCGCCTGCGTCCGCCGCAGCCGATCGAGGTGCTGCGCCACGGCGCGCGCCTTCTGCGCCTCGAGAGTCCGCGGCTGAAGGCGGCGATCCAGGCGGCGCGCGGCCCGTTCCGCGTCGATGAGGGCTGGTGGCGCGCGCCCGCGCCGGACACCGCCGCCGGCGACTTCGACGTCTGGGACGTCGAGCTCGACGACGGGCGCGTCGCGCGGCTGGCCGAGCTACGCCCGGCGCAGCGCTGGCTGCTGCTCGGCTGGTACGACTGAGGCACGGGTCCGGCGCCGGCGGAGGAGCAGCAGCACCAGCCACGGGGCGCTCCCCGCCGCGGCGCAACCCCCGGACGGCTTCGCGGCCGGCGGCGAGGGCGGCGGCGCGAGCGCCGCCTGGCAGTCGCGCACCTCGTCGGGCGTGCCGACGCAGACCCCGGGCAAGAGGCTCGGCCCGGCGAGCGCGGTGGACACGAGCACGAGGATGACCCGGTCGGCGTCGGCGGCGCTCACCGTTTCCCCGCCGGCGTACGGGTCCGCCAGCCAGAGGATCGGATCGACCACGGTCCCCCGCTCGACCGTCAGGCCGAGCCGCAACGCCGGCGTCGTCGTCCCTACCGGAGGCACCAGCGCCGCGCTCACCGTCGCGCGGCCGCCCGGGGGGGCGGAGAGGTAGTGGGTCGAGGCGTAGAAGACCCGCCGGGCGCTCTCGCGATACGGCAGCGCCATCGACTCGACCTCGACCGGCGGATACCCGGCGCCGGCGGCGTAAAAGCGCGTCGGGTCAGCGCGGCTGCCGGTGTGCAGGTTCCACTCGGCGAACGAGCAGATCGTCGCCTCGACATCGGTGCCCACCTCGGCGAGCCGCGCCGGCAGGGTCGCCAGCCAGTACGGGTCGGCGACCCCATCGGCGCCGTCCTCGCACCCCTCCCACAGCGCACGCACGAAGCCGGGGGTGAAGCGCTCGGCGAAGAACTGGAACAGCAGCGCCGCGCCGTAGTCGTCGGCGCGGTCGAGCGGCCGGTCGGGCACGGCGAGGAAGTCGCCGATCGCGTGCTCGAAGTCGGACAGGGTCGGGTCGAACTGCTCACTCGCCCAGGTCGCGGTCCCCTCGCTCATCGCGCCGCCCTGCTCGACGTCGTAGGCCGCCTGGACGGCGTGGAAGAACTCGTGGCTGCCGAGGACCCGGTTGGCGACCAGGGTCGACGGGTAACCGTAACCGGCGAAGTCGTTCTCCTGCACCATGTAGCCGACGCAGCGCTGCGGCGCGGCGGTCAGGCACCCGTCGAGCCGAAACGCGCCGTCGCCCATGCCGGCGAAGTCGAGCAGGTAGACGTCGAAGCGGCCGTCGCCGCCGTTGTCGCTGATCGCCTCGTCACCGAGCGGGGCGCGGAAGCCCAGGGTGTCGCGGTAGAAGGCCAGCACCTGGTCGTAGACCGCCGCGACCTGCTCGACGAAGTCGGGCGTGCCGTTCGGCTCGCCGTCGACCGCCGGCACGGCGTTGACGCCGGCGCGGGTGAAGTGGACGCGGAAGGCGCCGCCCGCCGAGTCGTGGTGCTCGATCAGATCGCCCGGCGCGAAGCGGAACAGATCGGTGCTGCTCGGGTTGTCCGGCCGCAGCGCGGCGACGAACGGCGCGGTCGGCGTCGCGAGCCCGGGTTCGGGCACGCCGCAGGCCACCGACCAGCCGCCGAGCGCCAGCGCGAGGGTGACAAGCGCGCGCATCAGTCGACGAACGCCCAGCGCAGCTGGATGGTGGCCGCGCCGGTGGCGCCCATCTGGTCGAAGCTGCCGGGCGTCTCCTGGCAGATCGGCTGGTTGGCGTCGTTGTAGTAGTGGGTGACCTGCAGCTTGACGTGCCGGCGGTCGCGCAGCTCGAGCAGGTAGACCGCGTAGGTCATCTGCACGCACCCCGGGTAGCTCCAGTAGCCGGAGAGGGCGGTCGCCGGCGATCCGGGCAAGCCCGATCCCTCGTTGATGAACTCGCAGCTCGGCGCGTCGGTGAAGAAGTCGTCGACCCGGTCGATCGCGTCGGCGGGCGGCTCGCTGACGCTCTCGAAGGCCAGCGCCGGCGGCAGCCGCGCCGCGGTCGTGCAGCCCGGTCCAGAGTCGCCGCTGTTGATGCGGATGACGTAGCGCCGGAAGGCGATGTCCCACTGGATCACCTCGAGCGCGGTCTCGTCGTCGATCTCGATCTTGACCAACCCCTCGTCGGCGAAGCGGGCGTAGACGTAGCTGTCCGGGCTGGAGGCGAACGCCCCGCCGGCGGTCGCGTCGACGGTCGAGCGCCAGACCCCGTTCTCGACGAAGGAGGTGATGAGCCCCGGCGCGACCTCCTGCTGCAGGTTGAGCTCGAGCAGCAACGCGTCGGTGCAGGGGGGCGGCGTCGGCGAGGTGCAGTTGAAGGCCGGCGGCGCCGGTGGCTCGTCCTCACCGCCACACCCGGCGAGCGCGGGCGCACAACCCGTGAGGATCAGCAACATCGTCTTGCGAATTGAGGTCGCTCTGGCCATGGTCGGTTCCTCGGTTCCCCCGCGCCCGAGGGTGAAATGACAGAAACGTCCGCGTTCGTCCAGCCGCCTTGTCAGTGGCTTCGGCTGGTTGATACGCTCCGCGCATGGGCGGAGCCGGTGAGATCCTGCCCCGACGCTTCGGGCGCTTCGTCCTGGTCGAGCGGCTGGCGGCCGGCGGCATGGGCGAGATCTACCTGGCCAAGCTGCGTGGGCCGGGCGGGTTCGAGAAGCTGCTGGTCATCAAGCGGGTGCTGGCCGAGATGTCGGACCGCGCCGACTTCGTCGAGATGTTCCTCGCCGAGGCCCGCGTCGCCGCGAAGCTCAGCCATCGGAACATCGCTCAGATCTTCGAGATGGGACGCACCGAGGAGCGCTACTACCTGGCGATGGAGCACGTCGCCGGCCGCAGCTTGAACGAGCTGCTCCGCCGGCTGCGGTTCGTCGGCCAGCGCCTGCCCGTCGGCCACGCGCTCGAGATCGCGCTGCAGATCTGCGACGGACTGGCCTACGCGCACGCCGCCAGCGATGGGCAGGGGCCGCTGCGCGTCATCCATCGCGACATCAGCCCGCGCAACCTGCTGCTCAGCTACAACGGCGAGGTCAAGATCATCGATTTCGGCATCGCCAAGAGCCGGATGTCGCTGCAGCCGACCGCCGCGGGCGTGGTCAAGGGCAAGCTCGGCTACATGTCTCCGGAGCAGAGCGCCGCGCGGCGCGTCGACCATCGCACCGACCTCTTCGCCGCCGGCGTCGTGTTCTACGAGCTGCTCACCGGCGTCCACCCCTTCCTGCGCGAGGACCCGGTGCTGACCTTCGACGCCATCCAGCGCCAGCCGCACGAGCCGCTGGCACGAATCGATCCGGCGCTCGCCCCGCTCGATCCGGTGGTCGCGCGCGCGCTGGCCAAGGAGCCTGCGGATCGTTACCCCAGCGGCGAGGCGTTCCAGCGCGATCTGCAGCGGCTGCGCGGTGACGGCCTGGTCCCCGCGCCGGCCTCGTCGCTCGCCGAGTACGTGCGCGAGCTGTTCGCCGACGAGCTGGCGCAGGACCTGGCGCTGACCCAGCGGGCCGCCCTCGCCTCGGCGTCGGCGCCCTCGGTCACCCCGCGGACCCCGGCGCCGGACCCGGGCACGACGCACAGCGGCGCGGCGCCGATCCGGCCGCGCGCCTGGCTGCTGCTCGCGGCCACGGTGCTGGCCGCCGGCC
>JBFYZW010000741.1:0-5562 GCA_041309305.1 Deltaproteobacteria bacterium | reverse complement strand
TCCGGGTCGTCACCGCGGCGACGATCCGGTCGGCGGCTGCGAGCCGGGCGCGGTGCAGGACGACCCGCACCGGCTCGTGGAGCGCCGCAGCCAGGCGTTCCTGGAGCGGGTCGAGCGCGTCGGCGTGCTCGCCGAGCAGCTGGCCGGCCCACGGGCGGAGCGAGCGGTCGGCGGCGAGGAGCATCAGCGCCAGGCCGCGCCGGCCGCGCCGGTCGGCGGGGAGGAGGTGCAGGAGGTCAGCGACGGCGCGCTCGATCGCCGGCGGGTAGACCACCTCGGCGCTGGCGACCCGGGCGCGCAGCTCGTCGCCGACGAGCGGGCCGATCCCCTGGCGGCGGGTCGCGACGGTGCCGAGCACCGGTACCCCGAGCTGCGCGGCGAGGCGCTCGAGGTCGACGTGGATGCCGCGCGCGCGCGCCTCGTCGAGCATGTTGGCGACGAAGACCGACGGGAGCCCGAGCTCGCCGAGCTCGAGCGCGAGCAGGACACCGCGGCGGAGGTTCTTCGTGTCGCACACCTGCAGGACGCGCAGGCCCGGGTCGGCTTGGCGGGCGAGCAGCGCGTCACGGGTGACCTGCTCGTCCTCCGAGGTCGGCAGCAGGCTGTTGGTGCCCGGCAGGTCCAACAGCGGCTCGCCGTTCGGTCTCCGCCCGGCGTAGATCTCGACGGTGGTGCCCGGGTAGTTCGACACCGTCGCGTAGCGGCCGGTCAGGACCCCGAACAGCACGCTCTTGCCGACGTTCGGGTTCCCGAGTAGCAGGGTGGTCGCGCGAGCCGGGTCTCGAACCGGCTCGTCACGCGGAGGTTTTTCGCTGATTGCGCTCATGAAAATGATTCGCATTTGCATTAGCCCCGGTGGGTTCGGCTGTCAAGGCGGGCTGGGTGAGTCCCCCGGCTGCTGGTTGCCTGGGGCCGCGGCCGGTGCGAGGATGAGCGCCGTTGGGCAGGAGTCGTCGATGTGCCTGGCGGTGCCTGGCCGGATTGTGTCGGTCACGGGAGATGGGGCGACCCGCTCGGGCGAGGTCGACTTCGGCGGCCTGCTCCGGCCGGTGAGCCTGGCGCTCGTCCCCGAGGCCGAGGCCGGTGACTTCGTGATCGTCCACGTCGGCGTGGCGATCTCCCGCCTCGACGAGGAGGCGGCGCGCGAGACGTTGGCGACGCTGCAGGCGCTGGCCCGGAGCTCACAAGACGCCGGCGGCGGGCCCTGAGGCGCGTCGGCGAGGACCATCGATGCACGAGGTGAGCATCGCCCGGGCGCTCTTGACGGCGGTCGAGAGGGTCGAGCGCGGGCCGGGGACGCGGATCGCCGCGCTGCACCTGCGCCTCGGCCGGCTGACCTGCGTCGACCCCGACAGCCTCGCCTTCGCGTTCGAGATCGTCAGCCGCGGCACGCCGGCGGCCGGCGCGCTGCTGGTCTTCGACCGGGTGCCGGTCACCGGTCGATGTCGCCGATGCGACTACGCGGGCGAGGCCGGCGAGGAGCTCGGCTGCCCGGTCTGCGGCGCCGTGGGCCTCGAGGTCATCACCGGTCGAGAGCTCGAGCTCGTCGCGCTCGAGGTCGAGGACAGCTGAACGGAGGAGCTCGACATGCACGATGTTCCGGTCCACGGTGCGGTGCTGGGCGAGAACGACCACGAGGCGCTCCACAATCGCGAGCGGTTCGCCGCGCACCGGCTCTACGTGATGAACCTGATGAGCGGCCCGGGCGCCGGCAAGACGACGCTGCTCGAGCGGACGCTCGCGGCGCTGGCCGGCCGTTACCGCCTGGCGGTCATCGAGGGGGACGTGCAGGGCACCGCCGACGCCGAGCGGATCGCCAGGACCGGTGTGCCGGTGGTGCAGATCAACACCGGCGGCGCCTGCCACCTCGACGCGCGCCGGGTCGGGGCTGAGTTGGCGCGGTTGCCGCTCGGCGAGCTCGACGCGCTGCTGATCGAGAACGTCGGCAACCTGGTCTGCCCGGCCGAGTTCGACCTCGGCGAGCACGACAAGGTGATGCTCCTCTCGGTGACCGAGGGGCACGACAAGCCGCGCAAGTACCCGGTGATGTTCCACCGCGCGCGGGTGCTGCTGGTCAACAAGGTCGACCTCTTGCCCTACACCGACTTCGACCTCGGGCGCGCCAGCCGCGACGCCCGGGCCTACAACCTCGACCTCACGGTCTTCCCGGTCTCGGCGCGCAGCGGGGAAGGGCTGGACGCCTGGTTCGCCTGGCTCGCGGCCCGCATCGACCTGGTGCGCGGCGCTGGTGCGGCGGGGCCGTCCGAGAGAGGATAGCGCGATGCGCATCGTCATCGTCGGTGCAGGGGTCGTCGGCACCGAGCTCGCCGAGCAGCTGTCTCTCGAGGGGCACCAGGTGGCCGTCGTTGACCAGGATCGGCGCCGGCTGAAGGAGCTCTCCGACCGGCTCGACGTCCTCGGCGTGTGCGGCAACGCCGGGCAGCCGAGTGTCCTCGAGCGAGCCGGGATCCGCGAGGCCGAGATGGTCATCGCGGTGACCAACGTCGACGAGGTGAACGTCATCGTCGGGTTGATCGCCAGTCGGCTGGGGGTCGCCCACCGCATCGCGCGGGTGCGCAACCGCGAGTACCTCGACCCCGGCAGCGTGCTCGCGCCGCGCGAGCTCGGCCTCGAGCAGGTGATCAACCCCGACCCGGCGATCGTCGGCTCGTTGACCCGCATGATCGAGATCCCTGGCGCCGTCGACGTCGCGACCCTGGCCGGGGGGGAGCTGCTGCTGCTCGGCTTCGACATCGCCGCCGATTCGCCGGCCGCCGGCCGCACGCCGGCCGAGCTGCGCGCCGCCGGCGATCTCGACGCGTTTCTCATCCTCGACCTGATGCGCGGCGACGAGCTCATCGTGCCCAAGGGCTCCGACCGCCTCTTGCCGGGCGACAACGTCCATGTGCTGGTCGCCGAGGCCACCGTGCCGCTGGTGTTGCCGATCCTCCAACACCGGCCGCGCGCGACGCGGCGGGCGATCATCCTCGGCGCCAGCCGGATCGGTCTCGACTTCGCGCGCGCCATCGTCGAGCGGGTCGAGCGCCTGGTGCTGATCGAGCCCGACGCCGAGGCGGCCGGCGCGGCGGCGCAGGCGCTGGCCGGCGCGACGGTGCTCTGCGGGTCGGGGACCGACCCGACGATCTTGCAGGAGGCCGACGTCGGCCGCTGCGATCTGTTCGCGGCCCTGTCCGACGACGACCAACACAACATGCTGGCCGCGCTGCTGGCGCGCAAGGGTGGGGCGGGCAAGGCCGCGGTGCTGGTGCACCAGCCGCAGTTCGTGCCGGTGCTCGACAGCCTGGGGATCGAGATCGTCATCAACCCGCGCCTGGTCACGGTCGGCGAGGTACTGCGCTACGTCCGTCGGGGCTACGTCCGCTCGGTCACGCGCCTGCAGCGCGGCCGCGGCGAGCTGATCGAACTGGTCGCGGCGGCCGGCAGCGGTGCGGTCGCCGCGCCGCTCAAGGAGCTGCGCTTCCCCAGCGGTGCGCTGGTCGGCGCGTTGATCCGCGACGAGAACGTGCAGATCCCTACCGGCCAGACGCGCATCGTGCCGGGCGATCGGGTGGTGGTCTACGCGTTGCCGCCGGCGATCGCCGGGGTCGAGCGCCTGTTCGCCGCTCGGCGGCTATGGTGAGGTGATGGATCTGCGCGCGGTCGCCTTCGTGCTCGGCCACCTGCTCCTGGTGGTGGGCGGCTGTCTCGTCGTCCCGCTCGGCTTCACCGTCGCGGTCGAGGCCGGCGAGGCGCGCTTCGCCGAGGAGCTCTTCGCCTTCGCGGCGCCGGCGCTCGCGGCGCTGGTGCTGGGCGGCCTGCTGCGTTGGCGTTGCCGGGTTGACGGATCACGCATCGGCGTGCGCGAGGGGTTTGCGATCGTCACCGGTGCCTGGCTCGCTGCGGCGCTGTTCGGCATGGTCCCCTACCTGGCGACCGGCGCGGCCGCGACCTGGGGGGAGGCCTTCTTCGAGACGGTGAGCGGCTTCACCACCACCGGGGCGTCGATCTTCCCGCGCGTCGAGGTGTTGCCGGACGGCCTGCAGTTCTGGCGCTGCATGACCCAATGGTTGGGCGGGATGGGCATCGTCGTGCTCAGCGTCGCGCTCCTGCCGATGCTCGGCGCCGGCGGCTACCGCCTGCTCAAGGCGGAGACGCCCGGCGGGGTGGTCTTCGAGCGCGAGCGGCCGCGCATCGCCGACACCGCCAAGGCGCTGTGGCTCATCTACGTCGGGCTGACCACGCTCGCGGCGCTGGCCTACTGGCTCGCCGGCATGAGCCCGTTCGACGCGGTCTGCCACGCCTTTACCACCCTGTCGACCGGCGGCTTCTCGCCGCACACCGAGTCGATCGCCTACTTCGGAAGCCCTGTGCTCCAGTGGCTGGTGATCCTGTTCATGGCCACGGCCGGGATCAACTTCGGGCTCTACGCGCTGCTGCTCCGCCGCCGCTGGCGCGCGGTGGCCGACGACGCGGAGCTGCGCTGGTTCGCGGCGCTGGTCGCCGGGGCGGTGGTCCTCGGGGTCATCGTCGTGCCCCGCGCCGGCGAGCTCGAGCCGCATCTGCGCGCGGTGGCCTTCTCGGTCGTCTCGCTGGTGACCACCACCGGCTACGCGACGGCGGACTTCGACGCCTGGCCGCCGCTGGTCCGCCTCGTCCTGGTGCTCGGGATGGTCGTCGGCGGGTGCATGGGCTCGACCGCCGGCGGGATGAAGGTCGCGCGGGTCGGCGTCTTCGCCAAGGCGGTGACGCGGGAGCTGCACCGGCCGATCTACCCGCACGCGGTCCGGCCGCTGCGCTGGGGGCGCAAGGTCCTCGAGCCGGACCTGGTGGCCAACCTGATGGCCTTCGGATCCTTGTACACGATGACCTTCCTCGCCGGCGCGTTGGTCATGGCGGCCTGCGACTACGACCTGGTGACCTCGTTGACTGCGTCGATCGCCGCGCTGAGCAACATCGGCCCAGGGCTCGGCTTGGTCGGCCCGACCCAGTCCTGGGCGCACCTGCCCGAGTGGGCGAAGTGGGCGATGAGCCTGGTGATGCTCGCCGGGCGACTGGAGCTGTTCTCGGTCTTCGTGCTGCTGACGCCGTGGGCCTGGCGGCGCTGAGGAGGAGCGATGATCAAGGAGCTGGACGGCCGGGTGGCGACCGTCGAGGTTGAGCGGCTGTTCCTCGAGCGCTGGTCGCCGCGCTCGTTCACCGACGAGCCGGTGCCGCCGGCGCACCTGGCGGCGATGCTCGAGGCGGCGCGCTGGGCGCCGTCGGCGATGAACGAGCAGCCCTGGCTGTTCATCTACGCCACCGAGCCGGAGTCGCGGCGCACGTTCGCCTCGTTGCTCGTCGAGGGCAACCGGAGCTGGGCGGCGCGGGCGCCGCTGTTGCTCTTCCTCTTCGCCCGTCGCCGGTCGGCGCGCTCCGGCGAGCCGAACGGCTGGGCCGAGTTCGACTGCGGCGCCGCCTGGTTGTCGTTCGCGCTGCAGGCTCGGCTGCTCGGCTACCACACCCACGCGATGGCCGGCTTCGTCGAGGAGCAGGTCTACCCGGCGCTCGGCGTCGACGCCGGCG
>JBFYZW010000740.1:0-4443 GCA_041309305.1 Deltaproteobacteria bacterium | reverse complement strand
CCGAAGCGCTTCGACGCCGGAGTCTCGGTCGGGTACACCGGGCGTTACGTCAAGCGGGTCGACCAGCAGGACGTGATCCAACGCGACCTCAAGGTGGCGACGCTGGCCGCGCTGCTGCTCGTCTTCGGTTACCTCGCGTTGCACTTCCGCCGCCTGCTCGCCACGGTGCTCATCCTCGGGCCGTTGCTCATCGGCCTGTGCTGGGCGTTCGGCTTCACCGCCTTGACCTACGGCTCACTCAATATCCTCACCGCCTTCGTCGCCTCGGTGCTCATCGGCCTGGGGATCGACAACGGTATCCACCTGCTCGCCCGCTTCCAGGCCGAGACCGCCAAGGGGCTCGACGGCGCCGAGGCGGTGCGCCGCACCTTCGGCAACACCGGGCGCGGCGTGATGGTCGCCGCGTTGACGACCATCGCTGGCTTCGCGAGCCTCGCACCGTCCGAGTTCCGCGCCTTCCACGAGTTCGGCGGCATCGCCGCCGCCGGGCTGGCGCTGCTGATGGCGGCCTTCTTCGTCACGCTGCCGGCCCTGCTGTCGCTCGCCACCCGTTGGGGTTGGCGCCCCCGCTCCGAGGCCCATCAGAGCCACGGCCGTCTGCTCGGCCTGATCTTCTCCCGCCCTGGTCGGGTGACGCTGCTCGCCGGGCTGGCTATCCTGATCTCCTGGGTCGCGTTACCGCAGCTGCGCTTCGACTTCGACTTCCGCGCGCTCGAGAACTCCGACCTCCCCTCGTTCAAGCTCGACCTCGAGACCAACCGGCTGCTCGGCTACTCGCAGACGCCGGTGGTCGTGCTGACCCCGAACGAGCAGGACGAGCGGCAGATCGCCCGCGAGCTGCGCGAGCAGAAGACCCGCCTCGGCGACGCGTCGACCATCGACTTCATCGCCGCCAGCGTCGACCTGGTCCCCGAGAATCAGGAGCAGAAGCGGCCGGCAATCCACGCGATGGGTGAGATCGTCGCCCGGGTGCGGCCGAGCTGGCTCGCGCCGGCGCTGCGCCCCTACCTCGACGTGGCCAAGCGGATGACCAAGGCCGAGCCGTTCGGCTTCGCCGACCTGCCCGACGAGGTGCGCCGGCAGTTCCAGGGCGTCGACGCCGCCGCCGGCGAGGGGTTCATCCTCGTCTACCCGGGCATCAGCCTGTCGGATGGCGCCGCCACCGCCCGGCTCGCGGCCGAGGTCCGCGGCGTCCCGTCGCTCGCCGGCCGCGCCAACCTGGTCGCCGGCGAGGCGATGATCTTGGCCGACATCCTCGACATGGTGCTGCGCGAGGCGCCGAAGGTCATCATCGGCGCGCTGGTGCTCATCGTCCTGATCAGCCTGCTGATGCTCGGCAACCTGCGCGACACGCTCGTCGCCGTCGGGCCGCCCTTGGCCGGCATCACCACGCTGCTGGCGCTGATGCCGCTCGCCGGGTTACAGCTCAACTACCTGAACATCGTCATGCTGCCGGTCATCCTGGGCATGAGCGTCGACGGCGGGGCGCACATGGTCACCCGCTTGAACTCCGGCCTGCCCCTGCCCAGCGTCGTCGCCGAGACCGGCCGGGCGATCGGCGGCAGCATCCTGACCACCGCCTTCGGCTACGGCTCGATGATCCTCGCCCACCACCCCGGCCTCGAGAGCCTGGGCAAGATGGCGGTCCTCGGCCTGGCGGTGAACCTGTTCGTTTGCATGGTCCCGCTGCCGGCCTACCTCGCCTGGGCCCGCGGCCGCGCCGCCCCGGTCAGCGCGCCGCCCCCGGGGGCGGCGTAGTCGGGTGACCGAGCGCCATCGGCGCGAGCGGTAGGCTGCCGCCCTGCTCGTTGTGCACCTCACCGGGTACGAGCCAGAACCCGGGCGCGTCGGCGAGCGCCGGCCGATCGTGGCGGAAGACCAGCCCCAGGTTGACCCCGGCGGCGATGCGCACCGGCCCCCGCTCGTCGGGGAGCAGCAGCGCCGCGTCGGGGGTGTGAAGCCGCCAGGAGCCGCGGTCAGTGACGACCGGCCGGCGCCAGTCATTGCGGATGGTGACCACGACCTCGACCCGATCGACGTAGGCGCGCGCTGAGCGCAGCTCGAGCGTCAGGTCGTGGCCGGCGACCATCGGCGCGGCGTAGAGGCGCCCCTCGACGCAGCCGACCACGCCGAGCAGCAAGAGCGCGGTGGTGCGCGCCCAGCTCATTGGCCGTCCACGGGCTTCGCTCGCCGGCGCCGGCGGGGCTCGGCCTCGGCATCGGCGACCCGGGTGGTGACCTCGCCCTTCGGCGCGCCCTCGTCGGTGAAGCGCAGCTCGGCGCGCACCTCGACCTTCATGCCGGAGAGCGCCTTGCGCAGCGCCCGTGACAGGTCGATGCCGGAGAGGAAGCTCTTCAACTCGGCCGAGACGGCGCGAAAGAGCTCGCGCCGGGTCCGCTCGGTCTGCTGCGACAGGTAGGCGAGCGCGTCCTTCGGCAGGCGCATGTCGCCGAGCGCGTTGCGGATCCCCTCCTCGGTCATGAACAGCGCGGTCATGCCGCTGACCACCGCCTTGCGAATCGAGTCGCCGAGCAGGCCGGACCTGGCCTCCTCGTCCGGGGCTGGTTCGCTGAGGGGAGGATCGTCGAGATCGTCGGTCATGGGTCGAGCTCCGTACAGCGCAGCGCCTGGCCGAGGGGGAGGACGCCGGCGCCGAGCGGGTTGACGTCGAAGGCCAGCTCGAGTGTGAAGCAGTTGCTGCGCAGCTCGGCGCCGTCGATGAGCTGCAGGCCGAGGCGGACCCGCGTGCCGTCGTCGACGGTCTCCTCCGCGAAGCGCAACGTCGCCCAGAACGCGCCGCGCGGCTCGCCGGCGGCGATCCCGCTCTGGCGAAAGACCTGGTCCATCGGTTGGGTCGCCGGCTCCGGGTTGGCGTTCAGATAGAACTCGGCGGCGCCGGCGGCCAGGTTCGCGTCCGGGTCCTCGAACTCGGCCCCGAAGACCACCGTCCACGGGTCGTCGGGGATCTGGCGCGTCTCGTCGAGCATGTAGAAGCTGAGCAGCACCGGCGCGTCGGCGGCCTCGTCCCGCTCGTTGCCACCGCAGCGCGTGCCCTCACAGCCGGAGAGCATCGCGCCGAGCGTCACGGCGATTGCGGCCGCCCACGCACCTGTCGAGGTCATCGCTGCACTGTATCACGTCACCGGCCGATCCTCACCGGGCGGCGGCCAATGATTCCTCGGTGCCGTCGAAGGTCACCGCGACGAGCTTGCTGTCCGCCTGCTGCGCGTCGAGCTCGACGAACGCCGGGCGCGGGTTGATCATGAAGGACGCGGCGAAGGCCTCGAGGAGCATCGACAGATCGCTCGAGGGGCTGTCGCCGAACGCGAGCAGTGGCGGGGCTGGCAGCCATTGGCGGGTGATCGCGCCTTTGGTGTAGTAGGCGCTGTCCTTGACCTCGCCGGTGTACCGCCCGTCGACGACCTCGAGGACCGAGCCGAGCGTTCGTGACTCCGGCACGCCGAGCACCCGGGCGCCCTCGACGGCCAACAGGTCCAGCGTCGCCGACAGCACGTAGACTTCGATGCCGCGCGCCTGCATCCGGGTGAGCAGCTGCCGCATCGAGCAGCCGTCTTGGTCGGCGAAGGCGCGCCGATCCCAGGCCGGGAAGCCGCCCTTGGGGTCGGCGAACACGGCCCGGGCGGCCGCCTCGCCGTCGGTCGTGCTCATCCCGCGCAGCATCTTGACGATCAGGTAGAACATGTCCTTGGCGTTCGGTCGGGCTGGGGCCGGCAGGCTGGTGTCGGTCCAACGGGCGAGCAGCAGCGCGGCGTTCTCGGTCGCCGTCGCGCGCGCCAGCGCCTCGGGGTCGACGTCGGCCAGGCCACGCAGGTAGTCGCGCAGCGCCCCGTTGACCTCCTCGGCGATCTTGCCCTGGCCGACCAGCGCGGCGAGGAACGGGTCCATCACGTTGCCGTCCCAGATCGTGCTGTCGAGGTCGAGCACCACCGCCGGGGTCACCCCGGCCCGCCGCAGCGGCGCGAGGTCCAACGCCTCGACCGCGCCGCACACGGCAGCCGGATCCATCGCGTCAGGGTCGAGGCCGGGGACCAAGGTCGGCCAGGAGGCGAAGAACCGCGCCGGCTCCGGCCGCGCACCAGCGGCGCGCGCGACGTCGACCTGGAGCGCGAGCCAGCGGCTCTCGATCGCGAGCTCGATCAGACGCTCGTCGGTCAGCGCGGCCAGGTCGAGCCGCTGCTCGGCATCGAGGGTCAGAAGCTGCCACAGCGCCGGCTCGCCGTCGGGCGCGCCATGGTACAGCCGCGCGCCGACGTCGATCGCCAGACCCCGACGGTCGAGCTCGGCCCGCGCCGCCGCGGCCAGGTCGGCGAAGAAGCGGCCGTCGGTGTCGTCGAGCACCGCGTCGCCGGAGACGTCGAGCTCGGCCAGCGTTCGCGCGCCGGGCGGGGCGACCATCGTCTGGCGCAGGCGGTCGAGGCCGGC
>JBFYZW010000739.1:0-21113 GCA_041309305.1 Deltaproteobacteria bacterium | reverse complement strand
TCGAAGCGGGTCGGCACCATGCAGCGGCGGATCGGGTCGACCGGGTCGTCCGGATCGATGAGGCTCAGGTAGTGGGGGGTGATCTGCAGCGGCAACCCGGCGGCGCCGGCGGCGCGCTCGTCGTCGGTCAGGCGGATGAAGCGCTCGAGCTCGACCGTCGAGCGGACCGCGTGCTTGAGCTGCCAGCGCCAGTCGGCCCACTCCGCCGCGCGTGTGCCGGGGAAGTAGCGCGCGCGGAACGCGGCGGCGCGGCTGCGCTGCCGGCGCGGGCGTACGGGCTCGGTGGGGAAGGCGAGGCTCTCGAGCGTGATGCGGTGGACACCGCCAACGCTCGACCAGGACGAAAGAGAATCCGCGTCTTTGTCTCCCGATGTGACCTTTTTCATTGTCCTTTGCTCGCGAGGCACGCCGGCAGGGCGCGCCCAGGGCTCGGCTGACTGCGCCTCACCGTGGATGAACGATCGACTCCTCCCTCGCTGCGACGGCCTGACGAGGAGGCGTACGCCAGGCCCGATCGAGTCAACCTTATACTCCCGACGCCCGACAGTTCTTCGTCGCGCCGGTCCAGGGTTATCGTCGCACCGCGCGGCCCGGTTTCGCCGTCGCGCGCGTGGAGGTGGACGAAAGTGCCCGAGGCGATCGTCGACATGGTATGGGCGGGGGGGGGGGTGGTGCGAAGCCTGAGGCTCAGGCTTCTTCTTGGCGGTGGTGGCGCATCTGCGCGATGAGGCGGCTGTACTCCACCTCCCACTCGGCGGTGCCTTCGCGCAGGTTCTTCAGCCGGCCGCGCACCTCGCGGTCGAGCTCCTCGTCGACGCCGAGGTACTTGCTCATCGACTCGTGGACCATCTTGCGCAGGTCGTTGTCCTCGGCGAAGACCTCCTGGATGTGCTTCGAGTCGAACAGGCCGGCCAAGAGCCGCTCGATCACGAACTCGAGCGCGCCCTCACCGACCACCAGCTTGCGATTATCCGCCAGCGTCTTCTTGATCCGGCCGATCATCTCGGGTGGCAGGTTGTTGCGCGCTACCGCCTCGCGCGCTTCGTTGGCGATGCGGTCGACCTCGTTCAGGTAGCCGACCAGCACCCCGGCGATGTCCAGCTCCGCTTCGTCGCGGTGACCGTCCTCGACCTCGATGGCGTGCGCGGCGAGGAGCGAGCGGACGATGTCCTTGGCGATCTTCGGGATCACACGGCGGTAGATTCTCATGGTCCGGCGCTCCTCCAGCGGCGCTGCACGTTCTGGGCCATACCCGAGCCTCTTCTCGACTGTCAAGCTAACATGGCGGTCTGCCGTTTTTTTCGCGCCTTTTTTGCCTCCGGCACGATCGTGGCGGGCGCCGCCCACCGCGCGACCGGCGGCCGATCGTGCGGGTCCGTCTCGTGGCTCCGCTCTTGCTGCTCGGTTCTCGCCAGGGGCGGCGAGCGCCCAGATTGCCCAGCCCGGGGCGGTCGGCAGGTAGCACCGTCAACGGAGCGACGAGGACGCCCCGGCGCCCGGCCCGCTGTCGCGAATCGCGCACCCCTGTTTGGCGCCGCGACGAGTATCGCAAGGCTGAGGAGTGGCGCCGGCGACGTAGTCGCGCAGCCTCTGCATCTGCCCCGGATCTCCGAGCGCGATCATCACGTCACCGACCTCGAGCCTGCTCTCGGGGCCGGGGTTGTAGGTCGGCGCGCCACCGACGGCGCGGCGCAACGCCAGGACGATGAGCCCGGTGCGCTGCGGGATGCGGGCCTCGGCCAGCGTGCGGCCGGCCAGGTTCGAGCCCGCCGGAATGACGGTCTCCTCGAGGCGCAACGTGATGTCGCCGCCGAAGGTGACCGCGTCGAGGAAGGAGACCACCGACGGGCGCAGCAGCGTCGAGGCCATGCGCACCGCGCCGGTGACCTCGGGTGAGACGACGTGGTTGGCTCCGGCCCGCCGCAACTTGTCGAGCGACTCCTCGTCGCTGGCCCGCGAGACGATCTCGAGGTTCGGGCGCAGTCCACGCGCGGTGAGGCAGAGGAAGAGGTTGTCGGCGTCGCCGGGCAGGCAGGCTGCCAACTCCTTGGCCACCCCGAGCCCGGCTGTGGTCAGCAGCTGCTCGCGGGTCGCGTCGCCGTGGACGAGCAACAGGTCGGGGAACTCACCGAGCAGCGCGGCCGCACGCTGCGCATCGGCCTCGATGACGACAAACGGCCGCCCACTGGCGATGAGCTCGCGCATCACGACGCGCCCCATCCGGCCGCCGCCGCACACCAGGTAATGATCGCGTAGCTCCTCGATGCGCCGCATGGCTCGTCGCCTCCGCATCATGCCACCGAGGTCGAGCTCGACGACCAGGGCGGTGATCAAGGCCCAGAGGATCCCCAGGCCCACGATGCTCAGGATCATGATTGGGATCGTGAACAGGCGGCCCGCCGGTGAGAGCGGGTGAACCTCGCCGTAGCCGATGGCCGTCAGGGTGAGCACCGCCATGTAGGCGGCATCGACGAGGCCCCAGCCCTCGAGGCTCAGGTAGCCGATGGTGCCGACGACAAAGAGGATCGAGAAATACACGGTCACGCCGGCGAAGCGGGGCCCGAACGGGCGAAGGACAGCGCTCAGCGACTCAGCGACCTCGGATTGGCGCAGGCGCAGGCGGCTCATCGCTGGCGACCATATCCGCGAAGACGACGGCGGTCGATGCTGCCGCGCCGTACCGCTCAGCCGAGCACCGGTGCCGGGCGAGGGTCGGCAACCAGCTCCGCCACTGCCTCCGCGACCTTCCAGATCCCAGACCTTCCACACGAGGAGCTGGCTCGGCGCGACAGGCGCCGGCTGTTCCCCGCGGGCGAGGCCCTACGGATCGTTGGCGCGGGAGAAAGCGACGAGCGTATCAGCGGCGGTTGATTCGACGGTCAGGGGGGGGTCACGCCGCGGGCCTGGTTGACCGCGATACGGGCTTCGACGGCGTTGGCGCCGGTGTTCGCCGAGACCACGTCGTAGCCGGCCTCGAAGAGCGCCTGGAGGTCGCCGGTGGTGGCGAACTGCGAGTCCTCGTAGGTGAAGGAGCGAACCCCGGCCGGGTGCAGCCGGGTCGTCACCAGGTCGCCGAGGGTCACCGTGGGGTCGAACTCGAACATGAAGGCGCGCGGGTTTTGGATGGTGTCGAGCAGCGTGTCGACCTCGCTCAGGTTCGAGGCCACGTTGACCAGGTAGTAGACCGTGTCGCTGCCCGAGAGTGTGGGGATGATAGTCTGGAGGTCGCTGGTCGACAGCTCGATGAAGGCGAAGTCCTCGGCGTTCTGGGCGTGGATCTCGCCGATGGTGCGGCCGTAGTCGACGCTGCGTTTGACGCACAGCTGCACCACCATCTTGCCGCGCAGATACTCGAGCACGTCGTCGAGGCGCTGGAAGGTCTCGCTGCTCGACGGCACGCGGTGGCAGGAGGTGACCTCGGCTGCGGTCATCTCCTCGATCTTCTGGTTGTAGCAGTCGATCGACTCGAAGATCTCGATGGGGCTCGAGTGGGAGATGACCGGCACGTCGTCGGCGGTCACCCGCACGTCGATCTTCACCCCGTCCATGCCGCCTGCGAAAGCAGCCTCGAGCGCGGCGTTGGAGTTGTAGGGGGCGTCCGACAAGTCCCACAGGCCGCCGTGACCGATCGCCATCACCCGGGGGCAGCTCGGGTCGGTCCAGCAGATCGCCAGCGAGCTGCGCCAGCTGGCCGGGCTCCCGGCGTCGCCGTCGCCCGTGGCGTCGCCGCCCGGGTCGGCGACAGGCAGGGTGTCTCCTTTGCCGTCGGCCGGAGGGCGTTCGTCGCCAGCGACCACCGGATCGCCGCCCGAGGGCGCGCCGTCCTCGGCCGCAGGATGCGTCGAGGTGCCGCCGCAGGCGATCAGACCGGTCGCGATACCGAGCCAGGTTGTCGTGATGAGCGCGCGCATCGGGGTGTTATAGCACCTCGATCGAAGGCGGGCGATTGCGCACCTCGTGGAGACCTGCTCAGGGCAGGCAATCGCGCGTGCTGATGAAGATGTCGGCGTCGCCGGCCGATTGACAGGTTTCGCCGACGGTCTATGCTGGGGCCCCCGGAGCGCACCCGCATGCCCATTCGCCATTGGACTCGCGCCCTCGGGCAGCTGCACGCCACCCAGATGCTGGTCCTCTCCTTCGCCGCGGCGATTCTCGTCGGCGCGGCGCTGTTGAGTCTGCCGATCTCGACGCGCGGCGCCAGCCTCGGGGCGATCGATGCGCTGTTCATGGCGACCTCGGCGGTCTGCGTCACCGGCTTGAGCGTCGTCGACGTCGGCGCCGGCCTGACCCCGTTCGGCCAAGGGGTGCTCCTGGCGCTGGTGCAGCTCGGGGCCTTGGGCATCATGACCTACTCGAGCCTGTTGGCGATGCTGCTGCACAGCCGGTTGTCGTTGCGCAGCGAGACGGTGGTGCAGGAGACCTTCGGCGCGCGTCGGCGGTTGGGCGCCGCCTCGCTGGTCCGCGACGTCGTCGTCTTCACGCTCGGCTGTGAGCTGGTCGGCGCGGTGATGTTGGCGCTGGCGATGGCACGGACTCGGCCCTGGGCGGAGGCCGTCTACGCCGGTGTCTTCCACGCCATCTCCGCGTTTTGCAACGCCGGCTTCTCGCTCTACGCCGACAGCCTGAGCGGTTTTCGCGGCGATTGGGCGGTCAATCTCATCGTCGCCGGGCTGATCGTCACCGGCGGCCTCGGCTTCGCGGTCATCGCCGATCTGCGCGCCGCCGGGGCCGATTGGCGGGCCCGCCGCCGGGTGCACCTCATGGTCCACACCCGCGTCATGCTCGTCGCCAGCGCGGTGGCCATCCTACTCGGCGCCGTCGCCGTGTGGGCCTTCGAGCGGACCAACGCCCTGGCCGGTCTCGGTCGCGGCGAGACCGTCCTCGCCTGCCTGTTCCAGTCGATCACGGCCCGTACGGCCGGCTTCAACACCCTCGACTACGGGACGCTCACCACCCCGAGCCTGGTGCTGACGATCATGCTGATGTTCGTCGGCGCCGGCTCGGGGTCGTGCGCCGGCGGCGTCAAGTTGAGCTCGGCGGTGGTCCTGGGCGCGAGCCTGTGGCACCGCCTCAACGGTCGCGAGCGGGTCAGCCTGCTGCAGCGCACCGTCCCGGACGAGACCGTCGATCGGGCCCTGGCCATCGTGCTCGGCTCGATCGCCTTCATCGTCTTCGCGGTCTTCCTGCTCGCCACCTTCGAGGCGCCGCTGGTGCCCCATCGGCAGACCGGCGGCCTGTTCATCGAGCTGCTCTTCGAGACGGTCTCGGCCTTCGGCACCGTCGGCCTGTCGACCGGGCTGACGACGGCGCTGCACCACGACAGTCGACTGCTCCTCGCCGCGGTGATGTTCGTCGGCAGGTTGGGGCCGTTGACCGTGGCATTGGCGGTCAGTCGTCGGGCGAGCGGGCGCTTTGCCTACGCGTCCGAGAACATCATGGTGGGGTGAAGACATGCGTCGATTCGCGGTCATTGGCCTGGGCTCGTTCGGCATCGCCGCGGCGCGCACGCTGGCGCGGCTGGGCGAGCACGTCCTGGCCATCGACAGTGACCACGAGCCGGTCGAGGCGCTCAAGGACGAGGTGGCCGCGGCGGTGGTCACCGACGCGAGCCAAGCCGACAACCTCGCGGCGCTGGAGATCCAGCGCACCGACGTCGCCATCGTCAGCCTGAGCGCCGAGCCGTACGCCTCGACGCTGGTCACCTTGCACCTGGTTTGCGCTGGGGTGCCGACCGTCATCGCCAAGGCGCTGAGCGCCGATCACGGCGAGGTCTTGCGTCGCGTCGGCGCGACGCGGGTCATCTTCCCCGAGAGCGACCGGGCCGCCCGCCTCGCCGCCCGCCTCACCGCGGCGCACGTACTCGACTACCTTGCCTTCTCCCCCAACCTCGGCGTGCTCGAGATCTCGCCACCGACGCAGATGTTCGGCCAGTCGTTGGGGGCGCTCGCGCTCGGCCGACGTTTTCAGCTGCAGGTGATCGCGGTGCGCGAGTTGGTGCCCGAGCGGTCGGTGGTCTCCCCGCGGGCCGACTTCGTGGTCAAGCCGTCGGATGTGTTGTTGGTGATGGGGTCGCCGACCGACGTCGCGCGCCTGCAGGAGGCCTACCATGGTTAGGCGCTTCGCGGTGATCGGCCTCGGTGAGTTCGGTCAGCAACTGGTCGAGAACCTCGTGGCGCGAGGTCACGAAGTTTTGGCCATCGACCAGGACGGTGACGCCCTCGAGCAGGTCCGTGATCGGGCCACCCGGGCCGTCGTCGCCGACACCAGCCGGCGTGAGGAGCTCGAGGCGGCGGGCGTGGCCAGCGCCGACGTCGCTGTCGTCTCCTTGGGCAAGGCGATGGACGGCTCCATCTTGACGACGATGCACCTCAAGGATCTCGGCGTGCGCGAGATCGTCGTCAAGGGGATCTCGGCCGAGCACGGCCGAATCCTCACCGCGGTCGGCGCCAACGAGGTCATCTACCCCGAGCGGGACACCGGTGAGCGCCTGGCGCAAGAGCTGGCCGCGGTTGACCTCGTGCACGAGATCCCTTTGTTCGACGAGCACGCACTGATCGAGATGTTGGTGCCCGAGGCTCTGGTGGGCCGGACGCTGGCTGAGTGCGACCTGCGCGCCGCGCATCACCTCTCGGTGGTGCGCATCCGCCGTTACACCGCTGGGCACGAGAAGTGGGTCGCGGCGAGCGCCGACGAGCGCCTGCAGCTGGGCGACCAGTTGATGGTCTTGGCCAAGGTCGCCGACGCCGAGGCGTTCCGCCGGCGCTACCCGCGCGGTTGAGCCGCGCCCTCGACGTACAACCGCGCGCTGGTCGCGGCGTAGAGATGCTCGACGGCCCGACGTTTGACCTTCAGCGTCGGGGTCAACCCGCCGCTCTCCGAAGTCAGCGGCTCTGGGAGCAGCGGCAAACGCGTGATCGGCTCCCTGCGGCCGAGGTCCTTGTTCGCCCCGGTCGCCAGGTCTGCGAACAGCGCCTGGACCTACACGTCGGCGGCGAGACCGTCGAGATCGCACGGCAGCAGTCGACCGAGCGCGTCGGCGCACCGCTCGACGTTGGGGGCGATCAGCGCGACGCAGTCCTCCGTCGGGGGCGGCTCAACTGCTGTTGCCGTTGCGCGTCGTGGTGTCGTGCACCAGCGAGCCTGAGGTCAAAGGGGCGGACCCGACGCAGGTCGAGCAGGCATAGGTCTTCCCATCGGGAATAGCCTGGTCTTCCGGCACGAGCGGCCGGTGTTGCAAACGGGGGCCCGGTCGTGCGTTGATGGTCGTCCCGCGGGAGGGGGCAGTCGATGAGCGGTGAGGGAGGGCGGGGATCGTCTCAACGGGGGTGCGCGATTCGCGCACATCCCGTTTTCGGTTTTTTCTCGGGCGAGGCCGCTCGTGGCGATCGGGACTCGTGACCGTCCGTTTTGGCCGAAGATCGTCGGCGACCACTGAAGTCGGAGACCACCGATGAAGCTCATCGTTCTCGCCGCCGTCGCTCTCTGGGGCGTAGCCGCGGCTGGCGCCGAGAAGCCGATCGCCAACCCGCCGCCGGCGCCGGCGGTGCCGATGGAGCGCGTGGCGGTGCTGGCTGAACAGATCCGCGCCGTCGCCGGCGAGGGGGTGCGAGTCAGTCAGAGCGGCACGGTCATCCGTTGCGCGCTGGAGTTGCGGGTCGCTGTGCCCAGCTCTTTCGCTGCAACCGCCGAGCTGCGTACGTTCGCCGTCACCGCCGAAGCGGTGCCGTACCTCGACGACGTGACGCAGAGGGCACGGCTGGCGGCCACCGCGAAGGCCGAGCGCGCCGCCTGGCGGGGAGTCGCCGCTCTGGTGTGTGACGGCAAGGAGTTCTCCGACCACTACCTGGACGGCCTGTGCTTTCGGACCAGGACCGCGGCGCAGGCGCGCAAGGTATCCGCCTACCGAGAGGCGCGCGAAGCGCTGCTGGCCGTACCCCGCCACCACGCGGGCAATCAGTTCGCCGTGGTCCTCCGCATCGAGGACGGCGAGCCGACCGACGGGAGATGTGGGAGCGCGTGTGACGAGCTGCAGGCGCGAGTTGCCGCCTTGCTGATCGCGTATCCGGCTTCAACGACTCCGCCTTGACGTCCCGGCCGGTCTTGGACCCATTCGCGGGTTGGTTGTGCGGCCGTTCCTTCGTCAACCGCGATCGTCAACATCGGAGCATGGCCGCTGGCACCGGCGGCGCCTTGTGCGCCCTGGGGCGCCCTGGCATCCTCGGGGAGATGACGCGAGGGGAGGTGCTCGTGCAACGGCCTCGCGGGCTGGACACGCTGGCGTCGGCCTGCCGGTCTCTCCTCGGCGCCTGGGGACTTGTCGCGCTGGCTGCCTGTCTCTACCAACCGGTGACCTTCACCTTCGGCGGGGACGGCGGCGGCGACGCCACGCCGTCGTCGGTGGCCGAGGTCGTGGTCGTCCCCTGGTACCCGGCCGCCGGGGCCAACTGGCTCGACTACGTCGGCGGCGATCCGCTCAGCGACTGGCACGACCGCGCCGACGAACCGTGCGACGTCGAGGGTCTCTCTACCACGAACGGCGCGCGCTACGCGGCCTGCGCCCATGGCGGCGAGCTCAAGCGCGTCGACACGACGCTCGCGACCTGCGACGGCGTCGAGGCCGCCGACGATCTCGAGGCCTTTCATTGGATCTGCCAGCTCCGCGGTGACCACGCCGTCATCGCCACCACCAACGTGCATCGTTATCAGGGCCTGGGGCGCCTCATCGACTTCGCCCGGCCCGCCTGGCGCGCCAACCGTGTGACCATTCGACAGGACGGTGTCGTCGTCGCCCAGAGTCAGCCCGCCATCTGGTGGACCAACCCGGTGGTGCCGGCGCCGGACAGCAGCGCCGAGACGCGCCTGTTGGGCGAGTCAGGCACGATCTACGTCGTCGCCAACCACGCGGTCACCGACGGCCTTCACCTCACGGCACCACGCGTGGCGCTGGTGGTGGCGCCGGGCAAGACGCTGAGCTACAGCGGCAGCGGCCAGAACAACTGTGGCCCCTTCGCCCAACCGAATCAGGCCACGAACGCCTGTTTCATCGCCGTCTCGTTCCAGCCCTTCGTCTGGGTCGAAGGTCACTTCGACGGCGGCGCGGGGTTGGAGATCGCCGAGGACGTGCTCAGTGTCGACGGCACGCGCTTCTCCGTGTTCGTCAACCTCAAGGCCGAGCATGCCTGGTCCGACGCCCTGTGGCTCTCCAACTCGACGCACAACCTGCTCAGCATGCTCGAGCTCGTCGGCGATGGTGTCGATGATTTCGCCGACGGTGCCCTGAAACTGGCCGGCTCTCACGCCAACGAGATCGAGCAGGTCTGGGTCAGCGGCGCGCTCGGCGCCGGGATCCTGCTCCTCAATGCCAACCACAACTCCATCACCCGGACCCGGTTGCAGCGGGCCGGCTTCTCCGCCAGCGGGGATTTCAACGCCAACCTGAATCTCTGGGCCAGCAGCCACAACCGCATCGACGATCTGGTCACTGCCGGCGACGTGACCGGTGAGGGCGTCGCCGTCGAAGCGGGCTCCGCGCACAACGTCTTCACCAACGTGAGCGCCGCGAACAATACCCAGGAGGGTTTCTGGATCTCGGGCGCCGGCACCGACAACAACACCCTGGTCAGCATCGTGTGCAGCGGCAACGGCCAGGCCTGTCTGCAGATCGGCAACGGCGCCGCCCAGAACACCGTGAGCCACCTGACCGCGGTCAACGACGGCGCGGCGCCAGAGGGCTGCGGGGTGGCTGTCGCGCTGGAGTACGGCGACCGGCCAGCCAGGAACGCGCTGAACCAGGTGGTGGTGGTCAATGGCGGCAACGCCGGCATCGTGCTCGACGGCGACGAGACGACCCTGTCCCAGGTCCTGGTCAGCGATAGCGAGGTCGGTGTCCTCATCCGCTCCGGCGAACACGTCTTCCGCCACAACCTCCTCTTCGGCGGCTCCGGCGCACCCTGTTCGGTGTTCGGCGCGGGCGTCGGCCTCGACGCGAGCACCTGCACCTCGTCGACCGCGCGCGAGGCGAACGTCGGAGCTGTCGCCGGCGGATTGCTCGGCAAGATCGCCGCCGACCAGTGGCAAACCGGCGTCACCGACGGCACGGCGAGCTTCGACGCCATCGTCGACTGGGTCGACTTCGAGAACCGCTTCCGCAGTTGGGGGAACAGCGGCGGCCCCTTCCCCGATTCGTCGAACCGCGGCGCGTGTGTGGCCGGCACGGTGTGTCAGCTGTGGGACTGGCGCTTGACCGAGCCCGCCGCCAACCCGCTCCGCGACCGCAGCGGCGCCGGTGACCAGGTCAACGACCCCTTCGGCAGTGGCGTACTCTGCCCCGCCGCCGTCGACGGTGATGTCGTCGTCACCGATCAGCAAGACCCGCCGCAGACCTTCCTCGCCAACGCCATCGAGCTCCTCGGCGCGGGCGGAGACGATGACGGGTTGTGCGAGTCGAACGAGACCTGCGTGTACAGCCCGAACTTCGGCGCCTACCAGGGGGAGGGGGACCCCTTCTCCTCGGGATCGTGCACGTTCGCCGATGGTATTGGCGCGGCCAGCGTTCGGGACGTGGTCCTCTATGCCCATCCGGTCAACGGCGTGCCGCCGCCGTGAGCGGCGCGCGGCGCGGTTTCATACCGGCGCGCCTTGATTGATGACCAAAGGGCGTCCTCGAGGTCGCTGGACGTCCGGTGAGCCAACGATTTGTTCACCCGCAGGCAGTGTGCCGAGGGTGGAGCGCACAACGCCAAGACGTCGAGCAGGTGGTGAGTGCGCTACGGGCAGCCGAACAGGCCCGGGTAGTCGCTGCAATTGACGCAGAGCCCCAGGGTATCGGGCTGGTTGATGTCGGGCCAGAAAGCATCGATGGGTGCGCAGGCGAAGCCCGCACCAGGCCCGATCGGATCGTCGCAGGCCGGCGCGACGCCGGTCGTATTGCAGTAATAGGCACAGGCGCGACCACTCGGGCCGCCGTCCGGCAGTGCGCAGGCGTAGCCGACCCGACACTCGTTGAGATAGTTGCACGGCTCGCCCTGAGCGAGCGGAGTGCCTGCCGTAGGCGCGCACTGCGCCGTGCCGCTCGGTGCAGCCAGGTAGCACGCCTCGCCACCCGGGCAGCTTGGCGCCAGAGGCGCGCAGGTCGCCTGGCACAGGCCCACCCCTTCGCGATCGGTGAACAGGTCGGCGAACGAGCTGCAGAAGGCGTTGCTGCCGCAACTGTCCGGGGTGACGCTGCAGATCGCGGCGCACTCGCCGGCGAGGCAGAATGACCCGCTGGCGCAATCGTCGTAGGCGCCGATCGCGCCGTCAAACGTGGTGCAGGTGGTGGTTGCGCCGCCGTCTGGGACGCAGGTGGTTCGGGCGGTGAGCATCGGCGCCGTGCCGGTGGTCAACATGGTGCACTTCTGGCCGGCGGGACAACCGGTCTCGGCGATCGGATCGCAGTCGTCCGGGTTGGCCGGCGTGCTGCCGCTGGCCGGGTCGCTGCCACCGCAGGCGCTCACGGCGATAGCGACGAGGGGAAGAAAGGCGTGGCGCATGACGCGGCTCCTCGACATCATCGACTCCATGGATTGGGCGCACCGCGGCGACGGTGCATCGGTTAGCCTGGCCATTCGCGTGGGCTTGTCAACCCGCGTGCCCCAAAACGCATTCGCAGCTGAGTACGGCAAGACGAGCTGGAGACCCTCGGCGTCCCGACTGCCGTCGCTGGCGTCCTCCGGCTGGATCGTCGCCGACACCGTCACGTCCTGGTACTCGTCGACCCCCTCGGTGAGGGGCGGGTGTTGCAAACGGGGTTCGGTGGTGTGTTGATGATCATCGCGCCGGCACCGAAACGCGCGAGTGTTTCGATTCGGCCACCGTGCCGAACGGCTGCACCTGCACGTCGACGCAACAGAGCCGCACCTGCAACCACGGCATCTGGGACCCAGCGACCTTTCCCGCCTGCCCGTATCTCGACTGCGTCGAGTTGCCACTGCCGCCGACCCTCGCCGGGCAGACGAGCTTCCTGGTCACCGCTGGGGCTCCGACCACGCTCTCCTGGGACGCGCCGGACGGAGTGAATCGCTACCTGGTCGTCAGCATTGGCGTAGGCCCCCAACACCGACCCGGCCCGGTATTCTGGGGTCCACGTCCCCCTGCGCCGCCTCTCGTGCCGGCGGCCTGTTGAAGGTAAGGTGGCGAACGAGAACCACTCGCTCGCGGCGGGGCCCGGTTCGGGAGGGGATCGATGCCCAGCTCAATCAGTGCGATAGCCGTGTTGTTGTTGACCGTCCACCTGTCGGGGTTGTCCCCCTACACGGTCATCGTCAGCCGCCAGGAGACCGCCGGCGCTTTCGTGCACCGGGCGACCGGCCGCCTCGTTTTGAAGCTGACGTTGAAGACGACGTCGATTGAGCACTGCACCCACGTGCTCACCGACGAGGGTTTTCCGGCCGGCAGCGACTGCAAGAAGGGCAAGAGCGGCGGGGCCGCCAACCTCACCGTCGTCCTCGACCCGGTGCTGCGCGCCTACGCTGCACTCGGGCCGACCGGTGGTGGACTGGTGTTCGAGCCGGGCGCGTACGAGGAGCACGTCGCGCGGCCCGAGGCCAAGGCGCTCGCCAGCCTGACCGAAGCGGACGTGGCCGGCTGGGAGCTGACGCCGTTGACCAAGCGCAGCCCGTGCCCGGTGGAGGTCGACGGCTCGCGCCTCGTCTATCGGACGCCGAGCCTGACGAGTGAGCTCGCGCCGACCTGGCGTCACGCCAAACTCTCGCCCGGCTGCTTCGCGACCGGGGACGGCTGGTTGGTGGTGCGCTATTGGGCTGACCGCCAGGTGATCAACGGCAGCTCGGACGGTGACTCCGACTCCGTCGAGGGCTGGTCCTACGCGTTGGTCGATGCCTCTGCGGTCGATGACGAGTGGCAGAACACGCTCGGTCTGCGCGCCTTGAAACGCGAGGCGCGCGCCGAAGCGCGCTCCCACTTCGAAAAGAGCCTGCAGGCGAATCCGACCTACCTGCACGCCAACTTCAACCTCGCCTGCACGTTGTCGCTGGAGAAGACCCCCTTCGCCGAGGGCAAGACGTACCTCGAGGCGATCCTCGCGGACCCCGCGCTGCGGGCCAAGTACCGCAAAAAGATCCAGCAGGATCCTGACCTCGGCTTCTGGCGCGCCGATCCCGCTTTCGCCGCCTGGCTCTCCGGTTGGAAGTAGCGCCCAGCGCTCGACAGGGCCGCGCGGCGTCGGGGTTTGGCCAACGCCCGCCTGCTCGAGCTGGTCAGCCAGCAGGTCCGGCGACGGGTTTGAACCGACGTTCGGCCGGCGTCGTGTGTCATTGTGAACCTTCGCAGGCCACGTTATGGTGACTGCGGGCTCACCGGCGGCCCGCGGGGGCCCTCATGCACTACCGCAACACGACCACGCTGCTCTTGGTTCTGGCCTCGGGCGCCGCGGGATGCTCGGGTGCGGACACCAAGCCTTGCCCTCCTCAAACCTGGGATCATGACGGCAACGAGAAGACCGCATGCCAACCCTGGACTGCCTGCTTGCCGGGTGAATACATCAGCTCCGCTCAAACCCGGGACGAGTCCCCACGCTGCAGCCCTTGTCCGCCCGGCACGTTCAACACCGCCCCCTACGCCATTCAGTGCCAATCATGGACCCCGTGCCAAGCCGGTGAGTTCATCGCGGTAGAGGGTACGGCATCGACAGACCGCATGTGTGAGACCTGCGCGGATGGAGCTTTCTCAGATCGCGACAACGCCGCGGGCTGCCAGCCTTGGAGCGACTGCCCCCTGGGCAGCCGCGAGAGTATCGCCCCCTCGGCCACCGCCGACCGGCAGTGTTCCGCCTGCGACGGCGGCACCTTTGGCGACCCGCTCAACCCCGGAAGCTGCCTCCCTTGGTCGGCCTGTCCTCCGGGTGACTATGTTGCGCGGCCAGGCACCGCCTTCGCCGACCAGAGTTGTGCCAGCTGCGCCGCCGGTACGTTCACCGATACTCCCGACAGCATCTATTGCGCGCCCTGGAGCGACTGCGCCCTGGGCGAGTACGTCGCCAGCGGACCGAGCAGTGACTCCGACCGCATGTGCGTGACCTGCGCCGACGGCAGCTACAATGTAGAGCTCAACGCCCCGGCGTGCACGCCGTGGACCGCCCTGGAGTGTACCCCGGGACAATATGAGCTCAGCCCCTCGCCGCTCAATGATCGCAGCTGCCTCGATTGTACAGCCGGGATGTATTGCCCTGGCGGCACCGTTCCGCCCACCACCTGCTCTTGGCGTCATCCCCTGCGTGATCCGACCACCCCGTGTGTCGACGTCGTCCAGGTGGCCACCGGCGAAACCCACAGCTGCGCCCTCGACGATTCCGGAACGGTCACCTGTTGGGGAGCGGAAACGCCCTTGATGGCTTGGCCTGTGCCCGCCGACCTCGGCCACGTCGTCCAAGTCGACGCCGGCCTGCACAACACCTGTGCGGTGAACGACCTCGGTGAAGTTCACTGCTGGGGTCCCAACGACGCGGTGCCCTCTGACCTTGGCGTGAGCATCTCTGTCAGTGCCGGTTACGGCCACACTTGCGCCATCGACGAAGACCAGGTGTTGCGCTGCTGGGGGGATGACAGCGACAACCAGGCCACCTTGCCAGGGGGGCTGACGACGGCGCTCGCGGTCAGCGCGGGCGAGACACACACCTGCGCTGTCGATACCAACCACATCGCGTGGTGCTGGGGCCTCGATGAATGGAACAAGACGACCGTGCCGCCGAGTCTGGGCCCAGTCTCCTCCATTGCCGCCGGTCGTCATCACACCTGCGCGGCCGCGCAGTCTGGGCAGGTTCAATGCTGGGGCAGCAACGCGTTCTTGCAGGCTTCGCCGCCCCCAGGGTTGAGCAACGTCGTGGAGGTTACCGCGGCAGAATTCCATAGCTGCGCGCGCGATCAGAGCGGTGCGGTGACCTGCTGGGGCACTGGCGACAACGCGCAGACGGAGGTTCCCAACGACCTCACGCCCGCCACCCAGGTCCGCGTGGGCCTTCGCCACACCTGCGTCGTCACCGAGGGGGATGTGCGCTGTTGGGGCTCGGATTATCTGGGTGAGTCTTCGGTGCCGGTGGCCATCGGGAGTGTTGTCGCGTTGTCTTTGAACGGCGACGTCAGCTGTGCCATCGACACAGGGATACGGTGTTGGGGGGCCAATTCGGCACATCTCGCGCCGCCGTACATCTACAGGCCGAGGCAGCTCAGCATCGGCAATGGCTTCGGCTGCGCCACCAATAGCCAGCGGCACCTCGTCTGTTGGGGAGGGAGCACGACCTATGGCGAAGCCGCTGTGCCGTCGAGGGTAGACACGGTGACTCACCTGAGCGCCGGCAAGGAACGGCACGTCTGCGCCGTCCACGACCGTGGGCAGACCACCTGTTGGGGGAGAAACACCGAGGGCCAAACGACAGTGCCGGTTCTTCCCGGTACCACCGTCGAGGTCCAAGCCGGCGGTTACCACACCTGCGCGCGCAACAACGCGGGGGTTGTCACCTGCTGGGGCAGAAACGATTTCGGGCAAACCATCGTTCCGGCCGCGCTTGGAGCTTCGGTTGGCCTGAGCCTCGGAGGTCTTCACACCTGTTCCCTGGACGATGAGGGTGCGGTCACCTGTTGGGGCCACAACGGCCTGGGTCAAACGACGGTTCCCGCAGACCTGGGGGTCGTCGTCGAGATCATCAGCGGCTACTTCCACACCTGCGCCATCGACGGTGCGGGCCTGGTCAGATGCTGGGGGTTCAACACCAGCGGCCAATCGACGCCCCCTGGGGCTCTGGGCCCTGTGGTGGGTCTCAGCGCCGGCTACAGTCATACCTGCGCCTTTGATGCCGCTGGCGTGGTCACCTGTTGGGGCCAGAACACCATGGGACAATGCACCGTGTTCCAATAGCGTCGCCCCAGGGGAGAAGCCATGAGCGATCGGCTTCGGTGTGGACTGACACTTTCGCGGCTGGACGTGCCCCGTGACGCAGCAGAACCAGCGATGTCTGATGAGCGGAGAGGTTCGACGATGAGCTTTGCACCCAGGGTTGGGTTCGCAGTCGTTGGCATGTGCCTGGTTGGGTTTTTGTCGAGCGGGTTGTTGCTGTCCTGCAGTGAATCGACGTCGTGTGCCGAGGGAGAAGCTACGTGTGGGAATCTCTGCGTCGACACCCAGAGCGATGTCGAGCACTGCGGCGGCTGTGGTCGAGCGTGCGCGCCCGGCGAACGTTGCAGTGCTGGCGCGTGCGCCCTCACCTGCGGGGGCAGCACACCCACCGTGTGTGGGGACGCCTGCGTCGATACCCGACGCGACAGGCTTCATTGTGGCTCGTGCGCGACCGCGTGCGCGGCCGGCGAGATCTGCCTCGACGGGCATTGTGAGCTGTCTTGTGGCGGCAGCACGCCCACCCGTTGTGGCGACGCCTGTGTCGACACGCTCACAGATCGCGAGTTCTGTGGCGATTGCGAGACCGCCTGTGATCCCGGCGAGGTCTGCTCGGCGGGAATCTGCGCGCCGTTTTGTAGCGCGGGCCGCGTCGATTGTGCCGGCTATTGCGCCGATCTGACCTCCGATCCCGCCCACTGCGGCGGCTGCGGTTTCGCCTGTGCCGGTGGTGGCAGCGCGGTGTGTGTCGAGGTGGGGGGCTTGCCGAGCTGCGTCTGCAATCCGGGCTGGGTGGGAAATGGTTGGACCTGCATCGATGTCGACGAGTGCCAGGAGGGCTCGGATAACTGCAACGCCAACGCCAACTGCGCCAACACCGACGGCTCCTTCCTCTGTGCCTGCAAGAACGGCTGGGAGGGCGACGGACTGAGCTGCACCAACGTCGATGAGTGTGCCACGGGTCAACACACCTGTGACCTCGCGATCACCACGTGTGTCGATACCCAGGGTAGCTACGAATGCGAATGCACCCGCTTCGGGGTCGAGGTCGACGGCGCTTGCCTGAATCCGGCGACTGTTGTTGCCGACGTGTCAGATCGACCGATCAAGATCGAGATCGCCAGCGCCGGCACCTTCTGGGTGGCTGGCATGGGCCGCGTGGCAGCCGAGATGACCTACGTCTCGGCCCTTGGGACGACGGGGAGTGGACTACCCCGGCTCGAGCACACCCCCACCGGGTGGCTCGTGCACGACATCGTCCTGCGTGGCATCAGCCCCGCCGACGGCTCTTCCCTCGTGGATCTGTTGACGTTGCTCGACTCGGGCAACTACCTCGACGCGAGCATTCATCTGGATGGGCTGGGTCAGGAGTGGATGCGACTCAACGTGTTCGGCCTCGAGGTGGTTCGCGAGGATCGCACGGTCACATCGGGGTCCATGGCAGAGCTCGTGCTTTCGGCCACCGATTTTGATGTCGCCGATTATGATTTGCCTTACGAGACCTCCTTCGCCCCGGACAACATCGAGCTGGAGATCGCCGGCGTCGGTTCGTATTCGATGCCCATCACGCATCTGGCCCAGGCGGCGATTGACAGCAGCGACACCCTGGTGATGCGAAGTGTTGGGCTGATCGGGCTCAGAAACCATTTCGATAGCCCTGCCTCGGCGATGACCCTGGCAGAATGGCTGGAGAGCAACACTCGCTTCTTCGATGAGTTTGGCGACTTCGAGCGCAGGACCACGTCGCAGGTCTACTTTGATGTCCAAGCGAACGAGATCCTGCGGGTGAACTGCTTCGAGACCTTTCCCAGCGAGATCTACTTCTTCAATCCCGCCAAACCCTACGGCGAGACCTACCTCTTCGACGCGGTGATCCCGACGGAGTATTGCGAAGAAGGATGACGCGTCAGAAGCGATTGCTGGCGGCACATCGCTCGCGTGGCCGGCGAAGCGCTCGTCAGCTTCTCGCCGCGACCGCTCGCCTGGGTGCTGATCGCGGTGGGTTGGCGACCACTCCCCAGCGTTGATGGTGATGCGGCGCGCGCCTCACCAGACGCGGCAGGGCTTGCCGCGCTGTCTCCGGGGTGACGTTCTGGCACCAGACCTGGGCCCAGCCGAGGAAGAAGCGCTGGAGCGGCGTGTAGCCGTCGATCGGCGCCCCGGCGCTCCCCTGCTCGATATCGCGCAGAGCGGCCAGGGCGATGCGCAGGCCGCCGTTGTCGGCGACGTTCTCCCCGAGCGTCAGCTTGCCGTTCAACTTGACGTCGTCGACAGCGGCATATCCGCCATACTGCTCGACGAAGCAGGCGGCGCGCTCAGGCGGTGACGCCGGCAACCAGTCTCTGGCCGAGTGGCGGGCTGCCGTCGACGCCGACGATGTCATGCCGACCTTCTCGGACCCGGACCGGTCAACCACTCCCTCAGCTCAACCACTCTCTCACACGGGGTCCGCAGCGGACGAGGTGCGCGCGAAGGACTCCGACGGCACTGCCGCGTATGTGCTGCGGCGCCACCGATGATCGGTTTCGACGATCACGCCGGGCGCGGTCGAGTCCTGAGCGGCCCAGAACGCGTCACGGAGGATCGTCCGTTGCTGATCGCGGTGGCCAGGCTCGCCGAGGACGGCGCCGTAGGGGAACTTCACCAGCACCGAACGCGGCGCACCGATCTTCTGCGAGATTGCCTTGTTGATCGAAAACGAGACCGTGGTGATGCCCGCGCTCTCTGCCACTCTGGTGATCAGGCCGCCGGCCCGATTGCACAGCGGTCAGGCGGGCACGAGCAACGCCAGGTCGACGTGGTCCCGGCGCAGGTTGGCGACCAATTGGTGCGCGGTGCCATGCGGGGGCGCGATGTACTCCTCGGTCAGGGTGCCGCCGAAGCCGAAGCTGAACAGGTGCGGCGCGAGCTCAAAGACGTGCTCGGCGGCGAGCTCCCGCAAACGCTCGATCGGGAACAGCACGTTGATGTCCTGCTCGACGTAGCGGTGGGAGTAGTGGGTATGGGCGACGCGGATCTGCGCGGGCGCGGTGTCGGATGGAATGATGCGAAACGAGGGATCGCCGTCGGCTGCGTCGACGTCGAAAGGCGGGTCGGTCGCCAGGTGGAACCCGGCGGTGCTGATCAGTGTGACCACGCACTCCGTCAATGGCTTGTCCAGCGGGGCGAAGGGGATGTCGCCGGTGAGGTCCGGCGTCAAGAAGAAGCCGGCCGCCTGCTTGACGATGCCGCTCGTGGCGTCGGCCAGCCCAGCACCGATGCCCGTATTGAGCCACTCCCCCATCCGCCGCCAGCGCTTGGTCTTCTTGGCCGGCCTGGGCGCGTCGGGTTTGCGACGATTCTCAGCGTCCACAGGTGGCCTCCATCGATCGGAGGCCGCCGTCTGCGCGCCCCTGGACGATCGCCGCGGCGGCGGCCTCGTGAATGTACGCCGGCGCGATGGTCGGCGGTTTCGTCCAGGACAACAACGCGACGTCCGCCACCGTCTTGGACAACCCGGTCATGGTGTGGATCGCGGAAGGTGGGATGTCACTCGTCCGTTTGGACGGTCCGTGCCAGCGTGTCATGGCTGATCTCCGCTTCCCGGGATGGAGCATGCTGCGTCCACTGGTCCTGACAGTCAACCCGCCGGCGAGTCAGCGTAGGTGCGGGGCCAGGGTGCCGTCCGGCAGCATCCAGTCCGGGTGCTCTTCACCCCGTTCCTCCAACTGATAGCGGACGCACGCCTGCCAATCTCCGTGGCAGTACGCGTCGGTCCAGGCGCGGTCGAGACGACCCTCCACCAGGTACCGTTTCATTGGACAGACCGCGAACCATTTGCAGGTCCGGCTGCGCGCACGCTCCATCGCCTCCCGTATCGCACCCGCGCCGGATGGAGGGAAGAACCCATGGCCGTGACACGAGGTGATCCCCTGGATCGACGGCGAGCCAGGACGCCGCGGTCAGCTCGCTTCAGAGCGACAACAGGCCCAAACAGGGCCTTTGGGCTCGGTTCTGTCGTTCTGGCAATCCCATACACCCAAGGTGTATCATACACCTATGCATCGGACGAATATCGTGATCGACAGCGACCTCATCCGCAGCCTGCGGCGGGCGACTGGGCTCGCGACGATGCGCGAGATCGTCGACGCGGCGTTGCGCTTCTACCTCGCGGCCCTGCAGGAGGACGACGTCGTGCCAACGCGGAAGCTGGCCGACGCGCTCCGCGCAGAGCGGCGCGCGCAGGACGCGGAGCTCTCCCCTTCACAACGCGTCGAGGAGGCGCTCGCGCTCGGCGATGCGCTGTTCGAGCAGATGGCTCGCACACAGGGCATCACCTATGAGGAGGCCGTCGACCGCTATGAGGCCGTCCAGGCGGAGAGCCGCCGGGCGCGGCGTGGCGAGCTGGCATGAACCCTCAGGCGACACTCGCTCCACTCGTCGCCCACCTGACGGCGCACGATCGGTCGTTCGCGCTCTTCGGTGCCACCGCGCTCGGCGCTCACGGCATCCCGCGCGCCACCCGGGACATCGACCTGCTCGCGACGGCAGAGGCCCTCGATCGTGCGCTGTGGCAGCCCGGCGCGCTGGGCTCGATCTCGTGCGCGCACCGGCCGGGCGACGCCGATGACAACCTGCTCGGGCTCGTGCGCGTAGGGCCCCGCCGAGGGCAAGTCGACGTCGTGGTACCCAGAGGCAGATGGCCCCGCCGCGCCCTCGAGCGCGTCAGCCAACAGGTCGACATCGGCGGCGTTTCGCTCCCGCTCGTCGGTTTGCCCGACCTGGTGCTGGCCAAGGTCCACGCCGGCGGCACATTGGACGTGCGGGACATCATCATGATCGTCGAGGCGTACCCCGCGCGTCGCCACGAGCTCATCGCCCACGTCGACGCCGAGGAGCCATACCTCTACGGGCCTGCCCGCCGCGGCTGGCGCCAGCACATTCGGCCTCTGCTCTTGCGCATCTGACCGCGGTCGTCGGTCGAGCGGGAGGTGGACGACCGCACCGCTGCACTGGTGGGCTACGGCGTGACGAGATCCAGGAAGTCGAACTTCGCGAACCCAGCGTCGTAGGTGCAGATCGAGCCGACACCATGGTGCCGCAGGCACAAGGCGATGCGGGCAGCGACGATCTCGTTGCCACGGATCGGGAGATCCAACTCCACGAGTGCCCGCCACCACAGGTCCGACTCGTGCAACACACCGACGTCGAACTCGTCAACGAAGCGAGACAAGAGGGTGACCGCCTCA
>JBFYZW010000738.1:0-9685 GCA_041309305.1 Deltaproteobacteria bacterium | reverse complement strand
GCGGCCGGAGCGCCAGGTTGCCCTGCCGCCGCCGAGCGCCAAGGACCGCCTGCGCCGCTCGCGTCTCTACCTGCCCGGCAACGAGCCGAAGTTCATGCTCAACGCCGGCCTGCACCGGCCGGACGGCGTCATCCTCGACCTCGAGGACTCGGTCCACCCGCAAGCCAAAGACGCCGCGCGCCTGTTGGTGCGCAATGCGCTCAGGACGATCGACTTCGGCGCCGCCGAGCGGATGGTGCGCATCAACCAGCTGCCGCTCGGCCGCGACGACCTCTTGGCCGTCGTCCCGGAGCAGCCCGATCTCATCCTCATCCCCAAGGTCGAGAGCGCCGAGCAGGTGCGCGAGGTCGACGCGCTGGTCACCGAGCTCTTGCGCGAGCAGCGGAGCGATCGACCGCTGTGGTTGATGCCGATCCTCGAGTCGGCCCTCGGCATCGAAGCGGCCTTCGCCATCGCCACCGCCTCGCCGCGGGTGGCGGCCTTGACCATCGGCCTCGAGGACTACACCGCCGACCTCGGGGTGGTGAAGACCGCGGAGGGCGGCGAGACCCTCTGGGCGCGCAACCGCCTGCTCAACGCCGCGAAGGCGGCGCGGCTGCAGGCGATCGACTCGGTCTACGGTGACGTCGGCGACCTCTCGGGCCTTATGGCCTGGGCCGAACGGGCCCGGGCGCTCGGCTTCGAGGGGATGGGCTGCGTCCACCCGCGCCAGATCCCGGTCATCCACCAGGCGTTCGCGCCCTCGGCCAAGGAGCTCGACAAGGCGCTCAAGATCGTCGCTGCTTTCGACGAGGCGACCGCCCGGGGCCTCGGCGTCGTCTCGCTCGGCTCGAAGATGATCGATCCGCCGGTGGTCGAGCGCGCCAGGCGGCTGGTCGCACAGGCCCGCGCGATGGGCCTGGGCACCGAGACGGGAGCGGCGTCATGAGCGACAAGGTCGAGCTGGTCACCAACGCCTCGGGGCGGCGCGTACCCCGCACCGTCAACGGCGAGCCGCAGACGCCCTACCAGGGGGTCGGCAAGCATCGCCCGAGCGGCGGCAAGCACGGCCCGCCGATCCGCTCGCTGGCCGACTACCCGGCGACCGGGGACAAGCGCGTCGCCGATCTCGAGGCGGCGCTGCGCGCCTGCGGGCTGCGTGACGGGATGACCATCTCGTCGCATCATCACTTCCGCGACGGCGACAAGGTCGCTCTGCCGGTGCTGCAGGCCGCGGCGCGGCTCGGGGTCCGCGACCTGCGCTGGTTCCCGAGCGCCTCGTTCCCCTGCCAGGCGCCGGTGATCGAGCTGATGGACCAGGGCGTCGTGCACCACATCGAAGGGAGCATGAACGGCCCGCTCGGGGACTACTGCTCGCGCGGCAAGATGCGCGGCCTCGGGGTTCTGCGCTCGCACGGCGGGCGCTACCAGGCGATCCAGGACGGCGAGGTGCACGTCGACATCGCGGTGATCGCCGCGCCGGCGGCCGACGCGTTCGGCAACGCCAACGGCGTGCACGGCCGGTCGGCCTGCGGCTCGCTCTACTTCGCGCTCGCCGACTCGCTCTACGCCGACCGGGTCATCGTCGTCACCGACAACCTGGTGCCGTTCCCGTGCGTGCCGTGGCAGATCCAGGGCAACAACGTCGACGTCGTCGTCGAGGTGCCCGAGATCGGCGACCCGGCGAAGATCATCTCCGGCACGACACAGCTGACCAAGAGCCCGGATCGGTTGCTGATCGCCGAGATGATCGCGCTCTTCTTGCGCGACGCCGGCATCATGCGCGACGGCTTCTCCTTCCAGGCCGGCGCCGGCGGCATCGCGCTGGCGTTCGTCCAGTACCTCAAGGGGCTGATGCGCGAGGCCAAGGTCAAGGCGCGCTTCGTGCGCGGCGGCTCGACCCAGGTGCTGGTCGAGCTGCTCAACGAGGGGCTGACCGACTACATCCTCGACGGGCAGACCTTCGACCTCGCGGGCGTGCGCAGCATGGCCGAGGATCCCCGCCACGTCGCGACCTCGCCGTTCACCTCCTACAGCTACCACGGCAAGGGCAACTTCGCCTCGCTGGTCGACGCGGTGATCCTCGGCGCCACCGAGGTCGACCTCGACTTCAACGCCAACGTCGTGACCCACTCCGACGGGCGTCTGTTGCACGGCATCGGCGGCTGGCAGAACTGCCTGTTCTCCAGGTGCACCATCCTGGCGGTGCCGGCGATGCGTGACCGCGTGCCGGTGATCGTCGACCGGGTGACCACGCTGACCGGCCCGGGCGAGCTCATCGACGTCGTCGCCACCGAGCGCGGCATTGCGATCAACCCGCGGCGGCAGGACCTGATCGACGCGCTCAAGGGCTCGCGCTTGCCCATCCGGCCGCTCGCCGAGCTCAAGGCCGAAGTCGAGCGCCTCTGTGGCGGTAAACCCCAGCCGCCGCGCGTCGGCGACCAGCCGGTGGCGGTGGTCAAGTGGGTCGACGGGACGGTGCTCGACACGGTCTTCCGCGTGGCCGACTGAGATCGCTGCAGGATCGGCTCGCCACACAATCGTAACAATCCAGACACCCGAGCGTTGCACTCGCGTGTCAGGGTGGCCCCAGCTGATTGCAGGCCACGGGAGGGCGCCATGGCTGAGGCTATCCTGGTCATCGGGGGGACGGGCTTGCTCGGGCAGCCGGTGGCGCGCCGCTTGGCGCGCGAAGGGTTCGCCGTGCGCGTGCTGACCCGCGATCCCGCGGCGGCGCGGACCAAGCTCGGCGACGGCTTCGAGCTCTTCGCCGGCGACGCGCGGCGCGAGGCGGACCTCGAGCCGGCCCTCGTTGGCTGCGTCGGTGCGCACCTCTCCATCTGCGGTGGCTCGGACGTCGAGGTCGAGCCGCAGGCCGCCGTAGCGCTCGGCGCCGCGGCCAGGCGGGCCGGCCTACGTCGGGTCACCTACGTCTCGGACGCGCGCGCCTTCGTCAACAACAGCCAGCACCCACACCTGCGCGCCAAGCTGCGCGCCGAGGAGGCGATCCGCCGCTGCGGCGTGCCCTACACGGTGCTCAAGGCGTCGGTGGCGATGGAGACCCTCGGCCGGCTGCTCGAGCCCGAGCGCACGGTGCTGATCGGTCGCGCCAACCCGATCCTCCACTGGCTCGCCGCCGACGACCTGGCCGAGGTCGTGGTCAAGGCCTACGCCAAGGCCGAGGCGGTCAACCGCACCTTCGTCATCTGGGGGCCGGAGTCGCGCCGGCTGAGCGACGCGCTGGCCGCTTGCACCCGCCACGCCGAGCGCCGGGGCTCGGTCTTGCGCGTCCCGACGCTGCTCGCCGACCTCGCCGCGACGCTCAGCGGTCGGGCCGACCTGCGCCAGACGATCGACACGCTGCGCGAAGCGACCCGCGTCGAGGAGAGCGGCGACCCAACCGACGCTGACGCGGTGTTCGGCATGCCGCCGACCACGCTCGAGGCCTGGTGCCAGAAGCGGCGCGAGCCGAGCTGAGCTCGGTCATCCGCGCGCCGCGCGCCACTCCGCCTCGAGACGCGCGAGCAGCTCGCCGACCAGCCGCCGCTCGGCGCGCAGCTGCTCGAGCGCCGGCCGCTGCGCCGACAGCCGCCAGGCGAGCCGGGCCTGACCCGCGAGGGTGCCGAGGCGTTCGAGCCAGCGCACCGCGATGTAGCCGCTGAGCGCGGCGACGATCGGGGCGCACGCGGCGAGCACCGGCCCGCCGGTCCAGCCGGCGCCGAGGGCGAGCAGCGCCCACCAGGCGGGGTAGAAAACCAGGGCGCCGAACAGCTTCCAGCTGGCCGGCTCGTCGGGCTGCGCCGCCTTGCGCGCCGCGAGCCAGTCGACCAGCCGATAGGGGACGAGGTTGAGCAGCGCGCCGGCGACGCCGATCGGGGTGCGCACCAGCGCCAGCGCGGAGAGGCGGCCGAGCCAGGCGAGCACGGCCAGCCCGCCGAAGCGTGCGGTCACCTCGGCGTCGCTGGCGCCGAAGGCCTCGAGCGCGCGGTCGTAGCGTTCGACCGCGGCGCGCACTGCGCTGACCTCCTGCGGCCGCTCGGCGGCGAGCCAGCGGTAGCCGGCGAGCAGCTCGGCCATCCGGCGGTGCCTCACCTCGAGGGAGCTTCGCGCCGGCGCGCTCAGCTCGGCGGCGCGGGCGAGCAGCCGCCGGTCGTGCCAGCTCTCGGCGTTGATGGTCACGGCGGCCAACGCCTCGGCCATCCGCGCCGTCAGCGCCCGCACCGCGCCGGGGGGATCCTGGTCGGCGAGGCGGCGCTCGGCGGCGGTGTCGAGCGCTCGGCCGACGACCAGGAGCGCCCGGCTGCGGAAGCGCTCTTTCTCGGTGAAGACGATACCGACCGGGACGATGCGCACCTCCGGCGGCGCGGCGAGCGCGAGCCGCGCGGCGCCGGTCTTGAGCGGTTGCAGCTGCGGCGCGTTGTGGCTCTGTCCTTCGGGGAAGATGGCGATCGTTCCGCCGCGGGCGAGCACCTCGCCGGCGATGCGGAACATCGCCGCGTTCTCCTCCGGCCGCGCCCCCTCGGCGGCGTCCTGCCGCCGGTGGACCGGGATCACCCGGCCGAGGGCGAAGAGGAGGGCGAGCAGCGGGTTACGCCACAGCGTGCTCTTGGCCAGGAAGCGCGGCGCCACCGGCAGCGCGCCGGCGATGAGCAGGGGATCGATGAGCCCGTTCTCGTGGTTGGCGATCAGGATCCGCGGGCCGTCGAGCGGCACGCCGCCGTCGTCGACGACCTCGACCCGGCGGAACCAGACGCCGAGGACCAGGCGGATCAGCACGCGGATCAGGCTCGGCATGGACCTTCGGGTTCCTCCCAGCGCCGTCGGCGCCGGGCCATCCTAGCCTGCCTTCACCGTTTGATCGACTGTCCCAACGTGCGACAACCGCGCGGCCAGAGTGCGACACCGGGTGGGCGATGGGCGGCCATGCCATCGAGAAGAACAAGGATTCCCGCTGATCCGGGGCTTGCAACGTTCGACCGCGAATGCCCGCGCACCTTGGCCAATTCAATGTGGAGTCGTGACATGCCGAGCTCGCCCGGATGGCGCCGGCTTCGCGGTCGGCACGCGGGGCCTGGCCAACGAGCGCACCCTGCGCCGCTTCCTCGGCAAGCCTGGGGTCGAGGTCCTGATGCCGACCGAGGCGACGACACGCTGCTACGCCGGCCTCTACCGGCAGCTGCGCGCCCAGGGCACGCCGATCCCAACCCACGACCTGTGGATCGCCGCGCTGGTCGTCGAGCACGACCTGTGGCTCTACTCCCGCGATCCCCACTTCGCGCGGCTGCCGCAGCTCAGCGTCGTCTGAGCCTCAATCGACCCGGCCCTCGTCGTGTGAGGTGCTCGGGCGCCTCAGAGCTCACTCAGGTCGAGGGTCTCGACCAGGCCGTCGCCGTGCGGGATCGTGATCTCGGCCGACTCCGGCCCGACGGCGCTGAAGCTCCGGCCGTCGTTGAGGCTGACCGCGGCGCGGAAGGTGTAGACGCCGGTCGGCAGCACGCGTTTGATCGTGCCGGCGACCAGCTCGGCCTCGAAGACCGGCGACTGCCCGGGCCGCGGTGCGCGGGCGAGGAAGGTCACGATCGCCAGCTCCGGCAGGTCCTCCGGCGCGATGATCACGGTGACGTCGAGGAAGCCGGCCGGGAAGGCCGGCAGGACCACGTCGACGCTGCCCGACGGCGGCACGGCGATCCGGGTGTCGCCGAAGTAGGTCGGCACGAACCCCGCGCCGTCGGCCCGCTCGCCGAGCGCCTCGAGCAGTACCGGCCCGGCAGGGAGGTCGAGCTCGAAGACCGGCTCGGCGCGGTCGACCTCGACCTCGAGCGGCGGGCTCTGTGGGCTGCGGGCCGAGACCGAGAGGCGGTCGATCGGTTGCGCCAGCTGCCCGGCGCGTGCGACCAGCGGGCTGAGGTCGAGACGGACCCGGCCCGTGTCGCCACAGCCAACCACCAGGAGAGTGAGCACCAGCGTCGACCAGCGAGCGCGCTCAGTCATCGGAGACCTCCACTCTGCCGCGCACGGCCCCCTCGCCGACCCCGGGCTCGAGCTGCAGGCCGAACTGGGGTGGCAGGTCGAGCGCATCGACCTCCGGGAAAGCGTCCGGGTCCGCTGGCGCGCCGGCGAGGCGGCGCAGCGCCTCGAGCTCCTGCGCCGAGAGCTGCCGCCCCGGGTCGACGTCCTCGGCGGCGGCGGTGAGCTCGGCCGCGGTGACCTCGTCGACGACGATCGATCCGCTGCCGGAGAAGAGGCCGGCGAGCATTGGACCGAGCACCTGCTCCATCGTCGCCGCCGCGTCCCGCATCGCCACGCTGCCGTCGACGACGGTGACCGAGGTGCCGGCCGGGCCGAACTGAACGATGAACGATGTGCCGCGCACGCCGGCCACGGCATTGTCGGTGTGCACCTCGAACTCGGAGTCGGTGCCGAGCCAGGAGGTGACGCGAGCCCAGATCCGCCCGACCGTTAGCTGCAGGCGCCCGCGTCGGGCGCCGCCGGCCCGCGCCTCATACCCGGCGAGGGTCACGCGGGTGGAGCTGCCCAGGCTGAGCAGGCTGCCGTCCTCCATGCGCAGCTGCGCCGCCGAGGCCGCGGCGGTGACGACGGTCTGCCCGGCGTACAGCGGTGTTCCGCGCTCGACCGCGACCCGCGGCGCGTCGTCGCCGGCGATCAGCTCGACGGTGCCGCGCAGCTGCAGCACGCGTCCGACCGGTGTCGCCTCCTCGGCGAGCGCCGGCTGCGCAGTCACGAGGCTGACGAGCAACAGCAGGCGCGCCGTCATAGCCGACCCTCCACCCCGATCTCGAGGAGATGACGCTGGTAGGTCCGATCCAGGTGCGGCCGCGTCACGCCCAGGCGAGGCGCGCGGTTCTCGTCATGGTTGGACAGGTTGGTGGTGTAGGCGTACGCCGCGTAGGCGCCGAGGTAGGCCAGGATGTCCACCTCGACCCGGGAGAACGGCGTCAGCCGGTCGTCGAAGCGCAGGTCCTGGACGTCGGACCAATCGGTCGGCGGCTGATCGTTGTAGACGCGCGCGTCGTTGTAGACGCCGGCGAGCACGTGCACCCGGCCGACGTCGACGTGGGTCGCCAGCGAGGTGACCAGGTTCCAGGTGCGCAGCAGCGGGCCGTCGGTGAGCTCGCGGCCGGCGCCGATCCGGCCGCGCAGGCCGAAGGGGTGACCGGCCCGCCAGGTCCACAGCAGGCCACCCTGCAGCAGCCGGGCGTCGCGGTCCTCGGCGCCGGTCGGGTTGCCGTCAACGAAGTCGCGCAACCCGGCCAGGCCGTACAGCCCGAGGTGGGTGCGCCGGTCGCCGAGCAGCAGGTCGAGCTGCGCGGTGGCCGCCTGCAGGTAGTGGCGCGAGAAGCCGCCCGCCGCGTGCTCGCTGCCCGAGAGGGTCAGGCGCACCACCAGCGGCTCAAACTCCATGAGGCCTCGGGCTATCAGCCACGCCTGGTTGTGGTCGAGCGCGCTGAGCTCTCCGGTCGCTGCCGTGCCGCCGGAGTTGAGGTAGACCCCGACGCGGTAGCCGAGCGCCGCCTCGACGCTGACCAGGCCGTCGAGCGGCGCGACGAAGACCTCGCCCTGGTGCGCCAGCCGGACGCCCAGCAACGGCTCGCTGGCCGCCGCCGGCGGAGCCGGTGGTGCGGTGCTGCCGGTGGTGAAGGGGGTCGCCTCGTCGGGGGCGATGTTGGCGTTGGTGTCCAGGCTGGTGCCGAGCGTGGCGCGCAGGCGGACGCGTCCGCCCCACAGGCGGACGGGGCGGGCCTGGCCGCGTCGGTCGAGCTCAGCCAGGACCGCGGCGCGGAGCGCCAGCGAAGCGGGGTCGGAGACCAGCGACGAGGCGAACGGCTCCAGGTCGCCGCGCTCGCCGCCGTGCAGGACCGCGAGGCGCGCCAGGTCGAAGCGGATCGCCGCGTCGTCCGGCGCGAGCGCCAGCGCCTGGCGTAACAGCGCGAGCGCCTGCTTCAGCTCGCCGTCGAGCTCGGCGGCGAGAGCGTCGCCGTGCAACAACGTCGCCCGGGTCGCGGCCCGCTCATCCGTCTCGGCCGCCGGCGACGTGACCGCCGCCTGCGGGTCGAGCGCTTCGCTGGGCGGCGGCTCCGCCGCGGCCTCGGGGGGCGGTTGCGCCGCTGGATCGGCCGCCTCCGCGACAGTCGGTGGGGTGTCCGCGACGGACGGACTCTCCGCCGCGGGCGGGTCCTCCGCGGCCGCAGCGGCGGTCGCCGGACGCGTAGCCGAGAGCGCCAGCAGGACGACGAGCAGGTCAGATCGACGCATCGAGCTTCCCCCCTGCGATGACGTTTACAGATAGCCATCCCATCCTCGATGGTCAACCGCGGCGCCGGTTGACTGAGGCGCTGGAATCGGCGCCGCGTTTGCCTGGGCTCGGCTTTCGGGCTATTCGGCGTCAGTCCAACACACGCGGGAGGACGTATGGCCAGGACGAAGCGCCCCTCGACGACCGGTCCCCTCGGCGCCGACGAGCTGCGGCTCATCGACGCGTACTGGCGGGCCGCCAACTATCTGTCGGTCGGGCAGATCTACCTGCGCGACAACCCGCTGCTCAGAACGCCGCTCAAGCTCGCCGAGGTCAAGCCGCGCCTGCTCGGCCACTGGGGCACGACGCCGGGCCTGAACTTCATCTACGCGCACCTGAACCGGGTGATCAGGCGCGATGATCTGGACGTCATCTACATCGCCGGCCCCGGCCACGGCGGACCGGCGCTGGTGGCCAACACCTGGATGGAGGGCAGTTACAGCGAGGTCTACCCCGACGTCGCGCAGGACCTCGAGGGGATGCGCCTCTTGTTCAAGCAGTTCTCCTTCCCCGGCGGCGTGCCGAGCCACGTCGCGCCCGAGACGCCCGGCTCGATCCACGAAGGGGGGGAGCTCGGCTACGCGGTCAGCCACGCCTTCGGCGCCGTGTTCGACAACCCGAGCCTGATCGCCGCCTGCGTCGTCGGCGACGGCGAGGCCGAGACCGGCCCGCTGGCCGCCGCCTGGCACTCGAACAAGTTCCTCCACCCGCTGCGCGACGGCGTCGTGCTGCCCTTTTTGCACCTCAACGGCTACAAGATCCACAACCCGACGGTGCTGGCGCGCATCCCCGAGGAGGAGCTTCTGGCCCTCTTCCGCGGCTACGGCTGGGCGCCGCACCTGGTCGAGGGGCGCGAGCCGGAGGCGATGCACCAGCGGATGGCGGCGGTGCTCGACCAGGTGCTCGCCGAGATCGCCGAGATCAGGGCACGGGCGGCCAAGCAGAAGAAGCTCGAGCGGCCGGTCTGGCCGATGATCATCCTGCGCACCCCCAAGGGCTGGACCGGGCCGGCCAAGGTCGACGGTCACCACGTCGAGGACTTCTGGCGCGCGCACCAGGTGCCGCTCAGCGAGCTGGGCACCAAACCGGAGCACCTCAAGCAGCTCGAGCGGTGGATGAAGAGCTACCGGCCGCAGGAGCTGTTCGACGCCCAGGGCCACCTGGTGCCCGAGCTCGCGGCGCTCTCGCCCACGGGCGCCCGGCGCATGGGCGCCAACCCGCACGCCAACGGCGGCGTGCTGCTGCGCGATCTCCGGTTGCCCGAGTTCGACGACTACGCCGTCGAGGTCAAGAAGCCCGGCCTGACCAGCGGCGAGGCGACGCGCACGCTGGGCCATTACCTGCGCGACGTGATGAAGCTGAACCTCAAGGCCAAGAACTTCCGCCTGTTCG
>JBFYZW010000737.1:0-3601 GCA_041309305.1 Deltaproteobacteria bacterium | reverse complement strand
CTCGAACGCCTCGTGCACGACCAACTCGCTCGCGCCGGTGGTCAAGATCATCGACGAGGCGATCGGCATCGACAAGGGCCTGATGGTCACCTGCCACGGCTACACCGCCGACCAGCGGCTCGTCGACCTGTTGCACAAGGACAAGCGCCGGGCCCGGGCCGCGGCGATCAACATCATCCCGACCACCACCGGCGCGGCCAAGGCGGTGGGCAAGGTCTACCCGAAGCTCGACGGCAAGCTCGACGGCTACTCGCTGCGCGTGCCGGTGATCACCGGTTCGATCACCAACCTGGTCGTGCAGCTGAAGAAGGCGACCACCGCCGAGGAGGTCAACGCGGCGGTGAAGAAGGCCGCCGGCGGGGCCTTCAAGGGCTACGTGCTCTACTGCGAGGACCCGATCGTCTCGAGCGACGTGATCCACAACCAGCACAGCTCGATCTTCGACGCCGAGAACACCAAGGTGATCGACGGCACGATGCTGCAGTGCACGATGTGGTACGACAACGAGTGGGGCTACTCGATGCGTACCGCCGAGTTGGCGGCGAAGCTCGCCGCGCTCTGAGCCGAGCTCCCTGATCGACGTTCAGCGCTGCGGCCCGAGCATCTGCTCGGGGCGCAGCAGCTCGTCCAGCTCCTCGGCGCCGAGCACGCCGAGCGCCAACGCCGCCTGACGGAGCGAGCACCCCTCCTGGTGGGCCTTCTTCGCCACCGCCGCCGCGCCGTCGTAGCCGAGGCGCGGGGCGAGCGCGGTGACCAGCATCAACGAGCGCTCCAGGTTCTCGGCCAGCCGGGCGCGGTTCAGCGTCAGCCCCTGGACGCAGCGCAGGTTGAAGCTCTCCAGCGCGTCGGCGAGCAGGCGGATGGAGTGCAAGAGCGCGAAGACGATCACCGGCTTGTAGACGTTCAGCTCGAGCATCCCGCCGGCCGCGGCGAAGGCGATCGCCGTGTCGTTGCCGATCACCTGGCAGGCGACCATGGTCAGCGCCTCGATCTGGGTCGGGTTGACATTGCCGGGCATGATCGAGGTGCCCGGCTCGTTGGCTGGCAGCGTGAGCTCGCCGAGGCCGCAGCGCGGGCCCGAGGCGAGCAGCCTGAGGTCGTTGGCGATCTTGGTCGCGGCGAGCGCCAGCGTGCGGCAGGCGGCGCTGGCGCCGACGAGCGGCTCGTGCGCGGCGAGCGCGGCGAAGCGGTTGGCGGCCGGGACGAACGGCCGGCCGGTCATCCGCGCCAGCTCGCTGGCGACGCGCCGGCCGAACTCCGGGTGGGTGTTGAGGCCCGTGCCGACCGCGGTGCCGCCGATCGCCAGGCCATAGAGGGGCTCGAGCGCGTCGTTCAGGGCCGCGAGGCAATGGTCGAGCTGTGCGGCGTAGCCGGACAGCTCCTGACCGACGGTGAGCGGCACCGCGTCCTGCAGGTGCGTGCGGCCGACCTTGATCGTCGCGGCGAAGGCGTCGGCCTTGTCGGCGAGGCTGGCGCGCAGCCGGACGACCTGCGGCACCAGGCGCGCGTGCAGGCGTTCGACCACCGCGACGTGCATCGCGGTCGGGAAGACGTCGTTCGAGGACTGGCCGAGGTTGACGTGGTCGTTCGGGTGGACCGGGGTCTTGCTGCCCCGCTGCCCGCCGAGCAGCTCGATCGCCCGGTTGGCGATCACCTCGTTGGCGTTCATGTTCGTCTGCGTGCCGGAGCCGGTCTGCCAGACGACGAGCGGGAAGTTGTCGTCGAGCTGGCCGGCGATCACCTCGTCGGCGGCGGTTTGGATCGCGGCGGCGAGCTCTGGCGGCAGGCGGCCGAGCTGGGCGTTGATCGTCGCGCAGGCGCGCTTGACCGAGCCGAGCGCCCAGATGAAGGCGCGCGGGAAGCGGTCGTGGCCGATCGGGAAGTTCTCCAGCGCCCGTTGTGTCTGCGCGCCCCAGTAGCGGTCAGCCGGGACGGCGACCTCGCCCATCGTGTCCTGCTCGAGTCGGGTGGCCATGGGTGAGCCTACCGCGCCGGCCGGCGGCCGGCCAAGCCTCGGCCTGGGGTTTGCCGCGCCGCGCCGCTGTGCTCAGATACCGGCCATGGACCGGCCGGCTACCTCCCCGTGCGTCGCGATCGACCGGCTGAGCTTCGGCTATGGCGGCACGCCGGTGTTGCGCGAGCTCTCGTTGGTGCTCGAGTCCGGCTGGCGCTGCCTGTTGGTCGGCGCCAACGGCGCGGGCAAGAGCACGCTCTTGCGCGTGCTCAGCGGTCGCCACCTGAGCCGCGGCGTGCGCGTGCTCGGCCGCGACGCCTTCCACGACACGACGCTGGTGCGCGACGTGGTCTACGTCGGGCCGAGCTTCCCGGTCGACGTCGACCTCTCGGTGGCCGAGATCCTCGCTGCGCGGCGGTTCAACGCCGAGCGCGGCGCGCGGCTGCGGCGCGTGCTCGGCGTCGAGCCCGGCTGGCGGATGCACCAGGTCTCCGACGGCCAGCGTCGACGGGTGCAGCTGCTCCTCGCCCTGCTCGAACCGCGGCGGCTGGTGCTGCTCGACGAGGCGACCGCCGACCTCGATCTGATCGCCCGCCTCGACGTCCTGGCGTTGATCGCCGAGGACAGCGCGCGGCACCAGACCACCGTGCTCTACGCCACCCATGTGCTCGAGGGCCTCGAGCGCTGGGCGACGCACATCGCCTGGCTCGCCGACGGGCGCATCGCCCGCTTCGGCCCGATCGACGCGCTCGCGCCGCCGGGGGCAGAGCTCCGCCTCGCGGCGGTGGTCGAGGGGTGGCTACGGTCCGGTTGACGGGGAGCGCGCGGCGGGCGCGCGCCTCAGCGACGTTTGCTTGTCGGCGCGGGGAGCGCCGCGGGCTTGCCGCCCTCGTTCATCTCGATGCGGCCCTTGTAGTAGCCGCCGTCGGCGACCTCGATGCGCGGCGCGGTCATGTCGCCGACCAGGCGGCCGCCGGCGTGGATGCTGATTTTCTCCCGGGCACGCAGGTTGCCCTGCATCTCGCCGCGGATGGTGATGTTCTCGGTCTCGATGTCGGCGGTGATCCGGCCGCCGGCCTCGATGGTCAGGCTCTTCTGCATCGTGATCGTCCCCTCGACCACCCCTTCGATGATCAGGTCGTCCTCGCCGTGCAGCTCGCCCTTGATGAACAGCCCTTTGCCGATCACGCCTTCGGTCATGGTGTCCCTCGTTCGTCGACCCGAGATCTCTAACACAGAATCGGCGGGGGAACAGCCCCGCGCCCCGCGATTGTTCGGCGGCGCAGCCGATTGACACGCCGGCCGAAGCGGGGGAGAAGGCCGCCGCTGGACGGGGTGGAGCATCTCCGCGCCACCAGGTTGGTCGACAACGATGAACAAGATCCGGGTCGGCGTGTTGTTCGGTGGGCAGAGCGGCGAGCACGAGGTGTCGTTGCGCTCGGCGCGGTCGGTGATCGAGGCGATCGACCGCGACCGCTACGCGGTCGAGTTGCTCGGCATCGCAAAAGACGGGCGGTGGTTGGCGGGGGCAGACGCGCAGGCGCTGCTCGACGGCCGAGCGCCGGCGGATCCAGCGCCGGTGCGGCTCCAGCGCGGCGGGACGGCGTTGACGCCGCCGACCCCGGGGCTGCCGCTGGTGCCCTTCGC
>JBFYZW010000736.1:0-8545 GCA_041309305.1 Deltaproteobacteria bacterium | reverse complement strand
GTTTGGGGGCGGCGGCGCGCGCGCGGCGCGGGCTGGACCGCCTCGGCCTCGACCCGCTCGGCGAGGAACTTCTGCAGCCGCAGGGTGATCAGCTCCGGCATCTCGAGCGGCGCGGCGTGCGTGCCGAACGGCACGACCAGGATTTCGGCCCCGGGGATGTGGCGCGCCATCCGGCGCGACAGCCAGACCGGGGTGAAGGTGTCCTTCTCGCCGGCGATGACCAGGGTCGGCGCATTGATCTCGTGCAGCCGCGGCTCGACGGTGTGATGCCGCACCTGGTCGAGCATACGGATGAACAGCCCCGCGTCCATGTGGCCGAGGTGCTCGACGTACGGCTTGAGGTCCTCGGGGCCGATGAGCCGCCACTCGACCTCGACCCGCATCCCGAGGGCGAGCAAGAGGTCGGAGGTCGCGGCGCGGGTCCACAGCCGCTGCGCGACCTGCGGCCAGCGGTACACCGCCTCGCGCAGGAGCGGGAAGGCGCGGGCGAGCAGCCGACCGTCGTGGAAGGTGTCGAGCAGGTGGCCGTAGCTGCCGCACATCGGCACCAGGCCGGCGACCCGCTGTGGCTGGTGCAGCGCGAAGTCGAGCGCCAGCTGCACCCCCATCGAATAGCCGAGCAGCACGGCCCGCTCGATGCCGAGCGCGTCGAGCACCGCCGCGAGGTCGCTGCGCAGCTCCGGGATGCCCAGCGCGCGCGGATCGGCGGGCGCCTGGCTCTGGCCGTGACCCCGGTAGTGCCAGTTGACCACCCGGTAGCGCGACTCGAGCGCCGGGCGCAGGTGGCGGAGGACGAAGCCGTCGCAGCCGATGCCGTCGCACAGGACGACCGGCAACCCGGCGCCGCTCGAGCGCACGAACAGCGCGGTGCCATCACGGGCAGACACGAACCGCTCTTCCATCGCTAGACATCCTAATGCCCGCCGCGGCAGGGCGCCACTGTTCGCTTGCCCCTCGCGGATCAGGGTGCCAAGGTAGCCTGGTGAGCGGGCACGGACACACCCACGGCCACCACCACCACCCCGGCGTCGACCCGCTCGGCGCCGCGCCGCCGTCGGCCGGCCGGCGCCTGCTCGCGACGCTGGCGTTCACCGGCACGATCATGGTCGCCGAGGTGGTCGGTGGGCTGTGGTCGGGCTCGCTGGCCCTGCTCGCCGACGCCGGGCACATGCTCACCGACGTCCTGGCGCTCTTGGTCGCGTTCGCCGCGGTGACGCTCGGCGCCCTGCCACCGGACGATCGGCGCACCTACGGCTACCGCCGGTTGGAGATCTTCGCGGCGCTGTTCAACGGCGTGGCGCTGGTGGTCGTCAGCGGCTCGATCCTCTACGAGGCGGCAGAGCGCTGGTTCTCCCCCCGGGCGATCGACACCGGCCTGATGAGCGCCATCGCCGCGATCGGCCTGGTCGCCAACCTCGCCGGGCTGTGGCTGCTCGGCGGCCAGCGCGGCAACCTGAACGTGCGTGCCGCCTTCCTCCACCTGCTCGGCGACACGCTCAGCTCGGTCGGTGTGCTGCTCGCCGCCGGGGTCATCGCGCTGACCGGTTGGTCCCGGCTGGACGCGGTCGTCTCGCTCGGGATCGCGGTGGTCATCGTCGTCACCTCGGTGAGCCTGCTGCGCGAGGTGATCGACGTCCTGCTCGAGGCGGCGCCGCGCGGCATCGCCACCGACGAGGTGCGCCGAACGCTGTGCGCCGTCGACGGCGTGGCCGGCGTCTTCGACCTGCACATCTGGAGCATCACCTCGGGCCTGCCGGCGCTCAGCGCCCACGTCGTGGTCGACGGACCGACGGTCGATCGCGATCGGCTGCTCTTGGGCCTCCAGGCGGTGCTGCTCGACCGCTTCCACATCCGCCACGCGACCATCCAGCTCGAGGCCGAGGCGCACGGCGACTGCTACTGCGCCCAGCTGCGCGCCGGCGGCGACCGGCGACCGGCCGGGATCGTCTGACCGCCTACTCCAGGCCCATCTGGACCAGCTCCTCCTCGGACAGACCGAGCGCGTGGCCGACCTCGTGCAGCACCGTCTGGCGGATCTCGTCGACCAACATCTCGCGGCTGGTGCAGAAGCGCTCGAGGTTGCGCTTGAACAACAAGATCGTCGCCTGCTGCTCGGGCGGCGCGTCGAGCACCGAGAGCTGCGCCGGGGGCACGCCGACGAACAGGCCGAGGATGCGCGGCGAGAGCGGTGGGTCGCCGGCGATGAGGTCGCTCACCTGCGGCACCTCGGCGATCAAGACCGGGATGCCGCGCGTCGCGGCGAGCACCGGCTGGGGCAACCCGGCGACCGCCTCCTCGACCACCGCCTCGAACTCGGCCCGGCCGAGCTGCGGCACCGGCGGGTAGCTCTTCGGGTCCAACCGCCGGGCCTGGCGGAAGTGCTCGACCTCGCGGCCGGTGCCCTGGATCTCGGCGATCAACCCCAGCGTGTAGTGCGCCTCGGCGAGCCGGCCGTCGCCGCGCAGCGCGCTGCGCAGGGCGTTCTCCGCCTCGGCGAAGCGCACCGCCTCGAACAGCGCGACCCCGCGGCACAAATCGAGCTGCGGATCGGGCACCCCGGGCTCGGCGACCGCGTCGTAGCTCGACAACGCCGCGGCGGCGTCGCCGAGGTCGAGCAGGAGGTCGCCGCGCAGGATCGCGGCGTGGTAGCGCGCGTCGTCCCCGGCCTGCGCGGCGCGATCGCACAGCTGCAAAGCGTCGTGGTGCCGGCCGCCGGTGAAGGCCTCCTCGGCCTGGTCGAGCAGCTCCTCCCAGCTCATCGATTGCTCCGCGGCGCCCTCCTTAACACGGAAGGGTAGCGAGCGGTAGGTCGCGAGCCCGGGACACCTGCGCACGCCGGTGAGCGTTGACCCTTTTGTGTGTCCATCGCCGCCCAGCTGCCGATAACCGATCGACGGCGGAGTCATGCGCGGGAGAGGTCTCTCAGAGCGCCGTCGAGGTGGTTGGGTGTGGTCAGATGTAGGCAACCCGAATCTCATTCGACCCGGGAGTACGCCGTGAGCTGTTGTCGACACGTCGTCTCGTGCGTGCAGGTCGTCCTGATCGTCGGCGTCGCGGTCGCCTCGCTCGCCGCCTGTGGCGCGGCGCGCAACCCGACAAAACGCACCTGCGTCGGAGAGGAGTGCTTCAACCCCGGCGCCGAGCCGACGAGCTTCTGCAGCCGCGACAGCGACTGCGCCGCCGACCAGTACTGCAGCGGTGGCACCTGCGCGCCGCGCAACGGCACGCGCCCCGATCAGGCCTGCCTGAGCCACAACGACTGCGCGGTGGGCACGCTGTGCAACGTCGTCACCGGCCGCTGCGTCGAGTGCCTCAACGACGACCACTGCGACCTGGGCCTCAGCTGCCGGGCCGACGGCACCTGCGGCGAGGAGAGCCGCTGCAGCAGCAACTTCGACTGCGGCGGGTTGGTCTGCGACACCGCGAGCGGCAACTGCGTGCAGTGCAACACCAGCGCCGACTGCCCGCTCGGCCAGACCTGCCGCGACCACGCCTGCTTCGTCGACGGCGGCGGTAACCCGCCCTGCCAGACCCAAGCCGACTGCGATCAATACGGCCGGATCTGCAACCCGACCAGCCACGAGTGCGTCCCGTGCACCGGCGACCTCGAGTGCGGCACCGGTCGGGTCTGCGCCAACGGCACCTGCACGACCGCGGGCGGCGGCACCGGCAACGGCTCGTGCACCTCGCGCGCCGACTGCGCCGGCCAGGCGTGCTTCATGAACGCCTGCGTGCCCTGCATCTCCGACTTCATGTGCTTCGAACTCAACGACCTCGTCACCGGCGTGACCAAAATCTGCGCCATCGACACGGGCCTGTGCACCGACCCGGAGTGCAACACCGCCAACGACTGCGCCGCCGGCGAGGCCTGCTACGACGGCCACTGCGGCGCCTGCCTGTACGACGACGAGTGCCGCGCCGGCGAGGTTTGCAACCCGAACACCGGCGTCTGCGGCACCTCGGGCGGCACGCCGGGCTGCACCAGCAACGCCGGCTGCACCGGCGGCCAGGTCTGCGTGAGCGGCACCTGTCAGAACTGCACCTCGAGCAGCCAGTGCACCAGCCCCCAGACCTGCAACGCCGGCCGCTGCACCACCGGCACCACGCCAGGCGCCGGCGCGTTCGGCGCCAGCTGCGTCGCGCCGGCCGACTGCCAGACCGGCCTCACCTGCCTGGGCGACGGCACGAGCGGCATCTGCACCCGCACCTGCATCGGCTCGGGCAAGGGCGGCGACGCCGACTGTCCGCTCGGCTACGGCTGCATCGACTACGTCAGCGGCGCCCTCGACGGCCTGTCGATGTGCAACGCCGCGGCGCAGATGTCGAGCACCTACCCCGGCCTGCCCTTCGATCAGGCGCCCGGGGCCTCCTGCGCCGATCACAACGGCTGCCAGACGAGCGTCTGCTACAGCGACACGCACACCTGCGCGCGCGCCTGCCTCGCCAACCGCGACTGCAACGCCGGCGAGGTCTGCTACTCGCTCATCGACGAGGACGGCGCGGCGATGGGCTACGACCTGTGCTTCGACTCCGACACCTCGGCCTACAAGGCGGCCGGCGTCGCCTGCGCGCAGAACTGGGAGTGCGACTCGGGCCTGTGCGTCGGCACCTGCGCCAACGGCTCGCCGTGCAACGGCTCGGCCGACTGCGGCGGCCAGGCCTGCACCGGCACCTGCCGCGACCACTGCCGCAGCAACAGCGACTGCCCGAGCAGCCAGAGCTGTAACCCCTGGGCGACGGTGATCGCCACGCCGAAGAGCGGCTGGGTCGCCACCTGCATGCCCAAGTTCTTCACCGGCACCCAGGCCGACGGGACGAGCTGCACCGAGGACGCCAACTGCGCCTCGGACTGGTGCATCGGCGGCATCTGCACCACGCCCTGCGCGATCAAGGCCGACTGCACCGGGGCGTTGGCGAACAAGCAGTGCAAGCCGATCACCTTCGTCGACCAGAGCGACAACCCGGTCTACGCGCTGGGCTTCTGCTTGTAGTCGGCCCTCGGGCAGCGTACCCCGCCCCGATCCATCTCGGCGACGCAGACGTTGCACGGCTCGCAGCCCGAGCGCTCGAGCTCCCCACGCTCGAGCTTGCGCACGAAGTCCGGGTCGTGGATCAGCGGCCGCCCGAGCGCGACCAGGTCGAAGCCCTCGGCGAGCGCGGCGGCGATCGCCGCGCGCGAGCGCAGCCCGCCGACCAGGACCAGCGGCAGCCGCACGGCGGTGCGCACCTGCCGCGCCTCGTCGAGGAAGAACGCCTCGGCGAAAGGATGCGCCGGCACGAGCAGCCGGCCGAACAGGGTCATGCCGACGCGGGTCAGCCAGGCCGGCTGCGCCGCCGCCATCTCGCGCACCGGCAGCTCACCGCGCAGCATGTAGAACGGGGTGCGTGAGACGAAGCCGCCGCTCAAAACCAGCGCGTCGACCGCCTCGCGCTCAATGAGGCGCATCACGTCGATCGCCTCGTCGAGCTCGAGCCCGCCGGCGAAGCCATCCCGCAGGTTGACCTTGACCAGCAGCGCCATCCGCTCGCCGACCGCGGCGCGCACCGCACGCACCACCTCGAGCGTCAGCCGCGCGCGCCGCTCGAGCAGCCCGCCCCAATGATCAGCGCGCCGGTTGGTGTACGGCGAGAGGAACTGGCTGAGCAGGTAGCCGTGGCCGGCGTGCAACTCCAGCGCGTCAAAGCCGGCCTCGCGCGCCAGCGCCGCGGCGCGGCCGAAGTCGGCGATCACCCGCTCGAGATCGGCCTCGCTCATCGCCCGGGACAGCGACAGGCCGTAGGTGCACAGCAGCCGCGACGGGCCGAGCGGTGCGCCGCCGATCACCCGGCGGTTGGAGAAGTAGCCGCAGTGGCCGAGCTGCAACGAGACCGCCGCCCCCTCGCCGTGCACCGCGTCGGTCAGGCGCCGTAGCCCGGGCACGATCTCGGGCCGCATCCACAGCTGGGTCGCGTACGACCTGCCGTCGTTGGAGACCGAGCAGTAGGCCACGGTGTCGAGGCCGACGCCCCCGCGCGCGACCTGGCGGTGATGCTCGATCAGCGCCTCGGTCGGCGCACCGTTCGGACTCATCCCCTCGAAGGTGGCGGTGCGGACGAAGCGGTTGCGCAGGCGCAGCGGGCCGAGCCGAACGGGGGTGAACATGATCAGCGCCTGCCTCCGGATCGAACGACGCGCGCTCGCTCAAGGGTCCGGCGTGAAAGCGTAGACGCCGCCCCAGACCGTGCCGACGTAGAGCACCGCCGCGTCCTGCCCCCACTCCAGCGCCCTCGGCTCGAACGGCGCGCCCTTCTCCTCCCAGCTCGCCAGCCCGTCGCGCGACTCGAACAGCCCGCTCTCGGTGGCGATGAACACGCGGTCCGGGTCGGTCGGGTGCGGCGCGAGGTCGTGGACGTAGTCGCCGATGAAGTCGGTGCGCGCGAAGGTGAGCCCACCGTCGGTCGACCGGTGCGTCTCCCCGGAGTCGCTGACCCAGTAGACCCGCCCGCCGCCGGCGGCGAGGACGCGGGTATGGCTGTCGAGGTCGATCACCACCTGGGAGCTGCCCGCGTCGAGATCGTGGCGCGAGACGCGATTCGAATCGGCGACGACGACCTCGCGCGAGACGACCGCGACGTGACGGGTCTCTTCGCCGGAGATCTGCGCGAAGCTCAGGCCGTTGTCGGTCGAGCGGAAGAGCCCGCCGCCCGCGCCCGCGACCCAGATCACCTCCGGGTCGTCCGGCGCGCGGACGACTTTTCCACCGCCGGCCGAGTGGTTCAACCCGGTCGGGTTTGCCGTCCAGCTCAGCCCGCCGTCGTCGCTGCGGAACACCCCCCGGTCGTTCTCACCGAGCGCGATCAGCACCTGACCGTTGCGCGGATCGGCGCTGACGCCGACCAGCTCGACCGGCCAGAGCCCGTCCCCGCCGGCGCCGTCCCACGCCCCGGCCGCGCTCCGCCGCCACACCCCGCTCTGCCACGCGGCGGCGAACAGGCTGCCGGTGCCGGGCTCGTAGTCGAGGTCCCAGATCTCGCACGCCTCGATGCGCGCCGGAGCCAGCGCCCCGCCCTGTTGCCGCAGCACGCCGCTGCCGCGCGTGCCGACGATCGGCCCTTGCGGATGCGGCGCGACAGCGAGCAGCCAACCGTCGCCGACGCTCGCGCGGCCGGTGCGGGGCACCGTGCTCCACGACTCGCCGGCGTCGAGCGAGACCAACAACTCGGCACCGGTGAAGTAGAAGGCCTGGGTATCGCTGCCCAGGCGCTCATCGAGATCGTAGATCCCGTACCGCTGCAGCCCGACCCCGGCCACCGGCCCCCAGGTTTGACCAGCGTCGGTGCTGCGCACCAGCAACAGATCGCTGCAGCAGTCGAGGTGTCCAAGCGCCAAAATCGTGCCGTCCGGCCGACCGGCGGCGGAGATGATCGACCACTCGACCCCCAGACCGGTGGCCACCGCGGTGAAGGTCTCACCATCGGGTGAGCGGTAAATCGTCCCGCCATCGCCGCCGAGGATGAAGCCCGGCCCGCCCGGGTTGGCGATCGCGACCCTGGCCACCGACGGAAAGGCCTGCACGCTCCATGTGTCACCCCCGTCGGCGCTCCGCCACACGCCGCTCTGCGGGTCGGCGGCCAGCACCAGCGCCTCGTTCTGCACGTCGACGGCGACGTAGGCGGCGCCGACGTTCTGCAGCGGGGTCATCGCCCAGCTGTTGCCGTGGTCTTGGCTGCGCAGCACGCCGCCGTTCGCGGCGCCGTGCTTTCGGCCGAGGCCGGCGTAGATCGTCCCGTCGCTGGTGAACGCGAAGCTGCGCGCCACCGCGTCCCAGTGCACGTCGGCGCTGGTGCGCGCGAAGGTCGCGCCGCCGTCGCGCGAGAGCCACAGGCCGGCGTAGCGCTGTCCGGCGAGCACCAGCGTCGGGTCGACGGGGTCGACGCCGACCCCGTCGATCACCCCGCAGCCCGGCCCGCCGAGCGACTCCCACCCCGGTGCGGAGAGCACCAACTCGACGACGACGCTGGCGCCGCGCGCGCCGGCCGCCTCGCTCTCCGGCTCGATCACGATCGCGGCCCGGTGGGTCCCGGGCGCCAGCTCGCGCGTCCGCACGCCGACGTGCAGCACCGCCGGCACCTGCCCGCGCGTCATGTCGAGCACGAGCCAGGCGGCCTCGGCCGAGGCCCGCCACGCAACCGAGAGGTCGCGCGCGTCGCCGAGCGCGATCGGCTGCGCCGGCACGCTCTCGCCGACCCGCGCGACGAAGCGCAGGAACGAGGGAGAGGGCACGAGCTCGACCTCGGGGATCTCGACCGGCGAGCGACCGCAGGCGAGGAGCACCGCCGTCGTGGCCGCCCCCGCCCACCATCGCTGACGCATCATGCGCGGCTATTGTACGCGCACGGCGGAGCGATTGCCACCGCGCGAGGCCGCACCCCACCGGTCGCGGCTCTGGCGCGGCTCGCCCGTACGTCGACGCCACGTCCCCGCCCTTGACCGGGCGGGGATCAGCGGCGATGCTCCCGCCCGATGGGGGTCCTCGCTCGCCGCGCCGTCCGCTTCGCGCTCGTG
>JBFYZW010000735.1:0-14598 GCA_041309305.1 Deltaproteobacteria bacterium | reverse complement strand
CGCCTTCTTGCCGTGGGCGAGCTGCGCCCACTCGGGGCGGTGCTCGGCGGCGGCGGCGAGCGCCTCGGCGAGCGGTTCGGGCTCGGCGTCGTCGAGCTCGGGCAGGCGTTCGTCGGCGAGCAGCAGCGGCGCGTCATCGTCGAGCCCGAGCGTGTGCTTGAGCGCCGCGAGCGCCAGCGCCGCGCCGCTGTCGGCCTCGAGCTGGTACTTGGCCACCTCGGTCGCCGCGTAGTCGAGCTTGGCCAGATCGGCCTGGGTGACCTCGCCGGTCCCCTCGTCGTACATCTCCTGGCCCTTCTCGCGCGCCTCCTTCACCGCCTTGGCCGCGGTGTTGAGCGACGGCTGCATGCTCAGCGCGTAGAGCCGCAGGTAGTAGAAGCGCCGCACCTCGAGGGCGACGGCGAGCTCGGCCTCGCGCACGCGCGCCTGCTCGACCAGGATGCGCTCGCGGGCCGCCTCCTCGCCGGCCTCGACCCGGCCGAAGGTGTACAGCGGCTGGGCGAGCAGCGCCTCGAGCCGGGCGTAGGGGCCCCAGTGCTTCAGCTTCTGCCAGCGCCGCTCGATGCCGTCGATGTCGCCGCGCACGGTGAACATCGGCGCGACGTAGGCCATGCCGCTCAGCTTCGGGTAGTAGGTCGCCTCGAGCTCGGCGAGCGTTGCCTTGTGCTGCGCGACCTTGGCCTCGGCCTCGGCGAGCTTGGCGCTCTGTGCCAACGCCACCGCGACGCAGCCGTCGGCGTCGAGCGGCTCGGCCGTCGGCGGCGCGGTCTCGGCGAGGGTGACGGCCGGCACGAGCCGGGCGAGCGCGGCGACGAGGAGCGGGCGGGTCATGGGGCGATGACGCTGGTCTCGCGCTCCTTCGTCAGCCGGCTCTCGAGCTTCTTGAGCAGCCCCGCGACGCCGTCCTTGCCGATGATCCGGCCGAACTGGTTGGCGTAGTCCTTGACCAGCGAGCCACCCTCGAAGCTGACGTCGACCAGGCGCAGCGCCCCGCCCGACTCCTCCCACGAGAAGGTCACGGTGGTCTCGAAGTCCTCTTTCTCGAGGCGCGCGTGCATCTCGACGTCGGCCGCCTTGCCGCGCCGCTTGCCCAGCTTCAGCTTGGTCTTCGCGTCCTCGAAGAAGCTACCCGACTTCGGGTAGGCGACCAGGCGGATGAGCTCGCGGAAGCCGGTGGAAAAGCGCGCCAGCTCGTCCGGCTTGAACTTGTCCTTGTGCGCCGCGATCGAGTCCCCGGTCAGCCGGTCGTAGTCGAAGAAGGCGTCGAGCGCGGTGAACGCCGCGCTGTTGGCCTGCTTCTCCGCGCTGGTGAGCGTCTTGCCCTCCGGCGCGCTCTTGACCGCGCGGAAGGCGCGGACCAGCTCGTCGGTCCGGGTCAAGGGGTCGGCGGCGCTGGCCGGCGAGGCGAGGCCGAGCGTCGTCAGGCCGAGGGCGAGAAGGGAGAGCATACGCATCGAGGTCCTCCAGGGGCGCACCGAATACCGCAACATGGTGCGGGCGACAACCCGGCGCAAGGCGGTCGACCCCGGTTGGACGCCGGAGGCGGCCGGAGGATTCGCGGCGAGAGTGACGGTGGAACGGGCTACTTGGCGCTCAACCCCTGCGCCGCCTTGGCCAGCTCGACGAACTCGGCCCGGTAGCCGCCCGGGTCCGTGGTCAGGCCGCCCTTGGCGAGCTCGTGGACGAGCTTCCAGTCGGCCTTGGCCTTGTGCGGCGAGTCGCGCAGCATCAGGCCGTAGGCGGCGACGGCGGCGGCGAAGCGGAAGTCGGCCGAGGCCTCTTTCCAGGCCCGCTGCGCGTCGGCGATCGGGAAGGCGAGCGGCTTCGAGGTGCTGCCGGTCGGCTCCTTGTAGCGCAGCTTGACCACCATGATCTGGTCCTTCTCGAACTGGAACTCCGGCTTGACGTCGGTGGCGACGACCTCGCCGAGCTTCAGGCCGGCCTCCTTGCCCTTCGGCACCAGCTCGTAGAAGGCGGTGACGTTGTGGCCGGCGCCGATCTCACCGGCGTCCTTCTTGTCGTCGGTGAAGTCCTCGGCGCGCAGCACCCGGTTCTCGTAGCCGACCAGGCGGTAGGCGCCGACCTTGGCCGGGTTGAACTCGACCTGGATCTTGACGTCCTTGGCGATGGTCACCAGCGTCGCGCCCATCTGCTCGACCAGCATCTTCTTCGCCTCGGCCTCGGTGTCGATGTAGCCGTAGTTGCCGTTGCCCTTGTCAGCGAGCAGCTCGAGCGTCGAGTCCTTGTAGTTGCCCATGCCCAGGCCGAGCACGGTGAGGAAGACCCCCTGCTTGGCCTTCTGCTCGATCAGCTGGACCAGCGCATCCTGGCTGGTGACGCCGACGTTGAAGTCGCCGTCGGTGGCGAGGATGACCCGGTTGACGCCGCCCTGGATGAAGTTCTCCTGCGCCAGCTTGTAGGCCAGCTCGATGCCGGCGCCGGCGTTGGTCGAGCCGCCCGACTCGAGCCGGTCGAGCGCTTCGATGATCGTCTGCTTGTTGGTGCACGGGGTGGGCGGCAAGGCCAGCCCCTCGGCGCCGGCGTAGACGACGATGGTCACCTTGTCCTTGGCGTTCAGGTTCTGGACCAGCATCTTCAGGCCGGATTTCAGCAGCGGCAGCTTGTTCGCGTCGCTCATCGAGCCGGAGACGTCGAGCAGGAAGACCAGGTTGCCGGGCTTGCGGCTCTGCTCCGGGATCTCCCGCCCTTTGAGCGCGATGCGCGCCAGCTTGTGCTCGGAGTTCCACGGGCAGGCGGCCACCTCGGCGTCGACCGAGAAGGGAGTCTCACCCTTCGGCTTCGCGTAGGTGTAGGTGAAGTAGTTGACCAGCTCCTCGATGCGCACCGCGTCCTTCGGCGGCAGGCTGCCGCCGCGCAGGTAGCGGCGTACGTTCGCGTACGAGGCGGTGTCGACGTCGATCGAGAAGGTCGACAGCGGCTCTTTGGCGGCCGAGCGGAACGGGTTGTCGGTCACCTGGGCGTAGCTCTCGCCGCCGGTCGAGACCTCGGCGCCTTCGCCGCTCGCGTCGTCACGGTCGGCGGCCTCCTTCTTCATCTTCACCCGGGACGGCGCCGCGCGGCTGGGCGGTGGGGCAGCCGGGGCGGCCATGCTCTTGGCCATCGGCGCGGCCATCTCCTCGCGGGCGTAGTCGGCCTCGGTCTCGACCACCGGGGCCGGCGCGCCAGCCATCGGCTCCGGCGCGTCCATCGGCGGCGGCGCCTCGACCGGGGTTGGACCGCCCGGTTCGGTGCGCGGCGCCGAGCTGGCGCAGCCAAGGGTGAAGGCGAGCGCAACGAGGCAGAGCGGGCGAGCGTGCATGATGGCCCCCTGGAGTTGGGTCGGGCGACAGCGCCGCGACGTCCTGGTTTGTGGCACCAGCACGGAAGCGAGTCAACCGGCGGGAGGGTTCAGCGCGGGAGGGGGGGGGCGGCTGGCGCGCGATACTGGATTTGAACCAGTGGCCTTTGGCTTCGGAGGCCAACGCTCTATCCAACTGAGCTAATCGCGCGCAGCACGCCCTGATACACCAACGGCCCACCGGGAGGCAACGCCGATCGCGCTCCCCCGGCCCTGGGGCGCGTCCGGGCACGGTTGTCGCGCTCGGTCCTTTCGACTACGCTCGGATCCTCAAGCCTTTCGGGAGGTCCAGGTGAGCGTTCTGATCCTCGCGGGTTGGTTGGCGGTGGCGGGCGCCTCGGCGCGTCCTGCTGATCCGGTCGCGGCGCCGAACCGGGTCTGGCTGGCCAAGAAGGGCAAGGCGGAGAAAAGTGACGGTCCCGCCAAGGTGGAGGTGACCACCGCGTTGCCGGTGCTCGAGCTCAAGGTCAAGAAGCTGACCAGCAAGGGGGTGCTGGTCAAGCCGGCCGAGGAGCTCACCGCGACGATCGAGGGCCGCGGTAAGCTCGCGGTCGTCGTCTACCAGGCGCTGCGCCCGGACGAGAAGGTGGCCAAGGAGAAGGTCTCGGTCAGCCTGACCGCCAACGGCAAGAGCGCCGGCAGCGTGTCGTTCAAGGGCAAGCTCGATCAGAAGGCCACCGCTCTCGGACCGGAGAGCCCGCTTTTGTCGCGCAGCAAGAGCAAGGTGCTCAAGGTCGCCGGGACGATGACGCTGACGCTCCGGGTGCCGCACGCCAGCAGCGCGGCGGTCGTCGACCTGCAGTTCTTCGCCGGCAAGTCGCGCAGCCCGACGCCGGTCACCTTCGTCGTGCCCGCGCCGTCGGAGTCGCCGCCGGTCGCCGAGGCTCCGCCGAGCGAGGAGGTCCTACCACCACCGGACGCGCCGCCGCTCGCGCCCGAGCCGCCGGTCGCCGCGGTCGAGGTCGCTGCGCCGCAGCCCGGCGAGGCGTTGCTGGCCCAGATCCGCGCCGGGGAGCTCCGGGAGGGAGAGCTCGGTGAGTTCCCGCGCCTGACGATCACCGACAAGACCACGCGGGCGGAGAGCGCCTACGCCCTGGCCACCGCCGAGCGGCCGTACCGCTTCGCGGTCGACGGTCCGGGCACCGTGACGGTCTACGTCCACCGCCTGGCCGGGCTGACCGGCGCCAGCGCCGCGGATACCCTGACCATCCTCGAGAACGACATCCTCCTGCAGTCGTTCGAGCTCGACGCGCCGCTCGATCCGAACCTCGAGGTGTCGAGCGGGCAGGGGGCGACGCGGGTCGAGGAGTACCGCTTGAACGTGGCCGGCAAGCTCAGTCAGCTGGTCTTCCAGCCGGCCGAGTCGGCAGCGGCGGGCATCGCGGTGCGCTATGCCTTCGAGCCGGCGGAGAAGGGCGGCATCCTGGCTTTGTCGCTCGATCTCGGCGACGGTCTCGGCGGCGACACGATGGCGCCGCAGACGACGATCACCGAGGTCGCGGTGCGCGAGAAGGTGGTGCAGGTCTCGGTCGAGGTCGAGAAGGTGGTCCGCGTCGAGCGCGAGCTCGACGAGACGGTGGGCATCGCGGTCACCGGCGGCGCGGTGGTGCCGCTGTGGGGCGGGACGCCGGCGCCGGCCGCCGGCGTCGAGCTGCAGTGGATCCTCCCCTTCGCCAAGGGGGCGCTGGCGCTCAGCGCCGAGGGCCAGGCCCAGATGTACACGCTGCTCGGCCGCGGGGTCGACCCGCTGCAGGCCGAGGTGCGCAGCCGCTCGTTCATCTGGGCGGTGCCGGTGCGCGTCGGCCCGACCTATCGCCACGCCTTCACCGATTCGCTCCGCCTGGCCTTCGCCGGCCGGGGCACCTTCGCCTGGCTGACCGGCACCGCGAAGGCGCGTGGCGGCGAAGCGAGCGGCAGCGCCACGGTGCTCGGCGGCGCCGCCGCGGTCTCGCTCGAGGTGCGCATCGGCGCCGGGTGGTGGTCGCTCGACACCGGCTACGGCTGGACCCAGAGCGCCGACATCGGCGCGGTGGTGCGCGACTTCTCGCCCAGCGGCTTCGAGCTGGGCACCCGCTTCCGTTTCGTCCTCTGATCGCATCGAGGTGAGCTGATGAGACACCTGCTCTGGATCGGCCTTCTCGCGCTGCTCGGCGCCTCCTGTTCGGTGCGCGTCACCGTCGATCGGCCGCCGATCGCCCACGCCGGCTTCGATCAGGTGGTCGTGGTCGGCGACACCGTGCTGCTCGACGGCGCGCGCTCGCGCAACAAGCGTGGCGACGGCCTCGACGGGCTCGGCTACGCCTGGACGATGGTCGCCACGCCGGAGCGCAGCGCCGCCGCCCTCGACGACCCGGCCGCCGCCGCTCCCAGCTTCGTCGCCGACCGCCCGGGCGCCTACATCGTCCGGCTGGTGGTCACCGACGGCGGCGACGCGAGCGCGCCCGACCTGGTCAACGTCCTCGCCCGGCCGGTGCTCGAGGTCGCCTGGAGCGCGCCGGTCGACGGCGCCGACGAGGTGCCGGTCGCGAGCCCCATGGTCGTCGCCTTCTCCGCGCCGCTGCAGAGCCGCACCGTGACCCGCGACACGATCAGCCTGGCGACCGCGGCCGGGGCGCCGGTCGACTGCGGTCTGGCGCTCGAGGACGGCAACCGCGTCGTCGTGCTGCAGCCGAGCGCGCCGCTGGCGGCTGGCGCGGCGTTCCGCCTCTACGTCTCACAGGGGGTGCTCGACGGCTTCGGCATCTCCCTCGCGGCGCCGGTGTCGATCGCGTTCACCACCGCGGCGGCGGCAGACGCGACGCCGCCGGCGATCGTGCAGGTGAGCCCGGCCGACGGCGTGGCCGCGCCGCCCGGCACGACCGTCGAGGTGGTCTTCTCCGAGCCGGTCGCGGCCGCGACGCTGGATACGACCTCGTTCGCGGTGCGCGCCGGCGCGACGCCGGTCCCCGGGGCGCTGGAGCTGGTGGCCGGGGTCTTCGCCCGCTTCTCGCCCGACGCGCCGTTCACCGCCGGCGCGGCGATCGACGTCACCGTCGACGATACGATCACCGACGTCGCCGGCAACGCCCTCGACGGCGATGGCGACGGCGCCGCCGGTGGGGCGCGCGCCTGGTCCTTTGCCATCTCCAGCGCGCCGGACACGACCCCGCCGACGGTGATCTCGGTGCTGCCGGGCGACGGTGCCCTCGACGTCAGCCTGGGCAGCCGGGTGCGGGTCGAGCTTTCCGAGGCGGTCCTGCCGGCGACGGTGACGCCGCTGACGGTGCTGCTCGAGGACGCCGAGGGTGCGCCGGTGCCGTCGACGGTGAGCCTGGCCCCGAATCGCCGGGCGCTGACGGTGGTGCCGGACACGCTGTTGGCCCCGAACGTGCGCTTCACCGTGACGCTGAGCGACGCGATCACCGACCTCGGGGGGTTGGGGCTCGACGGCGACGGCGACGGCGTCGCCGGCGGCGTGTTCGTCAGCAGCTTCACCACCCTGGACGTCAGCGGCGAGACCGGCCTGCTCGGCGTCGCCGCGACGCTGCGACCTGGGGTGCGCTACGACGTGACGCTCACCGACACGAACCTCGACGTCAGCGGCAACGCCGACCGGGTGACCATCCTGGTGACCAGCGACGCGGGTGAGGCTGAGGCCGTGACCCTGGTCGAGACCGGGCTCGAGAGCGGCGTGTTCGCCGGTTCGTTGACCACGAGCTTCCAGGAGGTGGTGCCCGGGACCGACGACGACGGGGCGCTGAACCTGCAGGCCGGGCTGACCATCACCGCGACCTACGACGATCTGCTCAACGACGACGGCGTCGCCGAGACGGTGACCGCGACGACACTGGTCACCGGCGGCGTCGACGGGACGGTCGAGGTGGTCAACGCCGGAGAGAACCGCCTGACCATCACCGTGCGCGACAGCGACGCGGTCGCCAACCCGACCGCCGGCACCGACGTGCTCGCCTGCGCCGGGCTTTCGCCGTGCGTCCGCGTCTCGACCCCGTCGACCGGCGACTCGGAGGACCTGGCGCTCCTGGTCGAGGGCCAGGAGGGCATCTTCGCCGCGTCGCTCGACACCGCGGTCGCCGCCTTCGCGACGCCGAACAACGGCGTGCTCGAGATCGCCGGCGCCGCCACCGTCGAGGCGCGCTACAGCGACGCGCTGCGGGCCAACGGCGACAGCCGCGGCTTCGTGGTCCTCGGCTCGACCGCCATCTCGCTCGCCTACGTGCTCGTCCGCGACCAGCCGGGCGGCGCCGGCGCGGAGGTCGGCAACCTCACGGTCTCCACCGACAACGCGGTGCTCTTCTACGCCGCCGGCTACGACGACCAGGACGGCTACCTCGGCGATCAGTCGGTCACCTGGACCGTGAGCGGTGGGATCGGCGCCGTCGATCCGGGCTCCGGCTCGTCGACCACGTTCGACGCGCGCCGGGTCGGCTTCGGCATCATCACCGCCACCCACCCCGACGTCGCGGTCAGCCCGGACAGCACCGGCGGCATCAACGTCGTCGCCGGTGCGCTGCGCTACGTCATCGTGCGCGATGCCTCCGACGGCGGCGGCAACCCGGTCGGCGACCTGACCCGCACCGCCGATCAGACGGCGAGCCTCTACTGCGCCGGCTACGACGGTGACGACAACTTCGTCGGCAACACGGTGGCCACCTGGAGCGTCACCGGCGCCATCGGCACGGTGAACCCGACCGTGGGCGCCAACACGCTGTTCGATGCGACCACCGTCGGCGTCGGGCGGGTCACCGCGACCCCGGGGGGCACCGGCGTCACCGCCGACAGCACCGGCAACATCACGGTCAGCGGCGGGGCGCTCAGCCGCATCATCATCTACGACGCCACCGGCGGGCCGACCGGCGGCGGCAACCCGGTCGACAACCTGCCGCTCGACACCGACGGCAGCGTCACGCTATACGCCGCCGCCTTCGATGCCGACGGCAACTACCTCGGGGATCAGAGCGTCAATTGGACGGTGACCGGCGGGATCGGTGATCTGTCCCAGGCGACGGGCTCGAGCACCACGTTCGACCCGACCACCGTCGGCTCGGGGCAGATCCAGGCGATCCACGGCGGCGGTGCCTCGGACGCCACCGGCGTGATCAGCGTGACGGCGGGGGCGTTGAGCATCATCCGCATCCGCAGCGCCGGGGCGGGCGGCGGGACGCTGGTCGGACCGGCGACCCTGACCACCGACCAGAACCAGCCGGTCTACGCCGCCGGCTACGACGCCAACGGCAACTTTGTCGGCGACCAGGCGGTGACCTGGTCGGTCGTCGGCGGCATCGGCGCGGTCGCGCCGGTGGGGCCCTCCACCAGCGCGGTGTTCAACCCGACGACCGTGGGCACCGGGACCGTGCGCGCGACCTTCGCCGCGGTCGACTACCCGTCCGGCCTGCTCACCGTCACGGTCGGCGCGCTGGCCGCGGTGCGCGTCCGCGACCAGGGCGGCTGCATCGGCGGGGCCGACCTCGGTGCGGTCACCCGCAGCGCGGATCAGACGCTGAACGTCTTCGCGGTCGGCTACGACGCCGACGGGAATTGCCGCGGCGACGTCTCGGTCGACTGGAGCGTCAGCGGCGGCATCGGGGTGATGACCGTGCCGACCGGCTCGAGCTCGGCGTTCGACGCCCAGACAGTCGGCAGCGGCACGATCACCGCAAGCCATGGCACCGCCGGCTCGGACGACACCGGCACGATCACCGTCACGGTCGGTGCGCTGGCGGCGGTCCAGATCCGCTCGGCGCCGCTCGGCGGCGGCAGCGAGGTCGGCGGCGTGACCATCACCGTCGCCGACACGCTGACCCTCTACGTCGCGGGCTACGACGCCGACGGGAACTACCACTCCGATCCGACGGCCACCTGGTCGGTGCTCGGCGGGGCGGGCAGCGTCGCGCCGGCGAGCGGCAGCTCGACGATCTTCACGCCCAGCTCCTCGTCGCCGGGGGAGACCGTGCGCGCGGTGGTCGGCGGCACGATCCAGGACGATGCCGGGCCGATCGAGATCACCACCAGCCTGGCCAACCTCGACTACGTGAAGATCATGACCGCCGCCGGCTGCAGCGGCACCGATCCGATCGGCTCCGAGGTCGGCGCAGTGTCGATTTCCACGGACGGTACGTTGACGCTCTTCGCGGTCGGCTTCGACAACGTCAACCAGTGCCTGGGCAACGTCTCGGTCACCTGGGTGCTCAACGGCGCCGGCGGCGTTTTGAACCCCGGGCCGACCACCAGCACCGTCTTCGACCCGCGGGTCGCCGGCGCGACGCCGACGATCAGCGCCGATCACCCGACCGCGACCGACGACACCACCGGGACGATCACGATCAGCGCCGGGGTGCTGCGCACGATCCGTGTCCGCGACGCGTCGGGTGGCGGCGGCGCCGTGGTCGGCAACCTGAGCCTGACCACCGACCAGAGCCGCACCTTCTACGCCGCCGGCTACGACGCCGACAACAACTACCTCGGCGACCAGAGCGTCACCTGGTCGGTGACCGGCGGCATCGGCCTGGTCAGCCCGGGCTCCGGCTCGAGCACCGCGTTCGATCCGCGCGCCATCGGCTCCGGCACCGTGGTCGCCGACCACGCGACGCCGACGGTGACCGACGGCGCCACCGGGACGATCACGGTCGCAGTCGGCGCGCTCGCGTCGGTGCGCGTCCGCGACGCGGCCGGCGGCGCCGGCGGCGAGGTCGGCGCGTTGAGCCTGACCACCGACGAGACGCTGCCGCTGTTCGCCGCCGGCTACGACGCCGACGGCAACTTCATCGCCGATCAGGACGTCACCTGGTCGGTCACCGGCGGCATCGGCTCGATTCCGCCCGGACCGAGCTCGACCGCGGTGCTCGACCCGAGCAGCGTGGGCTCCGGCACGGTCACCGCGACCCACCCGACCGCCGGCATCGACAGCACCGGCACGTTGACCGTGACCGTGGGCGCGCTGGCCGGAGTGCGGATCCGCAGCGCCGCCGGCGGGGGCGGCGCCGAGGTCGGCGATCTGACCATCTCGACCGACGACTCCCTCACGGCCTACGCCGCCGGTTACGACGCCGACGGCAACTACCGCGGCGACGAGTCGGTCACCTGGTCGGTCGCCGGTGGGGTCGGCGCGGCAGCGCCGGCGAGCGGCGTCTCGACCGTGTTCGACCCGACCACCATCGGCGTCGGCTCGATCCTCGCCGACCACCCGACCGCCGGCGTCACCGACGACGCGACCGGGGTGATCACGGTGATCGGTGGCGATCTCAGCGAGGTCCGCATCCGCAGCGCCTCGGACGGGGCGGGCAACGAGATCGGTGATCTGTCCTTGACCGCCGACGACCAGGTGGCGCTCTACGCCGCCGGCTATGACGCCGACGACAACTATCTGGGCGATCAGTCGGTCACCTGGTCGGTGACCGGCGCGATCGGCGCCTTCGCGCCGAACCCCGGGCCGAGCACGATCTTCTACGCCAACCTGGTCGGCAGCGGCGTCATCACCGCCGATCACGCGACGGTGACCGACGACACCAGCGGGACGATCACCGTCACCGCCGGGGCGATCTACTCCATCACCGTGCGCGACGCGGCCAGCAACGGCGGCGCGCCGGTCGGCGCCTTGTCGCTGACCACCGACGACACGCGGACCTTCTACGCCGCGGGCTACGACCGCGACGCCAACTACATCGGCGACGTCTCGGTGACCTGGGTCGTCTCGGGTGGCATCGGCGGCGTCGTGCCGGGCACCGGCAGCAGCACGGTCTTCGACGCGACGGTCGTCGGCTCGGGTACGGTGACCGCCAACCACCCGACCGCCCAGGACGACAGCACGGGGCTCGTCACCGTCGGCGTCGGTGCGTTGAGCTACGTGCGCGTGCGCAGCGGTGCGAACAACACCGGCATCGAGGTTGGCGACGCGACCATCCCGGTCGACGAGACCCGCACCTACTACGCGGCCGGCTACGACGCCGACGGCAACTTCCGCAGCGACCAGAGCGTCAGCTGGACCCTGACCATCCTGACCGGCCCGCTGTCGGGGAGCCGCAGCCCGGCGACCGGCACGTCGACGACGTTCGACCCGGACGCCGAGGGGACGGCCCAGCTCACCGCCGACCACGCGTCGGCCACCGACGACAGCACCGGTACGCTCACCGTGGTCGCCGCCAACGCGCCGGTGGTGACCGGCGTGGCGCCGCCTTCCGCGCATCGCAACCGCACCGGCGTCGCGCTGACGGTCTCCGGCACCAACTTCGACTGCAGCGGCGCCGGGCCGACGGTGACCTTCCTGCCCGCCGGCAACGTCGCGGTGACCGCGCGGACCTCCTGCTCGGCGACCGAGATCGCGATCACCGTCGACATTCCGTGCGGCGCGCCGGCGGGCAGCTACGACGTGCTGGTCACCAACCCGGACGGCCGGTTCGGCATCGGCGCGGCGCTGTTCGCCGCGACCACCGAGACCGAGGGACCGTTCGGGTCGGCCGCCTGCTCCGACACGCGCGACAACGACTGTGATGGCTCCACCGACGCCGCGGATCCCGGCTGCGCGGCGCCGACGCGCATCGGCGTCAGCTGCGCCTCGCCGGTGGCGGAGAGCGGCCCGTCGGCCTGCACCGTCGACCTCGACGGCGTCGCCGGGCAGGTGAGCTACCTCACCTGCACCGCCACGCAGGTCATCACCACGCTGTTCTCTGACCCGTTCAACGACATGTCGCAGTGGCCGACGACGGTCGCTGGCTCGCCGGCGACCGAGTGCACCTACCTGCCCACCGGCTGTGCGGCCTACGCCAACAACGGCGCGTGGACCGCCGAGCGGCGCGTCGACACGCGCGGCATGGACCGGGTGTGCCTCGACTTCCGGATCGCCAAGAGCGCGGCCGACGCCGGCGATGGTGTGACGCTGTCGTTCAACGCCGGCTCCGGCTGGACCACCGCCTTCAACCTCGACTTCGGCTCGTGGCACACCGATGACCTGCGCCACGACGCGCAGGGCACGGCGGCGGCCGACTACTACAAGAACGTCTGCCTGACCGACATCAGCGCGGCGGCGGGCAACAACGCCAACCTGGGATTGCGGCTCAACCTGCGCTCCAGCGCCTGGGGGGACCGGGTGTTCGTCGACGAGATGGTGATGACCGGCATGAGCGGCACGACCACCAACCTGTTCTGCGATGGGATGACCAACCTGAGCGCCTGGACCGTGGCCAGCGGGACGGTGTCGGTCAGCAGCGGGCTCGGCGGCAACAACGCCGCCTACGCGACCGCCGCGGCGACGATGTACCGCTGCTTCGATGCGAGCAGCTACGACGTGGTCGACCTGACCTTCAACCCGGCCCAGGACAACGAGGGCGCCGCCAATCACCTCTACGCCGACCTCGGCGTCGCCGGGGGCTCGGGCAGCTTCAGCCAGATGGTCGACATCTGGTACGACGCGCGCACGAACGTCGACGGCACCTGGAACCGGGACTACCGCCTGCTCGACTTCTACAAGCTGTTCCGCCTCTCCGACTTCGACCCGGGCGCGGCGCGCAACGCGACCACCTGCGTGCGCTTCCGCTTCGCCAGCGCCGGCGACGACATCTGGGTCGACGACGTCTGCGTCGACGGCTTCACCTACCAGGCGGGTGTCCTCTCGGTCGGCGCGCTCAGCGACGCCGGCGGCGGGAGCTACACCTTCGACCTGGACGCCAGCCGCGCGGTCACCGGCGAGGTGAGCTGCACCTGGTCGCGTGGCAGCTTGACCCTGACGACCGACTGCGTGGGCAGCAACTCCTGCCCGGCGACGGTGAGGTTCACGCCATGAGGAGCACGATGACACGCGTCTTCCCCGCTCTCCTGCTGCTGCTCGCCGCCTGCGGCGAGCCGCCGACCATCCTGGTCACGCCGCTGCAGGTGGTCTCCTGGGCGCCCAGCCAGGGGGCGCAGTGCGTCGCCGCCCGGCAGAGCGAGTTCACCGCCACGGTGACCTTCTCGGACGACATCCTCCCCGCCTCGCTCGACGGCGACGCGTTGTTCGTCCGCCCGGAGGGGGGCGAGCCGTTGCCGGCGACGATCGAGTACTTCAAGGCGACCTTGACCGCCCGGTTGACGGTCAGCGCCGACCTCGCCTGGTCGACGGTGCACGAGCTGTGTGTCACCGACGCGGTGGAGGGGGTGAGCCAGGGCCGTCTGCTGCAGGAGCTCGCCTCGACCTTTGTCACCGTCAGCCGCGGAGGGTGTTACTGATGCGTCGCGCCTGCCTGATCGTCGGACTCGCGCTCGTCGCCGCCTGCGAGGCGCCGGGCACCGAGCTGCTCGTGCCGCTGAGGGTGATCAACTGGTACCCGAGCGGCAACGCCGCCTGCGTGCCGCGCGACACCGGGATCTTCGTCACCTTCTCCGAGCCGCTCGCGGCCGGGAGCGTGACCGCCGAGACCATCGCGCTGCTCGAGGGCACGACCCCGGTGCCGGGCCGGCTTGCCTACGCCCCGGACACCGCGACCGTCTCGCTCTGGCCCGACGCGGGGCTGACCTGGGCGACCGGCTATGTGGTCCGGCTCGCGCCGGAGTTGGCGGCCGAGGGCGGCGCGCTGCTCGGCGTCGCGGTCGAGAGCCGCTTCACCGTGCAGCCGCAGCTCGGCTGCCTCGAGGGCCTCGAGTGCCTGAGTGATCGGGACTGCGAGCCGCGGCGCTGCAGCGTCACCGGCGTCTGCGTCGACGGCTGCGCGGTGGCCGAGGATTGTCCCCCGGGTCAGCTCTGCGCCGGCGGGACGTGCACGCCCTGAGCGGGCTCGCCCGCGGCGGCGGCTACTTCTTCTGGCTGGCGATCAGCTCCTTGAGCTTCGGCACGTCCTTGTGGCCGGGCTCGAGCTTGATGAACTTCTCGAACGCCTCGACGGCGCTCGCCTGCTTGCCGATCGACCAGTAGGCCATGCCGAGCAGCCGGTAGCTCTTGGCGTGGCGTGAGTCGGCGGCGACGGCCTTCTTCAGCTCCTCGATCGCCAGGGGCACCTTCTTCTCGCGCATCAGGTTGTTCGCGCTGTTGTAGTGCTCCTCGGCCGAGGCCTTGCCGGTCGGCGCGGCGGCGACCGCCGGCGTCGGCTTCGGCGGCGGCGTCGGTTTGACGGCCGGCGGCGTCTTCGGCGTCTTCGCCGGCTTGGGCGGCTTCGGCGGCTTGGTGACCTTGCTGCTCTTCTTGCGCTTGCGTTCGATCTTGGCGACCGGCTCCGGCTCGGGCTCCGGTTCGGGCTCCGGCTCGACCGCCGGCTCGGGCTCCGGCTCGGGCTCCGGCT
>JBFYZW010000734.1:0-7384 GCA_041309305.1 Deltaproteobacteria bacterium | reverse complement strand
CGCGGTGGAGTAGATTGGACACGATCCCGTCGCACTGATTGCGGCCCAACCTATCGATTCCAACCTATGCGGCTTGACCGCGAATACTTGAGTGAACCAAACCGACGATTCGCTGAGCGGGGTCAATCCACAACCTTCGGGCGGCCACACAAGCCGTTCCGTCGATCAGGTTCGTGCTTGAACCAGGGGCCACTCCATACTTTTCTCCTCCAGAGGACCGGCCGCTCGACCTGCCCCACCGCGGCGACCAGGATGCGCCTTCCTCGTCGCCTTCGACGCCGACGGCGCGCTGCGCCACGCGATGACCTTCGGCGGCGAACACTTCGAGCAGGTCACGACGGTCACCGCCGACCCGACCGGTCGACTCACATTGTTCGGCTGGTTCATGGGTCGGCCGGCCATCCCGCTCGCCCCGGGGGTCGAGGTCACCCTCGACGAGCCGAGCGGCTTCCCGCCGCCGACCAACTACGACGACACCTTCGTCTGGCGCTGGCCGGCGCGCGTGGATTGACGGCGCGCCCGCGATCCCCGGCAAGGATCTTTGCCGCTGCTCAAAGCGGCGGCCGATTGGTATGGCTGGGCGCCTCAGATGGAGGTTCCCCATGGCCCGATTGCGTCGGTCGCCGCTCCTGCTCGGATTGTCGTTGGCGTGGGCCGGTTGCTCCAGCGGCAAGCAGACCGGCGCGGAGTGCGCGAATGATCGGGACTGCCCGGCAAAGAGCCAACGCTGCACCGCAGGCGCGTGCGTCGCAGTCCCTGGCGCCCAATGTGACGCCGACGCCGACTGCGGTGCGCCGGGCTTCTGTCAGATCCTGGCCGGCGCCGAGTGCTACGGCGGGCTTTGCCATTATCTGCCCGGCAACGTCGGCGTGTCGTGTGACGACGCCAACCCCTGCACGCTCGACGACGCCTGCGACGGAAGCGGCCGGTGCACGGGCGCTCTCACTCCCTGCACGACGCCGCCACCGGCCGAGTGCGTCGGGAGCAATGACACGTTCCGCCAGTACACCTCACCGGGGAGCTGCGACCCGACCGACGGCGAGTGCGACTACTCCTACACCGACTCCGCCTGCATCAACTGCGCGCACGACTGCCTCGACCCGTGCGCGGAGATCGTCTGCGACGACACCGCCGGCGGCTGTCGGTTGAGCGCCGGCCTCTGCGATCCCATCCCCGATCCGGTGGTCTGCGACTACAGCGGGTCGACGGCGGCCACCGACGACACGCCGTGCCTGCGACCGGGCGACCTGGTCCCCGGGGGCCACTGCTTCGCCGGCGAGTGCGGCGACTGCACGAGCGACCTGCACTGCGTCACTCCCCCCGGCGATCCGGACTGCTACGCCGGCGAGTGCACCGCGCCGTTCTGCACCTACACACCGCTGGCGGAGGCGACCGTCTGCCAACCCGCCGGCTGCGCCGATGGTGCGATCTTCGTCGAGCGGACCTGTGGCCCAAACCGCACCTGCCCGGGCGCCGAGCCGGTTTCCTGCAACGGCTTCGCCTGCGCCGACGCGTCGAGCTGCGCCACCACCTGCTCGGCGGCGAGCGGCTGCCTGCCCGACTACTTCTGCAATGACCCGACCGCCGGCGACGCCTGCTTGCCGAAGCAGCTCGACGGCGGCAGTTGTGCCGGCTACGGCGACGTGGCCTGCCTGAGTGACCACTGCGGTGGCGGTCTGTGCTGCGCCAGCGGCTACTGCTGCCTGACCGGCGCTGAGTGCTGGGTCCTCGTCCCGATCGAGGGCTACTGCTCGGCACCGGCGACCTGTACGGGTGAACGCACCCAGGTGGCGTGCACCGACTTCATCTGCAACCTCACGGCCGTCGGCGACGACAGCTTCTGCGCCGGCATGCTCGCCGCCGATTGCGGCGCCTTCCGCGACCTCTTCTGCGACCTGGCCCCCGAACAGCCGACCCCGGTCTGCCCGACCGACTGCGGCGGCGACAACGCGGCGTGCGACGACGGTTTCTACTGCGACGGCGCCGGGCAGTGTGCCGCGCAGCTGCCCGACGGTGGAGTGTCGTGCGATGAGGACGGTGACTGCGCCGGGACCCACTGCGACCTCTCCGCAGCGGGTAGCGAGACCGGCCGTTGCTGCGCGACCACCGAGTGCTGCGACGCGGACGCCGACTGCCCGGCCGGCGATCAGTGCGTCGACCAGCTCGACGGCGCCGCGGTCTATCGCTGCTACGCTGGCGCCAACGGCGACCCGTGCGACGACGGCACCGACTGCGACGCCGGGGTCTGCAACACCTCGGGGGTCTGCGGCACGCTGCTCGCCAACGGCGCCACCGGCTGCGCCGCCAACGTCGATTGCGCGTCGGGCCATTGCGACCTGTCGACCGGCGGCGCAGAGACCGGGCGCTGCTGCCTGGCCGGCGAATGCTGCGCCGCCGACGCCGCCTGCCCAGCCGGCTGGCAGTGCGTCGACCAGCTCGACGGCGCGCTCGTCTACCGCTGCTTCAACGGCGAGACCAGCGCGAGCTGCGACGACGACGACGATTGCGACGCTGGTTACCATTGCCGCGAGTCGATCGACCTATGCCAGAGCGGAACCATTGGCCAGGGTTGTGACGACGCGACCGACTGTGACGCCGGCGCCTACTGCTCGGCCGCCTCAATCTGCACGGCGCAACTGGCCGTCGGCGCCACGACCTGCTCGGCGGCGGCACAGTGCTCGAGCAACTATTGCGACCTGTCGAGCACCGGACCTGAGACCGGCCGGTGTTGCGGTGGCGGCCAATGCTGTGACGCCGACGCTGACTGTCCGAGCGGCGACCAGTGTGTCGACCTGGTCGACAGCACGGCCACTTATGGCTGTCTCACCGGTGCCGACGGTCAAGCGTGCGACGACGACGCCGACTGCGACGTCGGCAACCACTGTCGCGAGTCGACCAACCTGTGCGTCACCGGCCAGCCGACGCACGGCTGCGACGACGACGCCGACTGCGACTCGCCCTACGTCTGTCACACCAACCTGCAGTGCGGCAGCAAGTTGTCGACCGGCGGCACCCCGTGTGTGCGAGACAGCCAGTGTTCTTCGGGCCACTGCGACCAGTCGACGGTTCAGCCGGAGACCGGGCGGTGCTGCACCGGCGAGTGCTGTGACGAACCCACCGACTGCACTGCGGGCTATCGCTGTGTCGAGGGCATTGATGGCGCGCCGCTCAACTTGTGCCTGTCCGGCGGGGTAGGAGTCTGGTGTGACATCGATGCGGACTGTTGGTCCCCCAACCTCTGCCGCGAGTCGACCAACGTCTGCGTCGACGGAGATCTCGGTTCACCCTGCGACGACGAAGGGGACTGCGGCGAAAACCTCTGGTGTGAGGACAACGCCTGCCAGATCATGCTCTCGATGGGCTCGACCGGCTGCTCGCAGAACGAGGGCTGCCACACGGGCTACTGTGATCTCTCCACCGTCGGCTCCGAGCGCTACCGCTGTTGCGGCGGCGGCGAGTGCTGCGATGTGTACGGCGATTGTCCGAGCGGCTACCACTGTATCGTCACCGCCGGCGGGGTCGAGTATTACCGCTGCTACGCAGGCGTCACCGGCAGTCCGTGCAACACGACCTATGGCGACGGCAACTGCGATCCCGGCTACCACTGCCGCGCCTCGACCGACCGCTGCGTCTCCGGCGGGAACGGGTCCGGTTGCGACGACAACCTGGACTGCGACTCCGGCCTGAGCTGTACCGGCGGCACCTGCGGCTGAACGACCGAGCCCGATTCCCGATCAACCCTCCAGTGGCGGGACGCCGGTGGCGGCGTAGGCGCGCCGGAGAAGATCTGTAGGACCAAGAACGGCGGCCCACCGCCGAAGGTAGGCAGCATCGAGTCGGTCGCGCTGCACCTTGAGCACGCCCAGCACGTCGTGCCATTGGCGCTCGGAGACCTCGTCGTAGTACTGACCGGGTACACAAGCGGCAAAAACCCCCTCCCCCGATGACGAACCCCGCCCGACCTCGCCGCTCATCGCTTGCCCACTCCAGCGCGACGACCCTCAACGCACGACCGGAACCCCTTCGCAACACCGGCTGCCTTGGCTGAAACACGGATTCGCGCCGGATGGACAGAGCGGCGCCTGCCTGACCTTCGCCGGCGCCAATCATTCGCCCTCGGCCTCGCTCAAGTCGGCATGCTGGCACCACCGTAGTAGAACTGGCAGGAGTTGAAAACCGAGCCGTCGTCGTTCGAGTCGCCGCCGAAGCTGTCGTCCTTGAGCGAGGTGAACACACACAGCGTCGCCGCGCTGCCGGCGTCGGCGACATAGAGGTTGGTCTTGGCCCAGGTGGTGGACGCCGTGGCATTCTCCGAGATGGTGACCCGCGTCAGCGGCGGTGTCTGCTGCTCAGGGTCGTCGTCACCACAACCGACCGAAGCACCGAGGCCGAGCGCGACCAGAGCGACGAGCGAGATGCGTGGGACGTACTGCATCGTGAGAACCTCCGCCCTCGGACGCTCTCAGCCACCCCCGTTCTCCGTCGAGGAGCGGCCCGCTCGTACTGCCGTTCGATCCGCGAGCGCAAGCGCTCCCGCCCCGGGTGTCAGACCCGGACAGTTACCATTTGACTGACGTTCGGCCTCGCCGCGTCGTGCGCCACGTCGGGGTTCTGGGGCTGCCCTGACCGACAGTTGCGACGCAACAGGTTGTTGTTCCGGCCGATATCAAGACAAATCTGTCCGGAGCGAGACGATGAGCGTCGACCTGGTGCGAGCAAACATACAGGCAGCCCTGCGCGACTCCTATGTGGATGGCCAGGAGGCTGCGAGAATCGTCTCACGCGAAGATCCGGTCTTCGGGCGCCCGGTCTCGATCGGGTCATTCCTCAGCCATGCGGAGCACAGGATCATCGTTGACCTGTACGACCAGGTGAAGAGTGGCCGCGTGCGAGCGGCCCCCGAGGCCGCGGCGATCATCAGGCAGGTGGCCGAGGGTAAGCCCGAGAGCAGGTGGAGGCGAATCCTCAAAGGCGGCAGCATCGGCAAAGTCTTGGCCCCGACGTTGGGCGGGATTGGGGGCCTTGGCTGGGGTTACCTCGGCTATGCCATCATCGACGGCGCCACGCTGGGCACCGGATTCATCATCGGCGCGTTCGGCTTCGTCGCCGGTGCGGCGGCCGGTTGGGCTCTTGGTGCCCTCCAGGGCGCGTTCGACGATTGACTCTCGGCCGCGGCGCGCTTGGCGGTGCTGCCTCGATCAGAATCCGCCCTCGACGACGAGGCTGCCGCGATCGACTCCCGCCTGCCGACCACGGCGCCATCAATCAAATGGGTCTATGCGGGTCGTCAACTCCTGTTACCCTCGCCAAGGCAGTCCGGGCCCTGGATCGCCCGGCAATCGGTCAGGTTCTGCACCTGGTCCGATCCTTGCTTCGTTCGACGAACGGACCGGAGGCGACCATGACTGGCGTCCTGCTCCTCGTTGCCCTCGGCGCCGCCGGCGCCGCCGGCGCCGATGAGCCCGCCTGGCATGGCGAGGCGACCGCGCTGTTCGGGCAGTTCGTCACCGGACCCCACGAGGCCGAACGGCTCGCCGCCCATCTGCGGGCAGTCGCCACCCGCACCGCCGAGGACCTGCGCACCGTCGGGCCGACCGACGGCGTCGCCGAGGCGGTGGTCCGCAACGTTCTGGCCAATCTGCGCGACAAACAGGCCCTGAGCGCGGGGGGGCCGCCCTTGACAATGAGTGCCGCGGAGATCGAGCGGACGGTTATCGACTTCGAGGGCTTCAAGCTGGCCCGCTACGTGACCTCGGGCGTCTTCCCCAAGCGCTACTTCGGCTACTTCGATGGCAAGTACGACACCGCCGCCTACGAGCGGCGCCTGCGCACTGCCACCGAGCGGGCCAGCGCGGCCATCAACGCCTACCAGAAGGCGCGCCACAACCCGCTGCGCGTCACCGCCATCGAGATCGCCGTGACCTTCATCGCAGAGGGCGGCGCCCTGTTCCTGCGCGAGCGCCAGGATCTGCTCGAGGCGCTGCATCCGGTGCTGCACGTCGGCCTCGACGATCTGGCCTCGGGCTTCGCGACCCTGCCGGGACTCCAGGACCAGGTCGACCGCGCGTTGGGCACCCAACTCGGGAACCTGGTCGGCTGGGCGCCGGCCGGCGCGCTGCAGTTGCCCGAGCCGAGCACGGTGCCGAAGGCGGTGCGCTGGCTCAAACACGCCAACGGCGCTGCCGGTCCCAATGCCTATCTCCGACGCCTGATGACCTTCGAGGAGGCGATCGCCGGCACAGCGTTGATGTACCTCTGGGAGAAGGAGATCGCGGCGCGGAAGGTCGCGACGCTCGGCGAGCGACCACTGCACGAGCGGCCGTTGGACGAGCAGTTCATCCTCAGCTCGCTGGTCTACAACTCCGGCAACCTGCACACCCCAGCTCGCTGGGCGATGATCCGCGCCTTCTCCGCCGGCCCGTGGCTCGCGGCGACCTCGGAGCGCAACGCGCAGACGCGTTGGCGCCTGAACGTCGCCGAGCCCAAAACCGCCCTGGCACACCTGCGCGAGGGCCTCAGCTATCCCGAGCAGCCGACCGCGTGGCTCGCCGCCTACCACGTGCTGCAACGCTACGGCGCCTTCGTCGCCTTGCGTTCATTCACCGACGTCTTCGACGCGCAGGGCGCCTTCGCGCCCGTGGCAGGCCACGACATCGACCGGCCGCCGCTCACGGCGCCGCGGCGCTGAGCTCCAGCACGGCGCCAAGCAGAGACTTCAAGCCCCGGCGCAGGTTCTCGAAGGGAAGCATAAGGGTCGCCGTGGGCCAGGAGGTCCGTGTTGGACAAGAGATCCCCCGCTGTGGGAATTCCGGAAACTCCACGATCCCTCATCTTCATCCTGTTGTAACCGAGCATCGCTGAACCGAATTGTTGCTCAGAGGCCACAGAACCGCCCATTGCGCCCGGATTGAGCGCTACCGGATCATCGGCTCGTGTTCGATCCGGGCTAGAGGCCGCGCAGCGCCAGGTCGACGAGCTCCAGCGTGTGATCGTCCCCGAGACCGCGACCGCCGTGGCGCGACGGCAACCGCGCGCCCTCGGGTGCGTCTGCCACACCCTCGGATGCGAGCCTCTGCCAATCGACTGGCCGGTGCACCACCCGCAACACCAACATCGGGCTCTGCCGACAACGAGGGCCGCACAGAACGTCTACGTCGAACACACGCTTCGCGTTCTTCCCGCCAGCTCACCCGATGACCAATCGACTCCCGCCTACGGCCCACCGCTCCACGAACCAACTCATCACATCCACATTGTTCTCCAGTGGTGACCGCGGTGGAGTAGATTGGACACGATCCCGTCGCACTGATTGCGGCCCAACCTATCGATTCCAACCTATGCGGCTTGACCGCGAATACTTGAGTGAACCAAACCGACGATTCGC
>JBFYZW010000733.1:0-4975 GCA_041309305.1 Deltaproteobacteria bacterium | reverse complement strand
CGGCGAGCGCGCCGGCGGCGGCCGACGGCGGCGGCCGGGCGATCGACACCCGCATCACCGGGCTGTGGCGCTTCAAGACCGTCGTCGTGCCCCCGAACGTCTACGTCGTGCACACCCGACGAGGGCGCGACAAGCCGCTGCACGTCGGCATGGGCCAGAGCTTCCGCTTCAACCCGTACACCGACGCCTTTCTGGTCATCCCGGCGGCGATGCAGACCATCGTCATCAACGCGCGCTGCATCTGCGTCGAGCGGCAGGGGATCCTCGTCCAGGCCTACGTGCAGTGGATCATCGACGACATCGAGACCGCCTACCGCAAACTCGACTTCTCCGACCTCGAGGATCCGATGAACGTCGTCAACGTCCAGCTGCGCGAGCAGGCCGAGGCGGCGATCAAAGACAAGGTCGCGACGATGCACATCGACGAGGTGCTCGCCGACAAGCAGCCGATCATCGAAGAGCTGACCCTCCGGCTGCGCGCCGTCGCCGAGGGATCGCGCGAGAGCGGCGCCTCCGGCCTCGGCCTGAAGATCGTCACCGTGCAGATCAAGGAGGCGGTGGTCAGCAGCACGCGGGTCTGGGAGAACCTGCAGAAGCCCTTCCGCGCCGAGCGCGAGCGGCTGGCCCGGATGGCCGAGCTCGAGGCCGAGCGCCAGATCGCCGAGCGCGAGCTGGAGATCCGCCAGGCGCGCGAGACGGCCGAGATCGCCACCGAGGGCGAGCTGGCCAAGCAGCGGGCGCTCAAGGAGCGCGAGCTGTACGACCGCACCCAGGCCGAGAAGGAGCGCCGGGCCAAGCTCGAGCAGGAGGCCGAGCGCCTGGCGATCCACGAGCGCAACGCCACCGAGAAGGCGAAGCGCGACGCCGAGCTCGAGCTGCAGCTCAAGGCGCTCGAGGTGGTGCGCCAGAGGACCGCCGCCGAGCTCGAGACGCTGGCCGCGCAGCAGAAGGTCGACGCCGCCGCGGCAGCCCGCCAGCGCGCGCAGGCGGAGCAAGACACCGCGCTCGAGGAGCACAAGAGCAAGGCCCAGGCGTTGCTCCTCGCCCGCGAGGTCGAGCACGCCCGCGCCCAGCGCGCCGTCGACAACGACCTGTCCGACGGGCACCTGCGCGCCCGGTTGATCGCCGCCCTGCCGGAGATCGCCGCCAAGCTGCCCCAGCCCGACGAGCTGCGCAGCGTCACCATCGCCGGCGACGGCGGCAACGGCGCCGCCGCCTCGCTCACCAGCCTGGTCGCCTCGCTCCTGGCGCTGCTCGAGAACCGCTCGGCGCCCGAGGCGGCGAAGAACGCCCCGCCGGCGCGGCGCGGAAAGCCGGACGCGCCTTGAAGTCGCACAGCCGGGATGCTACGGTCCTCGGCCTAAGGCGCGGGCTGTAGGGGCTTTTTTACCCCGCTGACGAGCGGGCTCCCCGGACAGGACGAGCGGCGCCAGGGACGGCAGTCGATGGCCACGGTCAGGCCTTTTCGCTTCACCAACCTCAAGCGCCTGACCGCCGCCCAGGTGGCGGTGCAGGAGAGCCTGGCCTACTACCTGACCCAAAGGCCCCTGGCGCCGACCTTCAAGGAGAGCCTCGCCGGATTGCTCGAGCGCTACCTGAAGGTGCCGGCCGCCTTCGGGGAGACCGAGCTCCGCCCGATCGCGCGCAAGGAGCTCGGCACCCTGCTGCCGCACGTCGGCTGCCTGGTGATCGTCGGCGCCTCGCCGACCGAGCACAAGATCCTGGTCGAGCTCGACCCGGCGCTGGTCGCCTTCGCGGTCGAGCGCCTGCTCGGTGGCGCCGGGGACAACGGACGCATCCTCCGGCCGCTGACCGAGATCGAGGCCGGAGTCCTGTCCTTCCTGGTCCTCAAGCTGATCGCGGCCTTCGCGGTCGAGTGGCACAACGGGCGCGAAATCGCGCTGACGCTCGACCGCTTCGCCAGCAACCTCAGCGAGATCGGCGCGGTGGTCGACTCGGTCAACGGCTACCAGATGCTCGGCGTGCGCGTCGCGGTGGGCAAGCGCAACGGCTACGCGCGCATCTTCCTGCCCGAGGGGTTGATCACGCAGAGCTTCGCCGCGCCGCCGGCGCAGGGACCGGCCGACGGGCACGAGCTCGCCTACATGCGCCGCACGCTGCCGCACCTGACCCACCTGGGCGCCGTCGCCCGGGTCGAGGCGGCGGTGCTCGACCTGACCGAGGCCGACCTCGAGAAGCTCGAGCCCGGCGACATCGTGCTGCTCGAGAACCACGAGATCGAGAAGGGGCCGAACGGCGTGGGCGGCAACGTCTTCGTCAAGCTCGGCCGAGGCCAGAACGGGGGGCTGCGCGGGCGGCTGCTCAACGAGGGCGAGCGCCTGCAGCTCGAGATCACGCAGCTGGTCGTGCAGGAGCAACCGGCGGAGGCAGAGAACATGGTCAGAGACGGTGACGGGCAGCCGACGGCGGGCGAAGGGACCGGCGGCGGCGAGGCCGACAACCTCGAGGAATCCCAGGGCCTGCTTCGCGACGTCGCCGCCCCGGTGGTGGTCGAGCTCGGCCGCCTGCGCCTCAACGCCACCCAGGTCGCGCGGCTGAAGGCGGGACAGATCCTGCGCCTGCCGCGCGGCCCGAACGACCCGGTGGACCTGGTGGTCAGCGGCAAGATCTTCGCCCGCGGCGAGCTGGTCGAGGTCGACGGCGAGCTGGGCGTGCGCCTGCTCAAGGTCGCCAACGTCGGTTGACGATGCTCGCCACCCTGCTCATCAGCCTGACGCTGCTCGCCCCACCGGCCACCGCCGCGCCGCCGAGCGCCGAGTCGGCGACGGTGACCGAGCCGGCGCCGCCGACCACGATCGCCGACCGACCGCCGCCGTCCACCTACGACCGGCTGAAGCTCGGCGGCGGCGAGCCGATCGACGAGCAGGAGATCTCCTGGGGCGCCCAGCTGCTCAAGACGCTGGTCGGCCTCGGCGTGGTCGTCGGCCTCATCTACCTGCTCTTCCGCCTCGGGCTGGCCCGCTACCTCGGCGGAGCGGCCCTGCGCGGCGCCGGCCGCGGCCTGAAGGTGGTCGAGCGCACCCAGCTCGACGCCCGCCACGCGCTGCTCATCGTCGAGGTCGAGGGCCGGCGCCTGCTGCTTGCCACCGGTGAGCACGGGGTCCAACAGCTCGCCGAGCTCGGCCCGACCGCGGCGCCGAGCGCGCCCGCCTCCACCTTCGCTCAGACGCTCACCAAGACCGCGAGCCCGCGTCCGCCTCCGGCCGCCGACTCGCCCGGGGAGTTCGATGGCCCACCGAACCGCTGACGCCCTGCCCGTCCCCTCCCGCCTCGTCCTCGGCGCGGCCGCCGGCCTCGGCGTCTGGCTGCGGCACGACGTCGCCGCGGCGCAGGGGCTGCAGAACCTGATGGGCAACGAGAGCATCACCAACCGGCCGCTGTTGTTGCTGGTCGCCATCGCCGGTCTGGCGATGGTCCCGTTCGTGCTGATCATGATCACCTCGTTCGTCAAGATCGCGGTGGTGCTGTCGATCGTCCGCCAGGCGATCGGCACCCAGCAGATCCCGCCGACGCAGGTGATCACCGGCCTGGCGATCATCCTGACCATCTACGTGATGACCCCGGTCGGCCTCGACATGTACAAGGACGCGCAGAAGGTCCTGCTCACCCAGTTCAAGGGCCAGGCGATGACCTGGGAGAAGATGTCGGTCGAGGCGGTCACCGCGGTGGTGCGCGAATCGCAGCACCCGCTGCGCGCCTTCTTGATCAAGCACGCGCACCTGAAGGACCGGGACATGTTCTACAAGCTGGCCTGGAAGATGCGCAAACCCCAGGACCGGGAGGCGCTGACCGACGAGGACTACTCGATCATCGTGCCGGCCTTCGTCATCTCCGAGCTGAAGGAGGCCTTCCAGATCGGCTTCATCCTCTTCGTGCCGTTCTTGGTCATCGACATGGTCGTCTCGAACATCCTGATGGCGCTCGGCATGCAGATGCTCTCGCCGACCACGATCTCGCTGCCGTTCAAGATCCTCCTCTTCGTGCTGGTCGACGGCTGGTACCTGATCACCCGGGGCCTGCTGCTCGGCTACCAGTGAGGCGCGCGATGGAGCAACGGATCGTCGATTTCATTCTCCGGCTGACCACCGAGGGGCTGCTGATGATCGTCGTCGTCTGCGGCCCGCCGATCCTCCTGTCGATGGTCATCGGGTTGGCGGTGTCGCTGTTCCAGGCGGTGACCCAGATCCAGGAGGCGACCTTGACCTTCGTGCCCAAGATGGTGGTCATCTTCGGCTCGCTGGCGGCGCTCGGCCCCTGGTTGGGCGGTAGCCTACTCAGCTTCACGCGCATGTGCTTCGAAGAGTTCCCCAAGATCGTCAACTGAGCCGGACGTGGACGCGGTCCTCCAATCAGCGGCCTATGCGCTCCAGCACACGCGCGAAATGCTGGTGGTGGCGCTGATCCTCGCCCGGACGATGCCGGTGATCGTGCTCACCCCGTTCCTCGGCGGCAAGCTGATCCCGACCGAGCTGAAGATGGGCATCGGCCTGTTGTTCACCATCCTGCTCTGGCCGTTGGCCCGCCCGCTGGTCCCGACCGAGGCGATCCCGGTCACGCCCGGGCCGTTTCTGCTCCTGATGCTGACCCAGGTGTTCATCGGCCTGGTGATCGGCTTCGCCGCCAGCGCCATCTTCCTCGCCGTCGAGATGGCCGGGCGGATCATCGACACCGTGCGCGGCGCCTCGATGTCGGAGGTGATGGTCCCGGGCTCGAGCGCCAGGGTCACCCCGGCGGGCAACCTCTTCTACCACCTGCTGATCATCATCTTCTTCGCCGTCGGCGGGCACATGATCTTCATCGAGGCCTACTACTTCTCGTTCGCCAAGATCCCGCTGCACCGCTTCCTCGGCCTGCAGCGCGGCGCGCCGTTGATGGACGAGTTGATCGCGCTGGCCGGCATGATGCTGTTCATCGCCGCGATCCTCGCCGCCCCGGTGGTCGCAGATCGGAAGAG